>JBCCCC010000004.1:0-60884 GCA_039033695.1 Pseudomonadota bacterium | reverse complement strand
GCAATGGCGCCTCGTCGGCAAATATCTGCACTTCTGCAATACTCAGCGCACCGTTTCCGGCACGTTGGATCCGCACATAACGCGCGTTCGCAGCGATCGACAAATCCGTTTGGCGACCCGCCGCGCCGGCATGATATGTGCTGTCCACGCCGGCTTGTGCAAGCACTTGCGCTAGATCCGACGATACAAACGGCTGCTCGGATACAAGGACATAGAAGTCACTGAGCGAATCGCCACAGCAGTCTGTCCTATTCCAGAGACGAACGGTATCTACAGCGAAGGACTGGCCCAGATCAATCTCCCACCACGGATCCTGCTGCACCGTCGTCTGGGCGATAGAACCGTTCTCCAATGCACCGGAAAGGTCGCCATCAATGGCGAGCGCCGCATCCCGACTCACCGGATCGGTAGCAGTCGACGATTGCGCGACCACGCCCTGCAGTGCCCGATTCTCCAATCGCGTGTCGACGGCCGAGATACGAATGACCTGCGCCTCGGACGGTGTGCCCTGCGCATTTACCGCAAACAGCATCCAATAGCCAGGCGTTGCCACATTGGGGTTGGCATGCAGCGTCACATCAAAGCTATTTGCACCAGCAGCCGCAAACTGAGGTCGCAGATAACGCACATCGGTATTCATACCATGCGTCGTTGATGACATCTTGATCAAGCTGAAATAGGCGATATCTTCGTTGGTCGTGACATTGAACGTAGCGCCGGTTTCGACAATACCGGGCCCAGTCTGGATGCTCGGTCGCGCCGCAAGCGTGCCATCGGCATTAAATAGATAAGGGGGCGAGTAGACCTGGCCATCCTGATGCGTCGAGGCCGGTACGTTATTGGCGTTGTAACCACTACCCGCAGCAAGTACACGGCCATCGTTAAGCAACAGTGCGACTGAGTGATAATTGCGCGGAATAGTCATCGCCGCGCCCTCGCGCCACGTGCCCGACTCGGGGTTCCAAATCTCTGTCACCATGACTGCGCCAGCATCGCTGAACTTGCGCCCTGACGTATTCCCACCAACGACTAGTACTTCGCCGTTCGGCAACATGACACCGTTATGAAACTTGCGCGCGTGCGCCATTGGCTCGGTCAACTCGACCAACGGTGTCGCACCGTTCAGGTCGACGACAAATGCCTGATTGGTACTCGCAATACTATTTCCGGCCACCCAGCCGCCGGCCGTCAACAGCTTGCCTTCATCGTACATGATGGTCGTACCGTGCTTGTGGTACCAATCTGTAAACGTGTCCCCTACAGGCTCGAAGCTACCGTTGCCAGCTGTGTTAATCCAGTGCATTTGGGGCGTAGGGCCTGAGTGAAAAATCTTGCCGTTAGGCGCCACATGCAAGAGCGGCCACCAACGGCTCTCCCCATGAGAACCGGTCGAGAAATAGTCATCCAGAACCATCGCATTGAAGTCGATGCCGTTTTGAATTTGCCAGCCGCTGACCGGATCCCAGCGATCCGGATTACGCGGATTCGTTGCCGTGCCAATCGCAGTGAACATGTCGCCATCGGACAGCGCCAGGGTGGTTGGGTACCAACGGCCGCCCGACGTCATGTTCTCGATTTGTTCCCACGAGTTGTCGCGATAGTCGAACAGACTGGTCCACGGGCTGTTGGTCTGATTGCGCCCGCCATTGACAAACACGCGCCCGTCTTCCGCCATGGCAAGATGGGCGCAAAACATGTTGTGACCGTCATGGAACACCTCAACAAACTCACCGGTTTCCGGGTCCCATGTGGCGCTGTAGGTTTGTTCCGTCCGTGGCCAGGTATCGCGCTCCGAGCCGGACCAGGTAAGGATACGGCCATCAGGCAGATTCGCCGCAGATACCGCAACGTGAGGCCAGGGCAACACCGGCCCCCATGAACCCACACTGGACAGATCAGGTGGCACGCCAATCACGCCATCGGACGGGATCTCCTGTTGGCCCTGCCCATTGCCACTCCAGCTAACGCTGAGTGCTTGGCCGCCGCCTTGCTGGAAGAACGTGACAACGAGCGTATGTGTCCCCGCCTCCAGGTTGATTGTACCGCTTTGCTGAACGACACCGTGCAAGCCATCGTTGTCGACAACCACGTTGCCATTGACGAGCAATTGCGAGCCGTCGTCCGAGCTGGTGTAGAACGTGTAGTCGGCGTCCGCTGCTGCCGTGACGGTGCCTGTAAATCGAATCGCATATTGCGAGTCACGATTTCGTACAGATAAGTCGAAGTCATCAACACTGCCAGTCTCGAGAGGCGCTAGCGCATCGAAATCGGGTAACAGGTTCCAGTTACCCTCGTAGTATTCGTAGTTGTATTCGGCAGTGGCTGCCTGAGGTAATGCCAACGATGCGAGCATCAAGAAGAGGACTGCGGCGGCGCGATTGACGTTCATGTCATACCTCACTTTTTGTTTTTCTTATCGGTTTTTATCGTTGTTCTATCGGATAGGTACTGTCTTGACTATAGGCAAATATCCCACCTGTGCCAATGGCTGCCACACCGCAAAGCCGCGGCGCTGCATAGACGCTCAAAAAAAACAATCAGTTAGACAACAATCCAACACTTTAGGATGCCAACGAACGATAATCGGTTACATTATGAAAAATCGGGCCGTGACGGGTTCCGCGGGAATCGCGCGAATTCCGGTCCGATCGCGGAACGTCTGCGCAACGCGTTAGGCGCTAGCGCTTGGTTCGAAACACGCACGGGGCAGTAGCGTATGAACTGGAGCGGAGATTAGGCCCATACCCACAAGAACGGCCCAGACGAAACGCAACGCATCGACCCAGAAGCATGTTCCAACTGTCGCTGATTCTGCACGCTCCGCATGCCCTGGCTCACAGCTGAACGTTAGCGCGATGTTTTTTTGTTGCTGCCGATACGCTGCAGTGCAGGGAGGCCGAGCTAGCCGAGACTTGCAGAAAGCTGCACATGCTATGCAGCCACGTATTGGCACGCACGTTGCTCACGCATTCGGAAAACGACGACTGCATACTTGAGGATCTTGATGGCAAGATCGAGGTGGCCCCTGGGATCTACGCCATCACCATGGCAAGACGGCCCATGAAGCGGCTTGTTTATGAATGCGCAGGTCCGCGGCGACAACGTCGTGAGCATCGGAACCTGTGTCTCCTACCGCTGAAGCTCATCACCTGCATGAGGTTCTTTTTCATAATATCCAATGCGGACGCGGTGCTCGAATGAGCTTAAATAATCGGTTTGCGTAATCCCAATCCTTTTGTGACGCCCTCAACGATGACTGATCGCGGTTAGTCTGTCGTATTGGGCTGCACGGTGATTGTCTTGCCGTGAAAGGCTACTGTAGAACGTGTTCGGTTGATGAACTGATGACATATGAAGGTGACCGTTTTGTAGATAGCCGCTTGGCCTAAGAGCCAATACAAATGAGCGCAGAAAAACTGCCGGATTCGACACGTTCATAGACAGGGAAAGTGCTTGACCAATAGTGTTGCAGCGCCTACCGTCACTCGGCCATTCGCATTTCTTGCAAAAGGGGCATTGCTTCATGAGCAAGCGGTTATTGAAAAACACGCTGCAAACCATAGCATCCAGCTTTGGCCCACATCGTTGGCCGGCGCGGGGCACGTCATTGGTGATCCTCATGTACCACCGCGTCCTGCCCGCGGACGACGCGCGCTACCAGGACGAACAGCCGGGTATGATTGTGCACCCAGAAACATTTGCAATGCACATGGATGTTTTGCAGCAACACTTCGATGTAGTATCGCTCGCGGAGTGGGTTCGGCAGGTTGATGCCGGAGAGCCAGTCCCCCGGCGAGCAGCCGCGATCACTTTTGACGATGGCTGGCGCGACAATCTTGAATTCGCGTTGCCGGCATTGGCGGTGAGGAATTTACCGGCAACCATCTTCCTTGTCTCAGAGATGATGGACGGCGACGGAAACTACTGGCCGGAGCAACTGGCGACTTCGATTCGGCTGGCACAAGACCAAGACAAGAGCATCTGGCAACAAGAGCCTTTTCACTGGTTGCCAGAGCTTCATCCAGCAGTAGTTTGCGCTGCCGACGCTGAGTCCCGCGACGCCGCAATCGTCGCCGCGAAAAGGCATCTCGACGATCAGACATTACGAGCACGCTCGACAGCAATGTTGGCCTCACTCGGTGATGCAGTTACGGATCAGCCGCGTGCCATTCTGTCTTGGCAAGAAGCGCGCGAAATGCAGGCAGGTGGGCTCATTGAGTTTGGCTCGCATACACTTGATCACACGCGACTCACCGAAAGCCTGGACCCGCAACTACGTTGGCGCCAGCTATCCGAATCGCGACGACAAATCGCCGACAACCTCGGCAAAGCCGTCAGCCTGTTTTGCTACCCCAATGGCGATCATTGTCCAGCCGCTGTTGGTGAGGCGGCCCAGCTTTACGCAGCGGCAGTAACAACCCAAGGCGGCTGGAACACGCCGTCGACACCTCGCCACCTACTCCACCGGATTGGTGTCCATCAGGGAAACGCTGCGACGCCAAGGGCGTTTCGAGCGCGGCTTTCAGGCTGGCTCTAGCAAGCACAACTACGAAATGCGGCGCGCCCTGTGAGATATCGAGAACTAACCGGCTAGTTGGCGATACAATACTGTGTACTGAGCGGCGCATTCTGATGCTGTGTAACTAGCCCGATATCGCGCAGCGGCGCGCGCAGCGTTTCGTGCCAGCTCGCCACCATCGTGCGCTCGCACAATCGCATTGGCAAAGGCATCGCCAGTGTGCTCGCGCACCAGTGTTCCACAACGACCGTTGTCCAGCACCTCGGTCATGCCGCCGACGTCATGCGCCACAACGGCAACCCCAAGCGCCATTGCCTCGAGCATGATCATGGGTAAGCCTTCGTGGTCTGAAGTCATCACCAATGCATCCATTTGCGCCAGTGCAGAAGGCATATCATCGACAAAACCCCAGACGCTCACCCGATCCTCGATGCCGTCACGCTGTAATTGAGCGCGAAGCTCATGCTCCAGCGGCCCCTCTCCGAACACATGAAAGTGAAATCTGTCATCGGACCGCGCGTTCATCGCTCTCGCAATATCCGCATAGACATCGATGCGCTTGACCGGCACCAATCGGCCGGCAAAGCACAGGTTGAACTTGCCCGCGCGGCGAAAATAGGGTTGTTCAGCACCCGTCGCTGGTCGCGGCTCGGCAACACCGTTGGCAATGACATGACATTTGGCCGCCGGGTAATTGCGACCAACCTGTGTTAGCAACTCTTGTGTAACCATGACGACGGCGTCCTGCAACAAGATCGCACTCGCGCGATCGAGCCACTGATTAACGCGCCGACGTAAACCACTGGCACCGAACTCCGGAGCGCCGTGAACGGTGCGTAAGCTAAACGGGACACGTGCAAACTTTGCCGCCAGACTGCCGAGCACATTCTCTTTCTGGCGATGGGTATGGAGAATCGCTGGCCGCGTCGCCTTGAGGAGGGTCACTAGCGACTGCAGAATTTGCCACGAAGATAACTCGCCCTCCGGCAACACGGTTACCCGAATACCGGCAGCACGCAGTCGCTCGGCTAGCAATCCCTCGTTCATGAGCACTGCGGAAACGTCAATGTCTGGCAATAGATCGAGCTCGGTCGCAAGCTGGTACAGCTGCACCTCGGCCCCGGCCCACAGGTCACCCGATGCCAAATGCACGACTGAAAGCGTTGACGTCCGACTCATCGCGGCGAACACACGCCGTCATCGCCGGAATTAGTCTCCGCAAGTTTAGTGACCGGCTTCAGCGGCGCTCCCAGCAGGTCAATAGTATGCGAGACGCTCAATCAACACCTCATAGCTCAGGGCAGGTTGCGCACGATGCGCGGACCCAAAAAGTTAGCCACAGGCAAGGGCAGCTTCTGCCAGGCCTTAATCGCCAGCTGGTACTTGGTGTTTCTCGGGTTCAGCTGCGGTAGCTCGCCGCCATCACGCAACCAGTAATGCCAATACAACGGCCGCGGTTCCGCGCCCCACTGTTTCTTGAAACGATACGTGCCTGCATCAACCGTTGACCGGCCAAAATCGAAATGCTGATAGCCAGCTTCGATCGCAAACCGTAGCACCTCCCAATACAGCAGCATGTTGATCGAAATTCGGTTGTAGTCGCGCACCGTTGACGCCCATGGAATCTCCAGCTGACCGCGATGCCCGATCAGAAAAGCTGCGGCAGCTGGCTGCCCCGCGATCGTAATAGCGACAATCTTCGTGTCGTTTGGGAACATCTCGCATATAGCAGTGAAGAATGACTGGCAATACACGGGCGTCCCAAGATCACGCATATTGCGGGCGAATACTTGGTAGAACAGTGGCACGAGTTCGCCGCCACCAACCCGAATCTCGGGATCTTCTCGCAACGGACGACGCACCTGCGAGCGACGCTTGCTGCCGATAGCCTTGCCCAGTGCATCAATGCTCTCAGGCAACTCCAGAACCATCGCCACTTTGTCTTCACGCGCCGGAAGCCCGCCCATCTCGGCAACCGTGTGTCGCAGCTCGATGTGCGAAACGCCGGACTCATTACCAAGTGCACGCATCGCCTCAATCAGCGCGTCCCGCGCGGCGTCATTATTGGCCAGCAGCCCGCCATAGTTCAGATATGGCATTGACACCATGAAATCGCCGAACAACCTGCTCGTCAGGCGAACCAGCGGCAGGACGCCCTGGATCTCTCCCGAGCTATCCTGTGCCTTGAGCGAATAGCTTCGTTGTCCGAACTGCTGCCAGATCAACTCGCGCCACCCACTGGCATGGTAATGACTTGCGCCAAGGTGACTTGCTACATAGAGGTCCCAATCCGCGTCAGGTCGCGCTTGGGTGTCAGTGGTTACCTGCACTACTGGCCTCAGGTTCAGGCCGGGCTGAGCTGCAATGGTGTTTGCGCCAAGTCAACACTCGCCAAAACATCGTCCATCCGAGCCATTGGGAAATCGCTAAGCAATTGGCGCAATCTTGGTTCGCATTTGTCGAGATTGTTGTAGTGTCTGAAGCGCGAGAACCAGCTGGCGTCGATGCGCGGCTGACCAGGGTCCACCTCCCACGGATGCAGGTAGAACACGAACGGCCGTTGCTCGACGCGATTGACCCTTGCGAGGCCCATCCTAGTCAACCAATACGGAAATAGTCGAAAATAGCCGCCACCGGCAACCGGAATCTTGACACCCGCAACGCGCGAGGTCGTGATCGGGAACTCAATAATGCTCCCGCCATTCGGGGCCTGCAAACTATACGGGTGACGCGGCGAATTCGGGATCCCATAGCGATCATGATGCACAGGGAAAATGCTTGAGTCGTATTTGAAACCTGCCTCAACCAACGTATCAAGCGCCCACAGCGACTTCCGTGTAATCGAATAACTGGCGGCACGATAGCCGTTTACTGCAACGCCAGCGGCGTCTTCGAGTAGCTTCTTAGCCCGAAACGTCTCCTCACGGAACTCAACTGCGCTTTGCTCAAAAATCAATTTGTGGCTGTATCCATGACAAGCCACTTCATGACCCGCTGCATGGATACGCTGAACCAGCTCAGGATGCCGCTCAGCAACCCAGCCCAGTGTGAAGAAGGTGCCGTTAACCTCAAACTCTGCGAATAGGTCAATCAAGCGTTGTGTATTGGCGACCACACGCGACGGTTTGTCTGACCAATCCTTACGATTGACAGCAGCGGCAAATGCAGAGACTTGGTAGTAGTCCTCTACATCGACAGTAATGGCGTTCAGCAGCTTACTCATCGACGGCTCCGTGTGCGCTGTGGCTGCCAAAGCAAGGTAACGCGAAGCGCGTCTTCGTCAAAAGAGAACAGCGTATCCGTGCTGTCACGCTCCGTGTGGGTCAGCCGCGCATCAAGGGCCAACGTACGCGTCAACTGCCGGGTTACGTTCAGACTGACAAGCAGATTGTCATCCTCACGCCCATCGACAAAGTCCTGTGCGTTTAGATTAGCATTAAGCCCAACTCGCCAGCCGCCCGCAAATTCCCGGTTGATGCCAGCTGAGAAGGTCAGACCTTCGCGGTCCTGGTCATCACTGGACTGGAAATCCACATCGAGGTAACGGATGTTCGCGAAGACACTGCCGTTTCGTTGCTGAGCAGACAAGCCTATGTTCGCTCCCCGCTGCTCCAACGCGTCGGCTTCAGCCTCAACATCCGCGGTGTTTTCACCAAACAAGTTTGGGGTCCGCGTATTCAGGAATTGACCGAACAGCTGGCCAGTGTCAGAGAGCTCTTGATCAGCACCAAGTGTCAGGCTGAGTCTAGATGTCAGATTTCGGGTGAAATTCAGGCGGAACAAGGCACCGTCGCTCTCCTCACGATCGCTCCCGAAATCTACCGTATTGGAACCAACCTCAATCTCGAGATTCGATCGCGACGTTCGACTATTGAAGCTGACGGTAGCCGAGTGCCGATCAAAATCCGGATCGATCGCCCGATCAAAGTCCAACGCTTGCGAAGATAGGTTAAGCGAAATAGTGCGGGTCTCGCTGATCGAACGCTGGTACGAAAGCTGGCCGGACAGCGAGTCGTTATCTTGCGGTGACTCCTCGAAGCTGACGTCGCGATAGGCAGCAACGAACTGGATTTGGTTGGTTGAATTTAGGGGCAGGCTAACAACTGGTCCTGTCGAGAATACATTCACGTTCTCCCGGTTTTGCGGATTGTCAGGCGCGAAGACGTCCTGCAACACCTGACCAAAGTTGTCGGTAACCTGCCAGCTCAGTAAACGATCAATCAACTCGAAGTCAAACTCGCCGTTAAGCGACAGCAGTGTCTCATCGTCATTGGTGTCGTTACTGAAGATGCGATGTTCAAGCGTAGCATCGATGAGCCCGTCGGCTCGCCGCGTATCGACTGTCCAATCGAGCTCACCGCCGATGATCCCAACAGTCTCGTCTGCACCATCTACAGGGCCGCGATTGATGTTGTTCGTATGTGCAACGCCGGTCTCGAGTTGATAGTCCAGTGTGGTCTCAGAGACGGCCGGCAAGCTGGCCATGGCGAGGATTAGACCCGCGGCTAACGTCTTCGTTTTTATTGTTCTATTCATTCTCTTGCATCCCTGCGGCTGTAGCCGCATTGGTCAGTCAGCAGCCGCCTCGGCATGGCCATACCCATAACCATAGCCATAACCGTACTCGCTTGCACCCAGCCCGGACGCCAAGCTTTGATTAAGAATCAGGTTCATAGCCTTGCTCTCGTCAATACACGCGACCGCATCCAGTACCGCCTGTTGCGGCGTCTTACCGGCGCAGACAACCATGGCAATCTGGCCCATATGTGAACCCAGTACGCGCGCCTCCGGCGTCACGAGTAGTGGTGGCGAATCGAATACCACCGCGCGGTTTGCATAGCGTTTCGACAGTTGCTGCACCAATGATCGCATTCGCTTGCTGGCTAGCAATTCGGTCGCCTGATCATGGATCTGCCCAGACGGCAAGAGGCGAAGGCCCGGTACGTCGGTCTTCAGAATCACATCATCGAGTGTCAGCGATTCATCGAGCAACAGGTCAATCAAGCCTGGTTGCTTCGAGACGCCGAATATCCGGCTAATGTGTGGCTTGGCGACATCTGCATCAACTAACAGGATCGTCATGTCCTTTTCGCTGGCCATACTGAGCGCCAGGTTGATGCAAGTAAACGTCTTGCCGTCACCGGACAAAGCGCTCGAGATCATGATCAGGTTGCCATCTTCGACAATGGATGCATTCTTGCCAACTGCGTTATCCAACAGCGGACGTTTGATCAATCGGTATTGATCAGCGAGCATGCGCGACTGAGACTCCGGCGCAAGCAAGCCAGCCTCCCTAAGTCTATCGCGATCGACTTCAACAAAGCGTTCCTCAACGTCTTGACCGCCACTATCCGTCAATGATGGACGCGTCGACAAGCGCGCGATCGTGTCATCATGCACAGGCTCGGCCACCGGAATTTTGATCCGGGCTGTTTCATCCAGCGCGACGGGCGCTTCGGTGAAATCCTGCCCCAGTGCCTCTTGTCGCGATGGCGGCGTCGACTGCCCGGCCTTCGCATCACGGATACGCTTGAGTGCGTTATGAATTTTGCTCATGGCGATCGATTCCCAGTCAGCTAGGTAGCGATAACGCCGCGCACAAGGTCTACACCCTGCTCACGGAATATGACGACAGCGAAAAACGCGACGACCAGCATCGCAATACCACTTCCAAAAATGACGACTTGTGAGATGCGCTGTTTGCGTCGCTCGTCACTGACGATCAACGACACGCTGCCGAGTACCGGCACGCCAACACGCGCGCTCAGTGCGCTGGTGTGATGAAACACCGGTCGCAGTTGACTAATCAGAAAGGCGATACCGCCGCCAGCGCCCAGCCCCGCCAGCAACACACCAGCCAACAACAGCGGCCGATTCGGCGAGTCTGGTTTTTCCGGTACCTGCGGCGGGTTAATGACCTGGAACCTGACGTCTTCGCTCTGCTCAGCCGAATCGGACAGCTCCGCCACCTCGAGTCGTTTACTGAGTTCTGTAAACTGCTCCTGCTTGACGCCATAATCGCGGTTCAGACGCTGCAACTCAGCCTCAACCTCTGGCAGGACATCGACTAAATCCTGTAACCCTGCGATGCGCCGCGTTGCTGCAGCCTCTTTCTCTGCGGCGGCGGCAATCTCCACGTCGATCGTGTTTAGCTCGATCTTGATGCTCTGGTAGACCGGGTTATCGGAAGCGGCGGCACCTGGCCCGCTGGCAAGTTCGGCCAGCGTATCCTCGCGGCGCCGTTCCAGCTCGGCAATGACCGATTTCGTCTGCACAACATCCGGGTGTAGGTCCGTAAAGCGTAGCGACAGCTCTTCGAGTTTTTGACGGTTCGTGTTAAGCCGAGCATCGATATCCGCTATTGGGCCTGTCTCTGCACTTGCCTGAACAATGGGGGTCTCCCCGGCGAGCTGCGCATCAAGGGCGGCCCGCTTGCGGCGCAACAAACTAAGCTCGGACCTCAGGTCATCGCGCGCCGTCATTTCGTTCTGCAAGCGCGTGTAGTAGTCGCTGCCTTCTTCCGGCATCCGGCCAATGTTAGCGCGTTTAAAGTCAGCCAAGCGCTGCTCCGCTTCAACCAGCTCCATCTCTAACTGATTGAGTTGTTCACGCAAGAAACGCTGGGCGTTTTCACTACCCTCACGATTGGCGCCCAAAGACTTCTCGACGAAATTGTTGAGCAACGTTTCAACGACTGTCTTGGCCATAACGGGATCGCCGTCCGAGTAACTCAAGGTGTACAGGTTCGGGTCCGTGCGCCGATCATTCAGTATTCGCACGCGCTTGCGCAGATCCGCAACGATATCGCCGATTCGGTAGGTGGCCGTTGTGCGAAGGTTCAAATCCGTATTCAGCACGACGTCTTCAAGCTGCTGCTGACCAAGCAGTGCTTTTGTGACCAGGCTAAGACGGTCGCTGACATCCGTTTCCACCGTCAGATCCTCAATGACATCGCGCAGCTGGGATGTCGTATCGACATACACTTGCGCTCTCGCCTGGTAGGTATCCGGCAGCCCCAACACAAACAGCCAGCCGGCAACGCAGGCGAACCATGCAGCAGCTATCGCAATCACACGGAAACGCCACATGCCGCGCAGCTCAGCAACGACAAATTCAATCTGCTCGCGCATGACCTAGTGACCCCCACCTACCAAGAGTGCCATCAGAACAATGCCTCCGGAATAATGATCACATCGCCCGGGCGGATCGCAACATTCTGATCGATCCGGCCCTTGTTGAGTAAGTCATTCAATCGCACGCGATACTCTTCAGTCTGCCCGTCGACATTTCTGACCAGCTTCGCCCGGTTGCCGGCGGCGAACTCACCGAGGCCGCCAACTGCAATCATCACATCGAGAATCGTCATACCTTCACGATAGGGAATCGCCTGCGGGTTGGCAGCCTGGCCGACAACGCGAACCTGACCTTCAAACACACCCTGGAAGTCAGTGACGATGACATTCACAGAAGGGGATTTGATGTACGTCGTCAGCACCTTCTCGATATCGCGTGCAAGTTCCGACGGAGTCTTGCCGACAGCGACCATATCCTCAACCAGCGGCGTTGAGATCTTGCCGTCCGGACGCACCGGCACCGTGGCCGAGATTTCCGGATTGCGCCACACGAAAACCTCCAGCTGATCGCCCGGGCCGATACGGTACTTGCTTAGCGCATCCTCAGTTGGCGCTTGCCCTTGCGGGGTCGGCACGGCCGCCGGCAACGATGTTCCGCTTGCGCAACCCGTCAGCAAGCTGACGCTCGCCATCAGCGCCAAACTTAAAAAATGCACAGCTTTGATTCTCATAGCGTTATTCTCTCTGCCCAAAAGCGAGTCTGGGTCGGCGCCCGCCAAGCCAACCTTGGCTTACCGAAGGCTGGTATTGAATTGCGGTTAACCGCATTATGATGCCAAAGGCTCTCAGAAACAGCCAGAACTCGTTGATTTTCACCTAAATTTCACCCAGTTATGTCAAGCCCTTCCGGACCCATGATCGACACGCGCGCATTGCCATTGCTGCTGGCCTGCATCGCGATCGCTGTTGTCGCCATCCATGCCATCGACAGCAACCGTGCGTCGGTCGTTTTGGGGGGTCTGCGCAATGCTGGCCATATCCCATTGTTTGGCCTCGTGAGCCTGATTGTGCTGCGCCTCATGCGCGGAACCCGCCGACCTTTGCTAAACACTGTCATAGGTTGCCTGCTCATCGCAGGCGTAGCCGAGCTCTCCCAATTCGTGTTCGGGGGTGAGCCTGACTGGCGCGACGGATTCTCAGACCTCATCGGCATTGCGTTGTTCCTGTCGGCTGCGCGGCTCGCGACCACTCACCCCGTTGGTGCAGCGAAGCGCGGGCTGATGTTGCTGCTGATAGCGCTGAGCCTTGCGCCCATGTCGTATTGGTTGCTGCAATGGGGCCTGAAGCGTGCTGCCGCACCGTGCTTAACCAGCTCGCATTGGCAATGGATGTCGCCACTGTATCGGCCCGACCATGCCAGCTTCTCGCCTTCTTTGCGCGATCCTGGCCAGATTGTAATGACATTTGATTCACAACAATACGCCGGCATGACGCTGACCGACCCCATGACAGACTGGCGCGAGTTTGACTACCTGGCTCTGACCGTATTCGCGGCCGCCGGTAGCGAAGGCGATCTGACATTGCGTGTGCACGATGTACGGCATAGTCATGAGTTTAGTGATCGTTTCAACGAGACGCTGACGTTGAGCACGCGCCCGACGACGCACCGAATCAGCCTCAATGATATCCGCGATGCACCTGCCAATCGCCGTATAGACCTTGCGCAGATTCGCGAGCTGAAAGTCTTCCGCACATCGCCCCGCGCTGGCGACCAGGTAATTGTTGGCCCTATTTGCCTGCATCGTGGTACCTAACACGGCTTCAACGAAGTTGCTCAACCAACGCCTCAGCGGCGTCGCGTTCCGTAAAACCGCTGCCTTGGGCCAACGTGCGCTCGAGTATTCGCAGTGCTTGTTGCCTGTCGCCAGAAGCTGCCAGTGCGGCGGCCAGATGATACTGAATATCCGGATTGCCGGGCTCGAGCTCCGCGGCTTCGCGCAATAACGGTAGCGACCGCTCCTGCTCGCCGGACGAGAACAAGATCCAACCCAGCGTGTCCAGAATCGCGCCGGACTCCGGCAAAAGCTCGCGCGCCTGCTCCGCGAGAGGCAGTGCGCGCGAATCACCCTGTGCGTGGTACAGCCATGCCAGATTATTAAGCACGATCGCGCGCTGCGCAGGGGACTGCACGCCACGATCAAGGATGGCCTGGTAGCGTTCAACTGCTGCCGTGCTATCGCCACTAACATCCAGTCTCTGTGCAATGATCGTCTCGACACCGGTATCTCCCGGATTAGCGGCAAGCCAGTCCTCGAGTACAGCCATCGCTCGTGAATCACCGAGGCGGTTCAACGTAACGTAGCGGCGCAGCGTAATCAGGCGGTCCACGTCTAACGCCGCAGCATCGTCATAACGTGCCAGCGCGGCCTGCAATTCACCGCGTTGAGAATGCACATCACCACGAATGATCAACGCAGCGCGATTCTGCGGCTCGTCCGCCAGTACCGACTCAACGGCACGCTCGGCACGGGCAATTGCGCCGCTACGAAGGTCGATGTCGGCCGCAAACAATTTGATGCCGACGTCATTTGGCTTCAGCGCAAGAAAATCCGTTAAAGTCTTGCGCGCCTGTTCAACGTCACCTTCTGCTAACAGCAAACGCGACTTTTCAAACTGCATGTCGCGATTGTCAGGAGAGAGCTCGGCTGCGCGAAGAATGTCACGGCGAGACGACTCATCCAAGCCCAACCGGCTCCTGGCCTGGCCGCGAACACGCAGCAAGTTCGGATTATCCGGCGCTATTGCTAAGCCTTCATCTGCGGCATCGCGCGCGCGTTCGTAGTCGCCCTGCTGCAGGTAGTATTGTGCAAGAACGATGCGTGGCGCGGGACTTTCCGGTGCCGCGTCGATCGCTTTGCGTACGCGCAGGATCGCCTGATCCTCACGCCCCAAGTCCAGCGCCACACGGCCGAATGCCGCGACTGCCGGGAAGTAACCGGGATTCTGATCAAGCAGCATCGAAAACTCGGCATAAGCGCCCTCAAGATCGTCGTTAGCAGCTTTCAATCTGCCGAGACCATAACGGGCGGGTATATAGCCGGCATCCATCCTGAGCGCACGCTCGTAATACATGCGTGCCGGTGCGTTGTTGCCCAGACTAACCATGAGCTGACCCGCCAGAGATAGTGCAGCCGGATCATCCGGGTTTTCGGCGACTACCCGCTCGGCTTCCGCAATGGCTGCTTGCTCATCCTGCGCCGCCAGGTGGGCGAGCATGCGCAGTAGCTCGGCGCGATAGCTGCCATCACCACTGTCCGGTAGATTCTCCAACAACTGCAACGCGGCATCAGTATCGCCAGCGGCAAGATAGCTATAAGCCGTCGCAAGCTTCAGGCTGGGGTCATCCGGCGACGCCGCCGCGCTGCGCTCAAAGAACTGAATACTCTGTTGCGCGTCGCCGCTCGCGATGGAAGCGCGACCCAGCATTGCGAGGACCTGCGGGTCGTCTGACTGGCTCTGGTTCAAGTCAGCGAGAATCTCAAGGGCATCGCGTGACCGCCCCAGTTGCAACAATGTCTCGGCCAGTAGTTTTCGCGCTTGGACGCTGTCGCTGTCATAGCGAAGCGCGTTATTCAGGTAGGCCTCGGCCTGACGCAGGTTGGCCTGCTGAAGGTTGATACTGCCCAGGAAAAGATCAGCCGGAGTGCCCTCATCCACACCTTCGCTCAGACGTAAAAAACCCGCTTTCGCGCGTTCAAGATCGCCGCGTTCGAAGTCTACCAGCGCCCCAAAGAACACCGACTCCGGCGATCCCGGATTCGACTCGCGGTACTCCGCTAGCATTGCACTGGCTTGATCAACCTCGTCACGACGCAAGTGGTTTTCGACGCGGGCAAGTAGAATTTGCGCGCGCAACGCCGGTGTATCGGTCGCCTTCAGATTATTATAAGCGGCGAGGAGGTAGTCAAACTGCGCATCCTTATCGGCGCTGCGTTGGGCGCGGTACAAAGCAATAAGCGGACTGCCTGGCACTTTGCTGTCCGCGTTTCGAAGCCACTGCGCCACATCGGTTTGCTGACCTCGCCGCTCGGACAGGGTGGCCAGACCCACGTAGACCTGAGCATTGGCATCATCCATAGCTAGGGCTTCTTGGTACAGCATGTCTGCATCATCCCACTGATCCGTTAGCGTGAGGGCATGCGCGAGCGTTGCCAAGGCATCCGCATTGCGTGGCGCCGATCGCAATACGTCGGATAGCTGCGAGACCACTACTTGCGGTTGACCCACGATCAGTAGTACGTCAGCGTAGTGGCGCAGTAGTACCGGGTCATCGAGACCCAGTTGGCGAGCCCTCTCGTACTCAGCTGCCGCGGTGCGATAGTCACCCGCCAAGCGCGACGCATTGGCGAACACGATGCGAGCGCGCAAGTTGGCTGGCTCATCCTGCAGCGCACCGCGTGACTCAAGGATTGCCGCGGCATAGTCGCCATTGGCAAGGTGGTTCTCAGCGCGCGACAATCGATCGGCCGCACTGGGCTGACAGGCGGTTAGTATCACGAGCGCCGTCATGAGGATTGCCATGGCTCCGCTTCGGCGATTCAGCAACTGCATTGTCGATGTCCTTGTCGTGGTTTCTGTCAATTAGTATTGGCGGCGCGTTTCACCAGCGCGTAGCCAGGCTCAAAAAGGTCAACGTGACGCATTCTGTCGGGTAGGTTGCCTGCGGCAAGTGACTGCTGGCACCGCGCATCGCACTGCTGCGCAACAGCGACAACCAGCGCATCGCTGCGTCTCGCCAGCATGTTTCGTAGCTGCGTCAGTTTCGCTTCACGCGCACTCATCGCGATTCTGCTGCCAATGCGATATTGATAAGCAACGAGCAAGTCGTCACCACTATCCGCGCGCACCAGTTGCCATCGCACCGGCGGCGCCGCGCTGGTTCCCGTTTGGTGTAAGCGTGTCCATTGCTCGCTCGCCGCCAGAAGGTTGCGCGTGTTGATTAGCTCTTTGCCCTGACGTTGGTTAGGGTACCAACCGATATCAACGCAATACTGCCGGCCTGCGTTTGTTATGAGTCCACGGCGCACCGTTTGCACACCCACCATCTTGATCTGCCAGTCGCCGCACACGCCATCGCGTCTTACGTCCTGCACGAGTGTTGGCGTCTCGGCAAGCTCATAGAGCGGGCCTGCCGCCGCGTAGCTGCCAAAAGCGCGAGCAGCCATCGCAACCGCAAGTAAAGTCGCGAGCGGCGATGACATCACCAGCCAATGGACCGATCTGCTAGTCGGCGGAACAGTTACGGACCGGGTTTGTGCATGCCGAAACCGTCTAGCACAAGCAAACAGGACGAGCATCGACACGGCAAATGTGGACCAGCCAAAAAAACCATGATCGGTCACAAAAGCGTGATCTATACCAAGCCAGATGCCAACCAGAATGATGACGTAAACTCGAACCCAATTGCCTACGATAGCGAGCAACATCGCAAATCCCACGAACAACACGCCGCTACGCCAATCGGCCAAGTAAAGGTGAGCATACAGCGCGCCGACTGCCGTACTGATCATGAAGAAACGCAAACCGCTGCAGCCCTCGGCTATCTCGAATACACCTGCGCTCACCGTGACAAAATTGCCTGTGATGAGTGCCGGTAGCCCGGTCACAAAAATCATGCGCTCAACGGCTTGCGTGGTCAGACTTTGCAGCAACGGATTAATCGCGTCCCAAACGGGGATTGAGAAATACAAGAACAATACCGGAAACAACAACGTTGCCAGATTCTGGCGACCATAGATCGCGATGACCGCGGCCAGCACGAGCACAGGCGCAAGCAACTGAAATACAAGCGCAATGCCGGCCATGGCGGCAACCAACATCACTGCGCTGACCACTACAACGCCTAGCAGCCCCAGCGCGTCCGGACGACTCCGTGGTGCCAATCGCGAGCAGGCCGTAATCATCAACCATGCAGTCAAAGGCACCAGCAGCACCCCGTGCGAATAGTTGTCATCAAACCACCAGCGGCTAGCTACGGACATCGAATCCGCATGAAACACGAGGCCCAGCGCCGCAAACAACAGGAAAACGGCGAGCACTGAGATAGGCGCTGGCCAGTGCCAGCCGCGCGCGACTGTGCTATCGCTCAATGGCATAAGAATTGGGAAGAAATCGTCTCAAACCGAGGCTGTCTCATGTCTCTGCTCGTCCCGGCCATTACAACCCTCAATTGTAGGCTATTTTGACCACTTCGGAAGGGTATGCGTCTCGGTTCAAGCTGTGAACCAAGTCCGAACCGGCCATCAGTGGTCAATACGTAGAGACATCGGATTTTTCGAGCTGGAAGGTTAGATGCACGGTAACTCGATCGTGAAATGACTGCCCTCGCCTGGACTAGACTTCACACGCAGGCTGCCACCGAGCTGCTCGACATAATCACGCGCCTGATAGGCACCAATGCCCATGCCTTTAGCGCCCTTTGTGGACTCGAATGGCTTGAACAACTGTTCGCGGATAAACGTAGCGTCCATACCGGTACCATCGTCCACGATATCGATTACGGCCTGCGAGTCAGTAGACGTCAAGGTGATCACCACCTGCCCGCCCGCGCCGTCCGTAGCCTCTTGCGCATTTCGAACAAGATGACCAAGCACAGCCGATAGACGTTCCGGGTCGGCGGACACCTCAACATCGTCGACAATACTTAGCGTTGGCGCCGGCGGGCGCATGGCCATTTCGGTCGTCACCTGCTCCAATAGCGTCGACAAACCAACAGGCCGACGCATCGCTTGCCCGCGGTCGCTTTGCAGTTGGGCGAGCAGTTTGTTCATTCGTGTGACTGAGTTTGCAATGGTATTGATCGCATCGTCGACAAACGCCGGATTTGACTTGTGTTTCTCAGCGTTCTCGACGACCAGCGACTGCTGGGCGATCAGGTTCTTGAGATCGTGCATGATGAACGCCGTGAAGCGATTGAAGACCTCGAACTCGCGTGCTTCCGCGAGCTGCTCTTTGTTGCGGTCACGCTGCAGGAACACAGCCAGTTGCTGGCCGACAGTGCGCAGCAAATCGTGATCCTCGAAGTTCATATCCGGCATGCCAACCGGCCTAAGCAGGCTGGCTACGCCGATGAGCTCACCGTCTAACGTGAATGGGACGAACAGCCTGTCTTCGGTGACCACAGGATCAGTCGCGGTATTGAACGCATTGCGATAGTGCTCCGGCGTTGTGTGCGCCTCACGTCCGTCAACGATCCAGCCGGTCGAACGCATAAAGTCCAAAAGGTGGTGCGCGGTTGGCAGATCCGGAACGGGGAGTGCCTCACCCAGGTTGGCCGCTTTGAGGAAGTCATCGTCCGCGCCAGTGCCGCGCAACCACAAGACTCCGCCATCGCTGTCGATAATATCCATGAGCGCATCAAGGCACAGCTCCGGCATGGGCGCGCGCTGGGAGTCCTGGGCGAGGCGCCGAATCAGCTTTAGCCACTCCTCGCGATAATCGTAGCGATTCGCGTAAAAGTGCGTAGTAAGAAAGACTTTGAGGCGTCGTCGCAGCTGTTGCGAGAACAGTACGAGGACGAGCAACAGCATACTCGCGACAAAGAATAACGCGCGCAGCGCAGCACCCCACTCACCGCCCATTTGCTGCATCAGCGCACCGCCAAACGCGACCAACAGCATATACAAGCCAACTCCGATAAGGCTGGCGGAATAGAAAACAACCTGGCGCGATACAAAGAAACCTGTCTGCCAGTCGGGGTCGCGCTTTAGCGCGACCAGTATGATCGGCACGACCAGTGCATTGACGAAACCGCGCGCCGCCCAAAGCTGAGTATCCAAACCACCGACAAGAATGGCATTGGCATAGATAAACAAATCAAACACGAATACTGCGCCAAAGGAGAATGCCAAAAGCGCTGCGACACGCCGCTTGACCGGGCCGGCATTGCGGATAATTTGCTCTGCCGCAAGCAAACCAGCGACAGACACAGCAACAATAAAATAGAACGCCGCGGGGAAATCGAGCTCACTATCGCCGCGCGACTGCCAGTAAATGGCGCCGGCAATTGGAATTAATGCCCAAGGCGCCAAGCCGAACCAGCGTCGCCAACCGGACGGGTCGCCGCGCTGAATGATTTGACCCATGAACAGCAAGATTGCGAAAGCATGTACCGCGTCCACAGCGATCATCCCATTGAAGGTTACTCGCGTGTCGGCGGTCGCCGCCTGCGCAATGGCCCAACCGGCCAACAACAGGGCACTAACTAGCAAGTAGTTGAATGGCCATGCGAAACGGCGGGCAGAGATCAGGATCGCCGCAAGTCCGATATAGGCTAGCGCGGCGACCGAATAACCAATCAAAACGAGATCCATAGCGCCTTACTATACCTGCAAGACAGCGCAATGGCTGGTTGTAGCTAGCGCGCGCCCTTTTGCCACAAGACGACCTCGGCCGTTTGCAGCAAGATCATAAAATCGAAAATCAGCGTGCGGTTCTTCACGTAATACAAGTCATACTGCAACTTCTCGAAAGCGTCTTTCTCCGACGACCCGTAGGGATAGCACAGCTGTGCCCAACCGGTAATGCCCGGATTGACGCGATGTCGCTCAAGGTAATACGGCAAGTCTTCGGACAGCCGGTCAACAAACTCCGGTCGTTCCGGCCGCGGGCCTACGACACTCATTTCGCCGCGCAGCACGTTGATCAGTTGTGGGAGCTCGTCGATACGCAATTTGCGAATGACCTTGCCGACGCGGGTTACGCGATCGTCATCTTTCTTGGCCCAAACGGCCTTGCCACCCGCTTCAGCGTCTGTGCGCATGCTGCGAAACTTCAGTACATTGAATGGCACGTTATTCTTGCCAACCCGACGTTGCCGATAAAATACCGGGCGCCCGTCCTCAAGGAGGATCAGCGCCGCAGTAACCGCCATGATCGGCGATGCCAGCAACAACACGAACGAGCTGGAAAGTACGTCAAACACGCGCTGTGCGATACGTCGCGGCAACTGTCGGCGAAAACCCGCTTCGAAGATCAGCCAACTCGGCCGCACCAAGTCGAGGTTGATCTTGCCGGTCTCGCGCTCCAGAAAGTTCAACACATCGGTAATGTCGACGCTCTCCAAGCGGCACTCTAGGAGTTCACGCACGGGTAGCTGACCACGACGATCATCCATCGCAACGACGATCTCATCAATACGCCGCGTCTTGACGTATTGATATAGGTCAGATGGCATCTGCCGGATACGATTTGCGGGCAGGCTGCTCTTCGCATCACCCTCACAGGTAATGAACTTGACGATCTGGAACCCGCGGCGATCCGATTGTCGACGCAGCTTCATGAACTGTTCTGCGCGCTCGCCCGCGCCGAGAATCAGCACGCGACGCTTAAAATAGCTCTCGTCTACGAGCTTCAAGAAAGCATAGCGAACAATCATCAACGCCAGCACAGCCACCACCGCCGCGACCAGCATCTTTGCGGGGTGAATGTACAGTGACGGCAAGACGTAGTAGACGAAAGGCAACACGATACCGCTCAGCGCAACCGCAACCACGATACGAGCGGTAACGCCCGAGAACCTTGCCCGAAGCGCAATTCGATACAAGCCCATCGCGGCGAGACAGACGATAACCACAATACTCGTCACGAGGCAGCTCAGAAAGTGATAAGCGTCGCCGCTAGTTCGTCCCATCCAGTGCCACTCGGCTGCTGCATAGTGCCCGACCGACAAAGCGCCGAGCACGACGAACAGCTCGAGCAATACGAGGATGATCACCGGCATGTGAACGTAATGATCAAATATGCGTATTGCCATGCGTCGTCTATTTCCTGGCGCAGCCATCTATGGCTGCACGCTATTGCTCGTCCGTGGTTTGTCGGGACCGCATGTGTGCATGCGATCAGTTAACTGGAATATGTTAACGAGAATGCTGTGACAGACGCGTGAACTGTCTCACTAAAACCACATAAGGTCGGTGCAAGTCCCTGTTTAGTCTCTGATCACGCGGCTTCACCACCGATTAGCGCAAGCAGCTCGTCGGTCTTCTGCTGCATCAGTGCGCGATCGCCGCGACTTTCCACGTTCAAACGAATCACGGGCTCGGTGTTCGACGAGCGCAAGTTGAATCGCCAGTCTTCAAATGCCACGCTGATGCCATCGACACGGTCGCTGTCAACGGCGGCAGGCTGATACGACGCCCAGACCGTCGCCATCACCGCGTCAGCGTCATCGACACGGCGGTTGATTTCACCGCTGGCCGGAAAGCGCGCGATACGCTCGGCCACCAGTTGCGACAATGGCACCCCGCGCTGGGATACAAGCTGCGCGATCAACATCCAAGGCACCATGCCGCTATCGCAGTAGTAAAAATCACGGAAGTAGTGGTGCGCGCTCATCTCGCCGCCATAAGCTGCGTCCTCACTGCGCATGACCTCTTTCATGAATGAGTGGCCGGACTTGCTTTGAATAATCCGGCCGCCGGCGTCGGTCACCGCTTCGATCGTGTTCCACGTCAATCTGGGGTCATGAACAATCGCCGCTCCGGCTTCGTTGGCAAGCAGACTCTGCGCAAGCAACCCGACGATGTAATAGCCTTCGATAAAGCTACCAGACTCGTCGAACAAGAAGCAGCGATCAAAATCGCCGTCCCAGGCAATTCCAAAATCCGCGCCGTGATTTATTACAGCATCTGATGTTGCCTGACGATTCTCGATTAACATGGGGTTCGGTACGCCGTTCGGGAACTCGCCATCCGGCGCATAGTTGACCTTGATGAATTCGAACGGCAAGTGGGACTCGAGCAAGTCCAATGTTGGCCCAGCGCCACCGTTGCCAGGGTTAACGACAATCTTCATCGGCTTCAAGCTTGCGAGACTAACGTATCCCAGAAGATGCTCGATGTATGCGGCGCTGATATCGGTTGGCAGGCGCTGCCCCTTGTCGGCAGCCAGCCAGCGCTCGTCCGACTCAGCCAGACGCTTGATGTCAACGAGCCCAGTATCGCCACTGATTGGTCGCGATTCCTCGCGAACGAGCTTCAGCCCGTTGTAGTCTTTTGGGTTGTGGCTTGCGGTGACCATGATGCCGCCATCTGCACCGAGCGAACCCGTTGCAAAGTAGACCATTTCGGTGCCACCTAGCCCGATATCCAGCACCTCGACGCCGGCGTCAATCAACCCCTGACACACCGCATCCGCAAGTTCTGCACTCGACAACCGAATATCGCGACCAACGACAATTCGACTCGCCCCAAGGTACTGCGCCGTCGCGTTAGCAATTCGATACGCGAAGTCCTCGTTCAACTGGTCCGGTAGTCGACCGCGAACATCGTAAGCCTTAAACGACGGAATATTGACTGGCATGCTGCCCTCCTTTGTGGCGATGGATCATAGCATTTTGGACTGGCACTTTAGTGCGATTGCGACGGCCGACCAATCGAGCCCGATCCGGCAGTCGGAGACACAAGCTTGTGTGAGCGCCGCGCCCCATCGCACGTGGTTTGGTTTAGGTTGGACCGTCATGTGAGCGCCGTACGAAGCCGGTTCGTTCGCGTGTAGCACGCGGTAGTTGTGTTGCAGCGCCATGACCATAGCGCCGGTGGCCCAAATTGTCGCGCTTGTCGACGCCGAAAGCACTCAAACTGGGGTAGCGCTGGGTACTATCTTCGAGGAAATTGCTAAAGATCGCTCTGGGCTACGCCCTGCGTACAGCCTAGCTGTCAACGCTTGCTTACGTGTTGGTACCCTCTCGGCCATAGTTGTCTTCGAAACGGACAATATCATCCTCGCCGAGGTAGTCGCCCGACTGCACCTCAATAATGTGCACAGGTTCATCGTAAGGGTTAGCAATGCGATGTTTTTCACCGATAGGAATATAGGTTGACTCGTTCACATTGAGGTCAAACTCCTCGTCACCCCGGGTAATGCGTGCTTTCCCTTTGACGACCACCCAATGCTCGGCGCGATGATGATGAAGCTGCAAAGAGAGTATGGCACCGGGGTTAACGACGAGCCGTTTGACTTGAAATGTCTCACCCTGGTCGACTCCATCGTAGCTGCCCCACGGACGGAAGACCTGCCGATGAAACGTGACTTCCGGGCGATCATTGGCCTTCAATTGCTCGACAAGCTTTTTGACATCTTCCGCTTGGGATTTCGGTGCTACCAAAACGGCGTCTTTGGTCTCAACGACCACGTGGTCACGCAGCCCGACCGCCGCTACCAGCCGGCTCTCCGCGCTGATCAGGCTGCCTGTGCAATCCGCATGAATCACATCACCGTCTATTGCATTGCCGTCGGCATCGCTACCACGGGCATCGTGCAGCGAAGGCCATGAACCCACATCGCTCCAACCTGCGTCCAAGGGCACAACGACAGCCCGATCGGTACGCTCCATGACGGCATAATCAATAGAGTTGGATGGCGAGCGCGCAAATTCATCTGCATCTGGCCTAATGAAATCAAGATCTCTCTGGGCGCGAGCTATACTTTGCCGACATGCTGTCAGCATGTCCGGTTCGAATTTCTCCAGCTCATCTAGATACGCAGTCACGGGAAGTAGGAACATGCCGCTATTCCATAAGTAACTGCCGGAATCAACGTATTGTTGCGCCGTTGCTGCATCCGGCTTTTCGACAAAACCGGCGACCGGCACCGCGTCGCTACCTGCCGGCACCGCCTTGATATAACCGTAACCGGTGTGCGGCGATAGGGGCACAACACCAAAAGTCACAAGCTGATTGTCTGTCGCCGCTCGCCGCCCCGCACGGACAGCCTCAGCGAAGGCCGGAACACGGACGATCACGTGATCGGCGGGCATGACCAACAACAACGCATCCGCCTGGTCCTTTGCCGCCAATAACGCGGCAAGCGCAACCGCTGGAGCGGTATTTCGCCCCTCGGGTTCAAGCACTATCTGCGCCTGAGTACCAAGCTCGCGAAGCTGTTCAGCCACCATGAATCGATGCGCTTCGTTGCACACAACAATGGGCATGCCGCTGGCGCCTTCGATCGACTGGATACGCAATGCGGTATCTTGCAGCATCGTCTGATCACCGATCATCTTTAGCAGTTGCTTGGGATAGGCCGCACGGGATGCCGGCCATAGACGGCTGC
Source organism: Pseudomonadota bacterium (assembly GCA_039033695.1). Classification (GTDB taxonomy): domain Bacteria; phylum Pseudomonadota; class Gammaproteobacteria; order Steroidobacterales; family Woeseiaceae; genus CALBPI01. Next base: position 36,179 of record JBCCCC010000004.1, on the reverse strand, counting down.
CGGATCCACCGGAAAGAATCACAGGAATAATGGTGCTCATGGCGTTTTCTCGAATCTGAATGGTATGTGGGCGCTAAATCCCGGCTAGTGCTGATTGAGACCACGACCGATCGCATAGTACGCAAAGCCATTCGCTGACATCGCGTCAGGATCGTATAGATTGCGCCCATCGACAATGACTGAGTCCACAAGTTGGCGCTTCAATGCGTCAAAGTCAGGGCTTCTGAACTCCTGCCACTCCGTCATAATGGCTAATGCATGGGCACCGTCCAGCGTTGCCTCTGAACTGTCGCACAGCACCAGATCATCTCGCTCACCATAGATTCGGCTTGCCTCATCGAGCGCCTCAGGATCAAAGGCCCTCACACTGGCACCCGCGTCCCACAGCGCTTGCAACAGCACGCGGCTGGGTGCCTCACGCATGTCATCGGTTCTCGGCTTGAACGCCAGACCCCACACTGCGATGGTCTTGCCGGCAAGTTCCCCTAGATAATGGTGCGACAGTTTGTCAAAAACGGCCTCTTTCTGCCGCGCATTGACTGCCTCAACCGATTTCAGTAACTCAGCATCATACCCGGCCTGAGCAGCCGAACGCGCCAACGCCTGCACATCTTTGGGAAAGCACGAACCACCATAACCTGCGCCGGGATAAATGAAGTGGTAACCAATCCTGGGGTCAGACCCAATACCGACCCTGACGTTCTCGATGTCCGCATCCAGTCGTTCAGCAATATTGGCCAGCTCGTTCATGAAGCTGATCTTCGTAGCGAGCATTGCGTTCGCGGCATATTTGGTCAGCTCGGCCGAGCGAACATCCATGACTATCAGGCGGTCATGGTTGCGGTTAAATGGCTCGTAAAGCGCGCGCAACAGCTCCGCGGTCCTCGGATTGTCGGTACCAACAACGACTCGATCCGGCTTCATGAAGTCGTTGATCGCAGCGCCTTCTTTTAGAAATTCAGGGTTCGATACGACATCAAACTGGTAATTGACGCCGCGCTTGTCAAGCGTTTCTGTTATGCACGCCGCGACACTGTCAGCGGTACCAACTGGTACGGTCGATTTGTCGATGACCACTTTGTAATCATCCATGTGCTTAGCAATGCTCGTTGCGACCGCGAGGACGTACTTGAGGTCAGCGGAGCCATCCTCATCAGGTGGCGTGCCTACGGCAATGAACTGAAACTTGCCGTGGGCCACGGCCGCTTCTATATCTGTGGTGAATCGAAGCCGGCCTGCATCGCGGTTGCGCTGAATATAGGCGTCCAGGCCCGGTTCATAAATAGGCACTTCACCGCGATTGAGCATGGCAATCTTGTCTGCGTCGATATCAACGCAAACCACGTCATTACCCATCTCTGCCATGCAGGCGCCGGTGACTAGGCCGACGTAGCCTGATCCGAAGATAGTGATTCTCATATGACCACGCACCTTTGAAATATTGAGATACCGGGCTGTTATAGTTCTGCCCTTGCTTCGGTGCTTTGGAGAGACGCTCGCGGCACCCGAATGTCACAGGCTTCCGATTGATGCTTGGCGCATCCTCGATACTGCCTGTGGCGTTGCGAGTTTACTGGAAAGCAGCGCAGAATTGTATCAGTGCGGTTTTGAGCACACGGTGACAACTAGTCCCGTCTGCTTCTAGAGTCCTAGAGTCGCAAACACGGACACGCCAGTTAATGTTTATGATCAATTAGTCTTGCCAGGTACCTTCCATAACCGCTTTGCATTAAAGGTTGAGCGACGGCTCGCAGCTGTTCGTCCGACAACCAGCCTTTGCGCCATGCAATCTCCTCGGGGCAAGCAATTTTGAGACCTTGACGTTTCTCAATTGTCTGCACGAACTGTGAGGCATCTACAAGCGAATCGTGATTTCCAGTATCGAGCCACGCAAAGCCGCGCCCTAAAGGCTGGACACTCAGTAGTCCGTCCGCCATATACGCTTGATTAATCGATGTAATCTCAAGCTCTCCACGAGCAGATGGCGTAACGGCTCTCGCCAACTCCAAGACGCGATTATCATAAAAATACAATCCCGTTATGGCCCAACTAGACTTCGGCGCTATCGGTTTTTCCTCGATAGAAATTGCATTGTATCCAACGTCCATCTCAATTACGCCGAACTGTGACGGATTATTGACTTGATAAGCGAAAATCGTCGCTCCGGTATCTTGTCTGACTGCCGCCGATAGTTTTTCAGTAAACCCCTGACCATAGAAGATATTGTCACCCAACACCAGACATACACTGGAACTGCCAATAAATTGCTCGCCAATCACAAAGGCCTCAGCCAAGCCGTTAGGCGATTCCTGTTCGAGATATGTTAGTTGCACACCATACTCACGACCGTCACCCAGAAGCGCCTCGAAACTACCCTTGCTTGACGGAGTTGTAATAATCGCGATATCACGGATCCCTGCCAGCATCAACACGGAGAGTGGGTAATAAATCATCGGCTTGTCATACACTGGCAACAATTGCTTGGAAATGCCGCGAGTAACTGGGAAGAGGCGGGTGCCTGACCCTCCGGCCAGCACAATGCCCTTACGACTAGTCATTTAATGTTATGCCCCGTCTTTCCAATCGGTATCTCCCGGTCAGTATCGCATTCCACCAATCGCGATTGTGGACAAACCACTGCACTGTCTTACGCAAGCCGGTATCAAATGACTCCAAAGGCTGCCAACCGAGAGCCGTGGCGACCTTACCCGAGCTCACGGCATAGCGCGAATCGTGACCGGGCCTATCTGAGACAAAACGAATCAGATCTCGGTAAGAGCCTCGTTTCGATCGCTTGTCCGATGCAAGCTCGTCGAGCAGTTCACATATCCGCGCGACGACATCAATATTTCGATGTTCAGCGTCGCCACCCACGTTATACGTCTCACCTGGTCTTCCACGCTGAACGATCACCTTCAGCGCGGCGACGTGATCATCAACGTATAACCAATCACGAATCTGCTTGCCGTCGCCATATACGGGGATCTGCTCCGAATGAAGTGCGCTGAGTATAGTATGAGGGATGAGCTTTTCTGGAAATTGGAATGGCCCATAATTATTGGAGCAATTGCTAATGATAGTTGGCAGCCCATACGTGCGATGCCATGCCCGTACAAGATGGTCTGCACTTGCCTTGCTGGCAGAGTATGGGCTGCTCGGCCTGTATGGCGTTGACTCGTCGAAGGGTGGATCATCAGGCGCCAAATCACCAAAGACTTCATCTGTCGAGATATGGTGGAAGCGGAACTGGCTTCGCCTTTTGCCACTCAGTGTCTCCCAGTAAGCTCGTGCCACTTCCAACAGGCGATGAGTGCCAACAATATTGGTCATGATGAAGTCTTCGGCGCTGTCTATAGATCGATCGACATGCGTCTCCGCGGCCAGGTTCATTACAACATCTGGCTCAAACCTCCGGAATACGGCTCTCACGCGGGCTTTATCACCAATATCAGCATGTTCAAAGAAATACCGGCTACTACGCGAAACACTCTCAACGGAAGACAGGTTGCCGGCATAGGTAAGCTTGTCCAGATTTGTAACGCTTACGTTTTCGTCAGCGAGAAGTGTACGGATCAATGCAGACCCGATAAAGCCGGCACCGCCCGTAACTAATACTCTCACAGTGTTATTAGAGTCGCGGCACAGTGCGACGATCGTGAGAAGCCCGGTAACGACGCAGTCCGAAGTCGATGCAAACTCCGAACGTTGCCCATGCCAGCAGAATAGCGCCATCCGAAGCACCGATACTAAACATGGCGAGGCAGGTGCTGGCTACAAAGACACCAAGCGTCAACAACACGGCCAAGACCTGCCGTCTTTTCAGCCCCGCTTCAAGAAGCACATGGTGGAAATGATTTCGATCCGCAGTAAACGGTGAATTTCCCGCGATAATTCGACGGAAGAAGCACGACGTAAGATCGTACAGCGGCATTGCAACTAGCCCCAGCACAGCGACTGGCGAGAGAGTTGCTGCAGGAGGCTGGGAAATCATGATGCAGAGCCACGCGATGAGGAATCCAAGGAAAGTACTGCCAGCATCGCCCATGAATGTGCGAATCGTGCGATTGAGTTTCAGTGGAAAATTAAAGGCGAGAAAACTGGCAACGACAGCCACACCAATCAATGCCAGACTCGAGACATCGGTGCCATACCCGGCCACGAACAGCCCGGATAGCGCGAGCAATGCTAGACCACCTGCCAAACCATCCACTCCATCAGTCATGTTAATCGCATTGATTAGCGCTATCGAGAGCACCACAGTTAGCAATAAAGAAAAACTGCCGACCTGTATCTCACCGCCGAAAAAAGGTGCACCAATCGTTTCAACAGTGATCGCACCACCGAACACCATCAACAAGACGGATGAGAACTGCGCACCGAAACGGACTGAAGCAGGCAGGTCATAGCGATCATCAAGGACACCCACGAACACCAAGAGCGAGGACCCAAAGACAAGGAAGAGCGTGTTCACCGCCGGTATCGCCAGCATTGCGCCAATCAAGAATGCCGAGAACATGCAAATGCCGCCAATGATCGGCACATGACCAACATGGCGCTTGCGGCCACCAGGTTTGTCGACCAATTTATGAGATATCGCCATCGGGCGTAAGGCAAGAAGCAGTACTATACAGATGAAGCCCGCGATCAATGCTGCAGGTATCGTATTGTCGCTCATAATGATTCTCCGTGTCGGATGAGCAGCTATGCCAACGTCTTAGATATCCCTTCACCTCGGTGGATTGTACCTTCACAGTAGATTTTAACAACTAGGGTTTGCAGCACAAATCAATGTCGGCCCTATATAGACTACCTGGTAAGACAACTCCAAGTCGCCGCCGCGCCGATTCGGTTGTGAGCTTGCTGCGATGGCAATCCGCGGGCACGTCCGCGGCATCGCTTTGCGTTCGCCTGTACAGCCTCGCGTAAGGCTATTCATAGCCGGGTCGTGTAAAATGTGAGCGTAGGGAGAAATCGTAACTAGACATGCGTGGCTGTCGAAAACCTATATAGATTTGTGTCCGCAAGAGGAGCCAGAATGAGCCGCCTGCTTTTCCTAGAGTTCAATGAGGTTAATTTTAAGATGCTTGAGCGCTACATCGAGTTCGGAGCGCTACCGAACTTCGAAAGGCTTTTCACGCAGCATGGATATACAGAAACGGAGTCCGAGAGCATTTATGAAAATATCGAACCTTGGATTCAATGGGTAACCGCCCACACAGGGAAGACGCTTGCAGAGCATAAGGTTTTTCGACTCGGAGACATTGTCGATCACGATCTTGAGCAAATTTGGGAGCAAGTGGAACGACAAGGCTTTCGTGTTGCGGCAATGAGTCCGATGAACGCCGCAAATTGTACGAATGAGGCAGCTTTTTTTGTGCCTGACCCCTGGACGAAAACAGCCGTCACTGGTGGCATGTTACTGAAGCAAGCGCATGCGGCTATCCGTCAGGCAGTGGGTGACAATGCGGCCGGTCGGCTGACTTGGCACTCAGCCTTTTGGCTGGGACTCTTCGCGACCATAAATGTCCGGCCGAGTCAGTACGTTCAAATGATCAAGCTCATAGTGCAATCGCGAAATCGGAAATGGATAAAACCGATCGCCCTCGACATGCTATTGGCGAACGCTTTCGTTAGCCAAGTAAAAAGGCGGCAACCGGATTTTGCAACGCTATTCGTGAATGCAGCCGCGCATGTACAGCATCACTATCTCTTTTCATCGAAAGCATACGAGGGCGAGCGATCGAATCCGGCGTGGTACGTGTCGGCCAACGTGGATCCACTTCTTGACGTCTATGCGGCCTACGATCGCATTTTGGGACTCGTTCAAAACACCTTTCCCGATGCCCGGCTTATGATTGCGACTGGTCTACATCAGGATCCGCACGAAAATATAACTTTCTACTGGAGACTGAAGAATCATGACTCATTCCTTACCAGGCTAGGTGTCCCATTTGTTCGAATCGATCCGTTAATGTCACGAGACTTCATTGTAGTATGCCAAAACGTCAGCGATGCCTTGAGCACCGAAACAATTCTGAGTGCCTGCGTTGATAAACATGGTACGCCATTATTCGAGGTAGACAATCGTGGCGACAACTTGTTTGTCATGCTGACCTACCCCAACGACATTGATCATGATTTCGAGTTCATTAGCGAAGACGATGTCCACAGTGGCTTCCGCGATGATATCGCTTTTGTCGCAATCAAGAATGGCCAGCACAACGGCGTTGGATATTTCGTCGACACAGGCGTCCAGTCTCCGGTACACCAAGCCGAGCGACAACCGCTGAGCTTTATCCCGCGGCGTGTCATGCAAGCCATGACCGAATGATTGACTGACATCGCATACGGAATCGTTCAGCATAGATCATGACATGGCCGTCAATTCCAATTCACGTTCTCTGACGATCGTCTTGCTAGCAATGTTTACGGCAACGGCTTGCCATATCCAAACGACCCACCTTTAGCTTTACTATGGTCACCAGTATGGCTGACCAAGCAACAATTGCGATCAGGTAGGCGTGATCGTCGGACTGGTTCGCCCACCACGCCAATGGCAGTAGCCAAAAGACATTCGCTGCAATCTGTAATCCGATAACCAACCTGTACCCTCCCAACTCCCTCGCCAGATACTGATAAGCATGCCCATTATGTGCTTCATACCAACGGTAGCCATGCACCACACGATAACCAAGCGTGTATGTGGCATCGACAATGAACAACCCATTCAATATGAGCCACGACCAGAAAGACACATAGCCCTGCTGATGTGCAAGCAAACCGACACAGATCAGAGCAAAGCCCAGGAAACCACTGCCAGCGTCTCCCATGAAAATTTTCGCAGGCGGCCAATTCAACACTAGAAACCCGGCGACGGATGCGATCAAGATCGCTATCAACAATGGTAACCCCGCTGTCGGCAAGACACCGCCAATAATCAACATGCCAAGAAGAACGGATACTGCCTGCACAGACGCTATGCCGTCGATACCGTCCATGAAATTGAAGAGGTTCACTGACCAAACAATAGCGACTACAAAAACAATGTCGGTGAGTACCCCAAGATCGACATCGAACACACCAACCTTCACTGTCAAACCACCGCCAAGCAGCACAATCACAGAGATTGCGACCGATACATGCACCGCCAACCGAACACGCACCGCGACCGATGCGAAATCATCTAGTAATCCGATTAGTGCGATAGCGACAGCGCCTGGTACGAAAGCCAAGACCTCGCGATGTAACAGTAAGCCGCTCCACGAAGCAAGAAGCACCAGAGTGACTGAAACGAATGAGAAAGCGACACCGCCGCCATGCGGCGTCGCGATAGTATGCGCACTACGATGGTTCGGGACATCAAGAAAACCCGATCGCAACGCGACCCAACGAAACACAGCCGTCGCGAATATGCTACCGATAAAGGACACTAATAGAATCATCAGGCTTCTTCTTGGAACCAACGAACTGTCGCATCGATTTCCGAACGCAGAGCAATAGGTGGTTGCCATTCAATGGTGGCTAGCGTTTCGCTGCAGTCAATTTGCAGTGAGCCGATGAGCCTGGAGACCTCCGCGGAACGCCCAACCATGCCTCCTGCCAGCCGTAGTAGACTTTCCGGAAAACGAAAAACGCGGGACGGGCGAGACATGCTTTGACTCATGCACCGCAGCAACTCAGACGTAGACATATCTTCATTGTCCGAAACAACGAAACAGCGTCCTGCAGCAGCCGGGTGGCTGAGACAAGTCGCGAGAAAACTCGCAAGATTTCGCTTGCCAATCAAACTGCGCTGGTTGTTGACGGACCCGAGCGGCAGCGGCACACCGCTATCCACCAGCTTGAGCAAACGCAGGAAATTGCCCCCCACACCCGGCCCATAGACCAGAGGCGGGCGCACAATCGAATACTCCATCGCCGCATCTGCACACCGCCGCACAAGATCGGACTCGGCCTCAAACTTTGATATGGCATATGGATCTTGTGGATTCGGAACCGAATCGTTGCCAAAGATGCCGCCCGCTACCGGCTCGCCAAGTACCTTGATCGTGCTCACATAGACAAAGCGTCGGACCCCTGCCGCCAACGAAGCCGTTACCAGCGACTCTGTCGCCTTTGTATTGACTGCGCGAAAAACATCCAGTGAAGAAGCAGCCGTTTCAGTCATTACATGCACTCTAGCTGCGAGATGAATGATACTGTCGCATGCACTGACGATATCACGCCATTCGGTTTCCTGGCTGATATCGCCGACAGTCACTTGCTCCAACCGGTCATGCCGAGGCAATGGACAAACTGATCTGCTGGCGGCACGTACCAGATACCCCTCGCGCAACAACGTTTCACACAACTGTTGACCAACGAACCCACTAGCCCCTGTTACGAGAATCCGCCGTATCAAGATGCCGCCTTTTTAGCCAAATTACCTATTCAATAACGGGCTGCGAAGCGAGTCCGTCCATTAATCCTCGGCGACTAACGCGTGCCCATCGCTGGTTGCATATTGCACTATCCAGTACAGCGCATGTGATGTCCGTGGGGATTACCGTTTTCTTTAGCTCGCGGGAGCGCCCGCGGGACCCGCGCTAATCTACGGCCGCTGGCTTTCTCAGCATATAGATTAGCGAAGAAGACCCTATGACTCGAGATGCAAGATTGCGCGACCTGACACTAAGAGATGAGCGAAAGAAATCATTCCCCCAGTAGATTATCCCGGAGCGCTTGACGCCGGAAACGATAAAGCCTGCCGACTCAAACTCGCCGATCCACCGCTTTTTCCTGAAATGGTAGCCCTCGGTTATCGCATTGCCTTTTTCACCATGTCGACGCGGCAACAGTTTCTGTCGCCAACCGCCGTTCTTAAGCCTATCATCACGACCCGGAGACATTCCTTCTGATCTGCCAATGGTTCTCCTTAACACGTATGCAACTGCGCCAAAATACCACAGCAAGGTCGTTAAGAATCGCCACGTAGGAGATGGTAGAACATGAATCATCACCCCATCTGGCTTAAGCACCCGCTTGCAGTCAACGAGCAACTCGCTGAGTTGCGTAGCGTGTTCAAGCACATGAAATGAAACAACAAGGTCGAGCGAACCATCCTCACAGGGTATGTTAACGCCATCGTAATACTTCGCACCGGTCACTGTTGGGCTGTAGGATGAATCAGAAACTTCCAAACCTGTGACGCTGTCAAAGTGTTTCCTAAGTCGATCCAATATGTAGCCCGTACCCGAACCGAGCTCGAGCACGCTAGTGGTCGACCCCAGTTCAGCAGGGAAATCAATAGCTTCCCACTCCACGTCTCTAACGGTATGCAGCCACGCCAAATCTCTGTCTGAATGCTTCATAAAAATGTACTTCAATTCTGGCAATCACCAAAACATCCAACTGAGTCAAGAAAAACGAGTATCCGGAAGATTTATCATCATATTTTAGCGGTATTGCCAGACTATTCATAGGATACGATGTACCGCAGGTAGGATACTCGGATGAGAATGTTTGCGAAGGGACAACGTCACCCCGAAGCGTCTTCTTTCTTAAGAATAAATATCATGACATCACCTTTTCGAGACTTGTCTAATTCATCCCGCTTGGTGGAGAACGCCTTGAGTTGTGCAGGAGAGAAGATCGATGCTTTCGGATTGACTAAGTGGGATCTTGGATCGTGAAGAGCAATGTCAACGAGCAGTTGTTCACTCCCGGTGAATTGGAGTACGTCACTATCATCCTCCATGTGATGGATGCTGAAATTCGCTGCGCTCGCGAGATGCTTCATGCTCCTAACAGTATGCAAATAGAAGTGGCGTGGTGCGTCAAACTGAACCCAATTCTCTCTGTAGTGTTCCCAAGCATACGAATCACAAACAGGTATTCTGATAACACACAGCCCGCCTGGCGAAAGCACATCACCTATTTTTTCGAGCAACTTCAACTGATTCGGCTGATGCTCCAGCGTCCCTTTTAGGACTACACAGTCAAATCTTTCTTCGATCTGGTAAATGTCCTTCCTTTCGATACTCAACTGATCTCCAATAGCATATTCTTTGGTAAGAAAGGGATCGATGCCAGTTAAATTGGTAAACCCGAGATGGTGCAAATTCAGAAGAAAGCTGCCATCACCGCAACCAACGTCGAGGATCTTCGAGCTACGGTTAACTGCCGGGTAAGGTATCGACTTAAAGAGATTGGTCGGCCATATTCTACAGAGCAGACCTCCCAAAATACCCTTCCGAGATAATGCATAGATGTCGCGCTTGTTAATAAGCCAGCCCTTTAGGGCAGACATTTTTCGTTCGACATTGAATGAATAATACTCATCGGAATAGTAGTCTCCGATGTCATCAGGATAGTCTCTTATTTGGATACATCCACAGGATAGACACTCGTAGTATTCGAAGCGCTTATCAGAAAACGACCAGATCTCTCTACCGATGATTGCTTCGGTATCCAAATCACTTTGACAAATTCTGCATCTTGCTGCTGAGGACATTGTGTTTCCCTTGATTGTGTTTTTACAAAATCAATCCAAAAATGCAAAGGCTGTAGTACTCGAAATCGGCCTGCGTATTGACCGAGCTACCAATATCCGATTCATTCAGGCACTCATGTAAACCGCTATGTAGGTTCGAATGAACGTCTTCGCAAGCCGGCGGCTATCTCGGGATGATGGTCAAACAAGTATCGCCAGACTGGCAACTTACGTTTCAGGAGCGTATTGAACTCATGTGGACGTTGATATGCATGAATAAACAGCTCATCGAATCCGAATGGCGATACGACATCCGGAAAGACCCTGTACTTATCCGCCTCACGTTCCATCAACAGCACTTTGTAGAAGGCTGCCTGCATAACAAGCAAGGCGTCAAAGTCTGTCAACAGCTTGCTGAAATGAGCCTGCACTCTTGAAGTCGGAGATATACGGCAAATCCAACACAGAACCTCCGGCATTGAACGCATGAATGCACGTACGGCGCCCTTCTTGGAGTAGTCAGTAACATTGACACGTCGCCAGACAGCAGCAGCGAGCTTACGAATAGGATCAGCCAACCACGCACTTTGCCGGTACAGGTCGAAATAGGTATTCTGCGGATTAGCAAACATCAACGTGTCTGCATACTGCCCGTCAACGACGACGCATTGACCAAAACGCTCCAATGCGATTCTGACTAACAAGTTATGTAAAGGCTGAGCAACATCGTGAGACGGTCTCCCAACAGAGTCTACAAACGCTTGCAATGAACCAAGAAGATCTTTTTCATCCGGTACAACTATCTCGGCCGAAATACCAAGAGCGTTAGTCAACTTTTGTAGTGACCGAATCTCTTGCGTGTTTCCCTTAGTTTCTGCCGCAATGGCGAAAACACGCCTTGCACGAAAATGCCGGCGTATCATAGACAACAGGAAGCTGCTATCGGCGCCGCCACTGGCCATCACGCAGATCGGTAGATCATTGGCAAGACAGACATCCATTTGCTGCCTAACTAATTGATCAAGGCTGCTCGCCTCTAACACCGGCTGTGAGTTGACCCGTTCACAAAACTCCTCCAGATCAGGAAGCAATTTGAAAAAGCGATCTTCACTAACTGTGTGACCTCGGTAGTCATCAACATACGCTTGGAAGTTTTCGTATTGCATATGCGACTAGATACTCCAAGCACGACCGCCGAGCCAAAGAAAGCCAAAGCCATTGATGTTGTGCACTACGAATGAGTACATTCGAATCACCGTCGCAACATCCACTTCAAAACTGCTTTTACGCGGGCCGTAATGCCCATGCGCACCATGACAGATGCAACACTATACCAAGCGTTCCATTGCCATCTAATCACCCACTCGTGGGAGCTCAGTTGCCGTGGACGAAAAGATGAGTCCATACGGTATCGCTTTCGATACCAGTTTCTATAACTCGATAGCGGGACGAGCATTGTAGACGGTGAGAGCGATGAGAATTCCAGAGACAATGTAGGAGACGCATCAACCTCTAGCGCCGAATAAACAACTTCTGCCTCAGAGAATGAGCCTGAGTCACGATCATATTGCAGTACACACCCATTGATCGTTTCGAGACCATGCATATCGCCGACATGAGAGAAATAGAAATTGCCAAGTCCGTAGTGGATCAAGCGGTCTCCATACCATTCGTAAGACCCTTTGATATGTGAGTGATGAAAAATGACCGATGTGGCACCTAGGTCTATCATATGATGCGACAGCTTGCGCTGGTAGAATGTAGGTTCAGGTCGATACTCGATACCGCCGTGCACTATTACAATACTGCCATCGATATAGTTCGAATACTCATCTATTACCGATTGGTCGAATCGCAGGAATCCCATAGCATCACATGGACACTCCTCTCGCTCATCAGCAAAAAAGATAAGCGGTTGCCCGTCAACAAACTGCCTGGGCTCTTTTTGGTGGACACTCGATGCCAAGCCTCCGTTGGCCAGCAGCCGTTGGAGACGCTTGTAAACGTCGATGCCACCGTCACCAGTATGATTATTCACAATGGAATAGTAGATTCCTGATCCGGATAGGTCCTCGACGACAGACTGATTTAGCGATAGAGCGACGGCCTTTTTGGATCGCGAACCAAAAAAGTCCGGTGCACCTTCAAGATTGGCAACAAACAACTGGTCAGTGAGATAGCCATCGAGAAGCGATGAAATGCGGATCGGATCTGATTCCGAAACAAACAAGTCTCCGGCAAACAGTATCTTCTTCGTCATGGAACAGACTCGCAGTTGATCATTCGAGAATACCGAGTTTGTCAAAAAACACGCGAACACGATCGACGAAACGATCCTCTGAAAAAGGACGACTCCGAGCGCAATTCTCTCCCATTTCTAGGGCCCTATCGCTCCCTTGGTTCAATACTTCGCGAAGAACAGCTGAGTAGTCCTGGTCAGGAGAGACGTCGGTCAACCATCCAGTTTCCCCGTGTTCAATATACTCCTCCAGATCAGATGTCCTGGTGGTAATCACCGGTATACTCATGCCGACCGCCTCGGCAATCTTGGATGGAAAACCAGCAGACGTCATCTTGTTGACATCACGAATCAGCAGAACATAGTCACTACGTCTTAGTGACGCCAGAGCCACGCTATTGCTAACCTTGCCATGAAATATGATACGTGAAGACAATGCCTCCAATAAAGATTCATGCTCTGGTACGGCATCCAGGTACATCGACTTGGTTACGCCGAAAATATTGAACTCGAAATCGTATTCAGTACATGCGGAAAGCGATTCAATAGCGCTATCAAGTCGGTCCTTGAAATCCCGACGCTCGATCTGACCACGACCGACAGCAAACGGGAAGCCTGCGTAGTACAGTTGAATCGGTCGGCTACTGAATCCACTTTGTGGCTTGGTGGTCCCGGAACGTTCAGTACCTGTAAACAATGGTGGAATCACAACCGTCAGACAATCTCTGGATCTGTAGTATGTCTGCAAATAGCTGCTAACAGTAACAACACCATCTGCCTGCGCGTTTACAATCCGCTTCTGGAATTCCGTGTCAAGTCGCTTCGCTACGCGAAACAGCCGGCCACCAACGCCACCCGCTAGCCAATCGACGCAATCAGTAATCACCGTCAGGTGTCGTTTTCTTGCCCAGCGATAAAGAAAAAATGAAAACACGCTACTCGACAGGCTTCCATAGACCACGATTGCAGATGGATTGAGCGCTTCAAGCTGACGCGTCACGAAGTGGAGTTTCTTGCGGAATCTAATCCAACCTCCAAGCCCGGTAGGATATGAGAGACACTGGTAACGAAAACCATCATCAGAGACCTCAAAGCTGCCATCGCGAGAGATCGCTGTTTCATCCTGTGTCAGTCCAATATAGAACGTCTCGAAACCAAGTTTACGAAATAGGCGACCATTCGATCGAACGCGAATCCCAGCCGCGTTCCCATCTGGGAAAAAGAAATTTCCGATGTAGCATATCGTCTTTTTCTTGGCGTCACTAGAAGGTATTTCAGACATTTAGAGTCGGCCGGACATCAGGAGAAGCGGAATGCCTCCGGAACAAAAACCACAGCAAGATCAGTACTTCTTCCAAACGACTCGATTCACATAGTCGGTATAGCTATGGATAATTCGTACTACTTTTTCAGATACATTGGGCATCGAGTAGTCCGAAACGATACGAAGGCTACGATCTTCACCATGCGACTGTGATTCCAACAAATCCAATGCTCTCATGGCAGTAGCAACGTCTCCGCCCACCATCATCACAGAGGCCTCCTCCATTCCCTCAGGACGCTCATGCGCCTCCCGGATATTCAGCGCCCTGAAATTGAGAATCGAAGACTCTTCGGATATGGTTCCGCTGTCGGATAGCACAGCCCGCGAGCAAATCTGCAGCTTTACGTAATCGAAAAAACCCAACGGCTTTAGCAGTTGAATACGATAATCTAGCTGGACTCCCGCCGAGCTGATTCGCTTTCTCGTTCTTGGGTGCGTCGATACGATAACGGGAAGCTTAAACCGCTCAGCAATTGCGTTGAGCAAATTGACTATCCGGAAAAAACTAACGTCTGACTCTACATTCTCTTCTCGGTGCAGGCTCACCAGGAAATACTCGTTCTCGGTAAGTTTCAGCGTATTCACGACAACCGATTGATCAATCTTGGGCCTGAAGTGCGTCAATACCTCAAACATAGGACTGCCCGTTTTGATGATTAGATCCGGTGGCAGCCCTTCTCGCAACAAGTACTCGCGTGCTATGTCGCTGTATGTGAGATTTACGTCAGCAGTATGATCAATGATTCGTCGATTAATCTCCTCAGGAACACGAAAATCGAAGCAGCGATTTCCGGCTTCCATATGGAAAACCGGCACTTTTCGTCTTTTCGCGGGTATCGCCGCAAGACAACTGTTGGTGTCACCGAGCACCAAAACTGCATCTGGCGATTGCTCTTCTAGCACCTCATCTACGGCGATAATCACTTTGCCAATAGTTTCCGCCGCCGTGCTGCCCGCAGCATTCAAGAACACATCAGGTTTCTTCAAATTGAGTTCGTCGAAAAAAATCTGGTTAAGCTCATAGTCATAGTTTTGACCGGTATGAACCAAAACATGATCCGTGTGCTTGTCCAGCGCAGCGACCACTCGAGACAAGCGTATGACTTCTGGCCGAGTTCCGACGACAGTTAGAACTTTTAGTCTTGACAAAACTCTAAACCTTACAAGCAAAAGTGTCTGGGCGATCCCGATCGAAAACTTCATTGGCCCATAACATTACAATCATATCAGTCTTCCCTATATTGGTAATGTCGTGCGCCCAACCCGGTATCGTCTCGACCACCGTCGGCGCCTCACCGGAAACCTCGAGAAACACTTTTTGATTGGTCACAATTTGTCGGAAACCGAATCTCGCCTGCCCTGATACAACCAAGAACTTCTCCGTCTTGGTGTGGTGATAGTGCTCACCGCGAGTGATACCCGGTTTTGCAGTAAAAAAGGAGAACTGGCCGGACCCAGTCGTTTTCAGCATCTCGGCAAAAACTCCCCGTTCATCGCCATAGACCGGAATATGATAGGAGAATTTTTCCACTGGCAGATAACTTACGAACGTTGAGTAAAGCGCACGATCAAGACCAACACCTACGCCTGGTACCGTCAGATGCGATCTAATCTGCGCATAATTGTGAATACGTTGAGCCAGGTCTCCCAAAGAAATTTCGTATACCGGCTCAACCGTCCGATAAATCCCTCGCTCCGAGCTGTCACAAATCGCAGCCAAAAAAGCGTCTACTACATCATCGATGTAGACCAGGCTCAGCATCGCGTTCGGCGCATCAACCTGAATCGGAAGGGCATTCGCAATATTGTGGCAAAAAGTCGCGACAACAGAGTTATAGTTCGGCCGGCACCACTTCCCGAAAACGCCCGGCAGTCGAAATACAGACAGTTGGATATCCAGATTTTCCGCGAGTTCGAAAAGCACCTCTTCGGCGGCTTTTTTACTCTTGCCGTAGGCCGAATCTCGCTCGGCGTGGGTACTCGACGCAAACAGTATCGGTTTCGGATGGCCCAGTTGCATTAGAATATCGCAAAGACGCTCAGTCACGCCGCGGTTAACCAGATCGAATGCTTCCTCTTCATCTGGTCTATTCTCACCGGCCAGATGGATGACAGCATCAGCCTCAGCAACCAGGTTTGGCAATTCTGCCAGATCCGTGTCGCGGCAAAACTTGAGAACAGAATGCTGCTCTGACTGCAAGAGGCGTTGGCAAATATTCTTGCCAATAAAACCGTTTGCGCCAGTGACCAAGACTTTCATGAATATTCCCTATGAGCTCTAGGAACGCGACAGAGTGGAGCGAATCAGCGGCAAGGTATGCAGAAGATCAATCATACTAGCCTTGTCCAAACGAGTGGTGTTATGTGACGTATATTCCGTTGAAGCGGTAATAGAAGTCTCGCCACTATCTACAAACTTGCCGTAATTCAGATCCCGCAAATCGGGAGGTACACGGAAGTAATCGCCAAGGTCTTCCGCGCTGGATACTTCTTCCCGGCTCAGCAGGACTTCGTAGAGTTTCTCACCGTGTCGAGTACCTATAGTTTCAACGTCAATCTGCTCCAGCCCCAGGACCTGCAATAGTGCCTCAGCCAGAACCTGTACTGTTGCCGCCGGCGCTTTCTGGACGAAGACATCACCAGTACTGCCTTTCTCAAAGGCAAACAGGACCAGGTCAACCGCTTGGTCTAGCGTCATCATAAAACGGGTCATCGCCGGATCCGTGATGGTCAGAGTTCTGCCTGCCAACGCTTGCTCTACGAATAGCGGAATCACGGAGCCTCGTGACGCCATTACATTTCCGTACCGCGTGACCACAATACTGGTCTTTCTAGCTTGTCTCGACTTGGCGACGGCAACTTTTTCCATCATCGCTTTGGAAACCCCCATCGAGTTGATCGGATAAACCGCCTTATCCGTGCTCAGGCAAATCACGCGTTCGACCTCAGAGCGAATAGCTGCTTCAAGTACGTTATCCGTTCCGAGAATATTAGTCTTAACGGCTTCCATTGGGTGAAACTCACAGGATGGCACTTGCTTTAAAGCAGCGGCATGAAATACAAAGTCAACACCAAACATTGCACTGGAAATCGAATGCAGATCTCTGACATCACCAATATAGAACCTGAGTTTGGCGCTATCGTAACGCTTCCGCATGTCGTCCTGCTTTTTCTCATCGCGCGAAAAAATGCGGATCTCCGCCAAGTCGCTATCAATGAACCGACGCAAGACGGCATTACCGAAAGAACCGGTCCCACCAGTGATTAGTAACACCTTATCCTTAAACATAGAAAACCCTGTCTGACAATCTGACAAAATAAGCAGAGACGCTTAGCGTCAATAACGAAACACCCTCAACTAGGTTGCAAGTCCTGCTGCTTGCCGAATTGCCGTAGTGTTCGCGACGAGTCTCGCGCCAATACAATAGCTACCGGCACGAGAACAATAATGTTGATCAACAGCAATCCATCCCAAGAGGGCACCCAAATACGATAAGCAAACAACAGAAGAATTTTCATCAATACTGCAGCCGTAAAGCTGATGACCTGCAGCCTGAGTCGACCGAATCCATTGGCAACGCATACCTCGGACATGATCATCACAACACAAAACGTATAGATCGCAAACAAGGTGCTCGTGAGACTATTAGTCTGGACGACATCGCCCCCTATCCACAACGAAAGAAGCCAGGGAAAAAGTGCCGTAAGTATAGCAAGACCGCAGGCAGTAAAAACCAAACTGAGCCTAAGAAACCGCACAATACTCTGCACTCGGACAGCCTGCCCTTCGGCCTGCGCCTGCGCAATTGCACTCCACAGCGGTAACGTCAAAGTCGATGCTGCGACAATAAACAGTGAAAAGGCACGATAGTGCACTTGATAATCGACGACATCGGAGGCCTGATGGAAGGTAAGAATAGCTATTTCATTTGTACCGTTGATTGCCAACAGACAGAGCTGGATGAAAAAAAACTGCCCTCCGGCAGCCATAGCCTTGTAAGCGGCTTGCAGATAATTCCGCGGCTGATCCGGATGCGGCCACCTGCGTATGTTCCAGGCAACGACCGCAGCAGCTCCAAGCAATGGCGCAATTACCGCAATCGCGTAGAACTGCACCAATAATACAGGGTCACCTATGCCGCTGGATCCGGCCATCAACAGATACACAAGAACAAGCGTATTGGTGACTACCGGAACGGCGGCAGCCAGAGCGCTCATTTGCAACCCGTAGAGAATCGACACGGACATCCGTAATGGGAACTGCAACGCAAACGTTGCGACCACAATTAGGAGGACCTTCTCAATAGACGGGAAGTCAATGCTGGCAATGTCCGCAGATACCTCGGAAAACCGCAGGAAATACGCGGCGGCCAATAGCAAGGTGGCGAGCAAGAGTGACAATATGGCCGACCATAAGTAGCCGCCCCATATGATCCCCCGCGCCTCTGCCGCCTTGCCTTTCGCAATGCGGAAAGTGACTTCGTTCTTTATGCCATTCCCAAGACCGAAATCCAGAAACAACATCCAATTCATTACCGAAATGATGGAAAACCACACTCCAAGTAATTGTTGGTTAGAGAAGTAGTTGATGTACGCTGGGACAGATAAAAGCCCAACGACGATTGCCGCGCCTTTCAACGCCAATGACCCACTGATATTCCCAACAAGACGATTTATGGGAATCATGGTGAGCTGAACGCTTGATGCCTGATCGGATGGGCCTGCATTTTGATCTGTCGATCAGTTCTGTTGACCTCATCACGTTGCGTATTTGCTGATCGTAACCAGTAGAACAGGAAAATGAATGTCAACGGGAAGAAGTAATGTGGCTCCTTATTCAGGAATCCTATGAAGATGACAACGAGCAGCGCTCTTGCGAAGAGACTAAGCTGCCGTTGCCTTAACGCAGCAAATATCCATGCCACTGTATAAATAATGCCTGGAACGCCTAACGACGCCAACATGTAGGTAGAAGTGGACGTCTGGGATACAGACGTCCTCACCTCATAGGCGGAAAGCGCTCCGCTCAAGCCCCACCCGAAAAGCGGCTTTTCCAGAAAAAGCGCCCAGTTCACTGCCGGCGAATTGACGCGCTCAATGACTGATAGAGACTCGGCGACCGCGAACTTCGAAAAAATTCTTGGGGAAAGCTCTACAAGCGTCGCCAGGATTGGGTCCTTGAGCAGAACGGCGAAAATCAGACACATCACTGCAAAGGTCGATAGTAGTAGCCGCTGAAAAATCGTCTGAGCCAGGTTGAATACATACAAACACGCAACAAGGATGAAAAATATTATCGAAGCGGTAGAAACCGTAGAAATCAAGCACAGCCCCAGAACGAGAAAGTGCTTTTTGCTATCGGTTGATCTATTGATAATCAACAAGACCATCGTCAACGACAAATAGGTACCGAATATTCCTGGCTCCCAGAAAGGGCCTGTATTCCTAAAAAACAGATGATTATCGAAGACGAAGAACACAAGCCCAATCTTGTAAGGCATGCCATTGACGTTGACGAACACCGGAAGTTGTAAATCCAAGCCCGCGAAGTTCGTGAGCGCATAGACCACCAGGGACAATAAACCCACGACGATCATGCCGCGAACCAACCATACTGAAAAAGCTCTGTAGGAAACAAAGCACGTGAATACGTAGGCAAACATGATAATCAGCAAGAACTTGCCGGTCGTCATCACATTTGGAATGGTGGGGTTTGCAACAATGGATAGCGCTGAAGCCACGGTTAGCACAGCAACCAATGAGGCAACTAACGGATAGGCAACCAATCGATCCAGAGTCCTCAAATGCGCCGCAAGTAGTAACATAGTGACGAGCGGTACGATCAACGCGAAATGGGATTGAAAGCCTGGCAATGTCGACAGCGCATAGCCACTGGTGGCTAACACGCAGAAGAGCAAGAGCACACCGGATACTCGACTTATCAACTTACCCCAGATCGCCACCGATACATCAGACGATGAGCGGTCGGCAATGGCACTGCTAGCCACTGTTATCCCTTCTGCGCTTTATGATGAGAGCCAAGCTATCGTAACGGTCAATGCCAAATAGCGGCTTAAGAAACGCCGTCACTTTCATCAGGATACGAGTTCTCCACGGATACAAAATCACTTTGCCGACCAGACGCTCATAGTCCGGGTCTGGCAATACCGAAGGCGGGTGCCGCAATGGGAAACTCAATGGCATAGTTGGAATTTCACAGAACCGACTGGTCATAGTCCTGCGCATTGACGTCCCGCCATGTGTGGAAATTGCGTCCACACCTATGTTCCTGATCTGATTGCGCGACGGCGAAACACCCATCTGACTATGTAGCCGCAAAGAGAACAGCATCTGGCGATCCCAAGACGCCATCTTCGACTTTTGCTGCAACAGCCTTTCGGTTTTCTTAACGACATCCCTATCTTGCCAAAACAAACGCTTGTCCTGATAGGTATCGGCAATGGCTCGTAGACTATCGTCTGTAAGATGTTCTAGCTGACCATCATACGACGCCCGAAATTTATTCGACCATGTCGCCCAGCCGCAGGGAAGCAAATGCTGCGTAAACATGTAACTCGCACCATTCTTCGGCTGGAACGTCTCCAGATAATTGGTACCACATATCCAAAGCACGCGACTATCATCAACGTATTTCTCAAGCATGGATTTGCAATAGTCGAAAAAGGTGGTCTCGGGCAGGTTGTCATCTTCCAAGAAAACAGCGCGCTCTTCCTTTGCTAGAACCCACTTCGCACCCTCGCCGATGTTTTGATACACGCCTCTGTTTTTATCCGCGTAATTCTTGTAGACCTCGCAATCCCAATCGATAAGGCGATCCACAAGCTTACGGACCGCCTCAGTTTCGATACGCTCTTCAACAGACCTCGGACCGTCAGCGATCAAGTACATTCTTCGCGGTTTAACCTGACGAATTCGCTCGAGAATACGCTCTAGTGTGGTTATACGCTTGAACAAGAACAACGCTATTGGAATATCGTACATATTGCTGCTAAAAAAACGCCCATACCAGGCTCAATCTCTTGGCAGCATCGGCCCGTTGCGCTGGAGACTCGCTATCAACTAACGCATTCACGAACGTTGGCGCCGAATGATGCCTCTGACGATCACTATCAAAGCCAGGAAACCACCTCCGAAAAATACCGCAGCTAGGACAATTATCGAACGAACTGGTTTCACTTTTTTCTCGGGCACTATCGCTGGATCAATAGTGCGAAGTAGATACTCGTCAGAGATTCGAGCCAACATTAGTGTCCGTGTCTGATCTTCCACCAAACGGAAAAGCACAGACTTCAGCTCGGTTAAAGGTGTACTGCGAATCTGCTCATTTAGATATTCGATAGCTCTCTCCGCCCGAGATACGTCCTGAGCCAGAATGGTCTGGTTGATATCTTCAACCAGCCAATCCACCCACTGCTTGGACATCACTGGAGAAACGCTCTCAAACGCTAGTCGCATGAGACCTGTCTCATCGTTCTTAGAAAACGAAAATCGATCTGTAAACTCCTCGTAAGCCTCCTGCAGCGTCGGGACCACGCTTCTACCAGGCCTTACGTCTCTGATCCACTTGTTCAGTTCCTGATCGTATATCTCATTGTCAATAACTAACGTTTGAGTCGCGGCGTCCCATGACTTTCCGGCCATCAGAGGGACTAGCAATTCGCGTCGATCAATAAAATCGAAAACGAATTTCTTGGAACTCAGAACGGCTAAACCTGCCTGCAGTCCATCCGAGCCATCAGCGCCAAGATCAATACCCGCCAAACTCGCCAAGGCACCATACTGGCCCTGCAGGCCAGCTAATCCTGTCGAGGACTGCTTTTCGTTTGAGATCAATAACGCTTCCGCACGATAGATATTTTCCATCGACAGAGAAACCAGTATTGCAATCACTGCGATAACGCTGGTACCTACAATCACGAACAATTTTGAACGCCAAACATCATCGAATAGCTCAATCAAACCTACCCCGCCATGATCGTATGATTCGCCGTTTGCTTCAGTCATTGACTCTGCCAGTAGGTGCCAAAAAACATATAAATTCTCGCGTCACAAGTAGGCCGAAACTCGCAATACCAGTACCCTCTCTGGATGCATGTAGGTGATGCTGTGATGAGCGTATCCGTGTACGAATAGTACCGCAAAGCGCAGCCAAAAGGGCACTCGCCGACCGGCGAATAATCCGGCAACTGTCGCTGCATGATTGGAAATGCTGCATTCCCGTTGCAACACCCAATCACTCACTCAGTATCATCCACCGACGGCGTGTGACGATTGCAAGAAGACTAAGCTCCTGAGGCTAATATCGAATAGTCTACTTCCACTATCGGAAAGCTGTCGGCTCGTATCCGAAATACCTAGTGTATCGAATCTTCTAAATGGCGAGAATACAGACTCAAAGTTGCTGACAAGATGATTGGCATCGCAAACCGTTCTTCCACCAGTCGATGCCCGGCTTCACCAAACGAGATCGCTAGCTGCGGTTGTTCTATGAGGTTTTTGATTGCCGAGGCCAGACTTTCCGCATCTTTTTTGGGTACCAGATAGCCATTCCGGCCGTGCCTCACGATATCTCGGCAACCTGGTGCGTCAGTCGTTACGATTGGTCTGCGCATTGATGCAGCTTCGATGAGGATTTTCGGAACGCCCTCCCTATAGTTCGTAGCAAGGACCATAATGTCTGACTGCTTTATGGTCTTGACCATATCCTCTTGATGCCCCCACCACTCGATAGCGCCAGACGACACCCACTGCATGAGCACTGACTTGGGAACGCCATCGGGATTCTGCAGATCCAGTCCGCCTGCGAGCACGAATCTCGCCTTAATGCCTGCCTGACAGAGAATCTGCGCCGCATCCAAGAACTCCTGAACCCCCTTGCTATAGAGCATTCTTGACGCATGCATGACAACTGGCAACGTCCATGGCTTTAACGCAGGCGCACAATAGAATGTCTGGTCAACACCCGACCCAGGTATTACGGAGCACTTCTTAACGGGGAGGATCTTACGACTGACAAACAGGTCACGATCGGCTTCATTCTGAAAAATCACATGCAGCGATTTGGTTCGGTACACCACAGATAGAACGCTACAAAGCAGGCCGACGAATAGCGCATTCTTACGACTACCTTCAACAAACAGATAGCCAAGGCCAGCGATAGTGCATATGACTTTCTTGATACGAGCAATGCGCACAGCGAGCACGGCAAAAATGGATGTCTTTAGCGCGATCGAATGTACCAAATCAGGTTGCAACCGCCGCATCAGGCGAACAAGCGCGAATAATGCGGACAACTCAGCAGTTGGACCTCTCGTCGTACGAGTTAGATTCACTTCATGAACGGGAAAACCTGCATTTCGAATCTCATCGATAGCTGGGCTATCATTCGGCGTGCACACATGTACTTCGTAGCCAGCATCACGCGCCGCTTGCGCCAGCTCAATCCTATGACTCAAGAAATACGTAGAAGTATGAGAGACGAATAGTAAGCGCCCCATATGGCGAGCGCTAGCAGGCGGCATAGTAACTCAACACTGTTGCAACCCCCATATGCTCGCGAACCTCGTCTGGCATGAGTTGCGCGCAAACTGCAAAAACCGAACGATGAAGACTTGAACCCACTCCTCCGGCCACAGTCACGCCTTTTCTGGTTCTCATTTATCGATCCAGCTACAAGAGCAAAAACAGTCAGAAGGAGTTGGCTACCGCAACAGCGGGAAAACAATTAATTACAGAACGTATGGCGCGCAAGCCTAGAAAGAATTCACAGCCGAGACAGCCACCGCCAGATTAAAGACAATCTGCGTCACGCTGCTCCAAAGCGTCAGCGGTGCGATCCGGTCTGCATCGATAGGAACGACTATCGTATCGCCGGCACGAATCTCTGTACCGCCGACACGCCTGAGCCAACGAGAACCGTCAGTGGCAACGACCTGCCCGTTCGCCCGAACCACATAGATGCGTTTCGCATCCGCCTTACTCGTCAAACCACCACTTCGTGCCACATAGTCGTCACGATCTAAAGTCTCATTATAAATATGGGAAGTCGCATACTGAACCTCGCCAAGCACCGTGACTTCCTGGGTGCGCTGCGGGATCAATAGTGTATCGCCATCCTTTAGCGCGATATCACTGTCAGAGCCCGGCTCATTTGCAAGCACGGCGCCCAAGTCGATCACCAGGCGACCGGTCGCTTCGCTTTACCGCAGTTGCGACAGCAGACCTTGGCCGAAAACGAAAGCCTGCTGCATATCGCCATCCGTCTGCGCCGACTGAAGCGCCAGTGCCGTAAGATCAGCCTCAAGGCGACTGATCAGCGTCTCGATCTGTTCCTCTTCGCGTTGTTTCAGTATCTCGCGGGTAAACACGCTGCCGTCGACGAACGACAGGTCTGTCAAACCACCAGCGCGATTAATCACCGATGCCAACGACTCGCCACGTTTGATCGGATAGACACCTGGAAACCTGACCTCTCCACCTATGGTGACAGTCTCTTGACCGCGCCATTCAGGAATTTCCTTGATGGCCAGATAATCATGGGGCATCAGGTACTCATCGGCCATCGTGTCGCCTGCCAACAGCGCAGCGAGATCAATATTGATGAGCGTCGTTCTCCGGACGCCGTCCTCGCCGACGAGATATCGCGTGAGTTCTGCTTCGGTCAGAAATGCCGACTCGGTAAAGCCCCCGCCAGCTCGAATCAGGTCGCTGATGCGCATGCCCGACTCAAAAGGATAAGCCCCTTCCGCCTGCACGCGACCACCAATCGAGACACGACGCACATCGCTGCCATCGGTAGCCTGCGACTCGATTTGCTCAAGAATCTCGGCCAACGCTGCGCCGCGCGTGGGTCCGTTTTCAAAGGCAATGACCTGATCACGAGGCTTCAACAGAGGATTCGCGTCGGACTCGGGTGCGGCCAGCGCCGCATTCAAATCAGCGGACAGGACTTCAATACGAGCATCGTCGGCCGGTTCTCTGCGAATCAGTATATAACCGAGATCGGCCTGTGGCTTCAGAAGCACCGGTGATGGCAGCAGATCCGTGAGGCGAAGCCCGTCAGACCACTGATACTGTGCTGGCCGGCGCACATGCCCGAGCAGCTCGACGGAATCGTCCAGCCTATCGAGTACTGGGAAGATCCGCAGCACGTCGCCGTCCCGCACACGCACACTGCGACCCGCCTCAGTCGATAGGTCAGTGTTCACAATACGTCTGTCGCCCCGCTCGGTAACTCGCTCTATACGACCAGACGGCGGGAACGCCATCGGTGTCATTCCACCGGCCAGACTGACGATCTCACTCGCCGTTGTCGCACTCTCTAGTTCATAGTAAGCCGGGCGGCCCACTTCGCCCTCAACGCCGACGCGCACACCAACCGGGGGCACAAAAATCACGTCCCCGGGTAACAGACGGCGATCGTCGCGAGTGTTGCCGCGGAGCAGCAGATCATAAAGATCAAGTGTGCCGACGAGTTGTCCATTGCGCTTGAGATGCACATTACGCAGCGTACCCGATGTCTTGATGCCCCCGGACAGGAACAGCGCATTGGTCATCGTGCTGAGACCGCTGACCGTATACGACCCAGGGCGATTCACATCGCCCAATACGAAAATACGTATTGAACGCAGTTCTCCCATTGTCACGCTGGCACGAACGCCGATCTTCTGTTCGGAGACACGGTCAATGATTTCCTGACGTGCCGCCGTGAAAGTCAACCCGGTAACGGCGACCGGCCCGATCTCCGGCAGATTGATATCGCCGTCTCTCGTGACCACCGCAGTGAACGTGGCGTTCTCCTTGCCGAAGAACTGTACTCGCAACTCGTCGCCGGGCCCCATGACGTAGGCTGCCGGCACGGGCACGTCAGTCGCCGGGGCAAATGTCGTCGGCACATCCGAAAACAGCTCGTAGCCGAAATAGTCCAGCGCGTCAACGCCGGTTGGCGTCAATGGTAGAATTTGAGCCGTGGCCTCAAAAACCGAAAGGGCAGGCTCGGCCGAAAGCCGCAGTGCAATTTGCTCATCGTCAAGGCCAGCAAGCGGTATTGTTGCAACACCGGGCAGTAACAGTTCGCCCTTGGCATCGAGCTTATAGGCCCGCGTTCCCGAAAGCGCGGCCAGAGCTGGCGCGGCATCCAATCGCTCTGTGATCTCGTCATCCGAATCATCGAACGTGAAACCAATGACGATCGTCTCATTCCCAACAACGCGAAGAGTATCGTCGGGCTCCTCTTCATCGTCACGCGGGCGGGTGAGATCAGGAAACTCGAGGGAGTTCGCGTCGGTGATCGTATTCGGGTCGAGCCCGAACTGCTCCAGCAGCTCTGCACGCTGACTCTCAGGCAGGGACTGCAGCATCTGCAATTGCTCAGGCGTCGGTGTAGGCACTTGCTGGGCAATCGCCGGCGTGAACACCAGGAGAGCGATCCAGATCACGAAATAACGCATAGTGTTGCTGTCTCTATCCTAAACTGTGCAGCAGGAATTCCGATGCCGGCCACCTGCTTGTAATTATGATCGACGCTTCGCGCAGCTGCGAAGTATACCGGAAATTGTGTTTAGAACGGCATACGCCAGCCTGCGAACAAGCGGGTGTCATCCTCGGTGGAACCCGTCGCCGTGTCCTCAAAACGCGATGCGCCGATACCTAGCTCCAGCTCACCGAGCGTCATGGGCTTGCGATAGCTGACCTCCAACTCAAGATAATCGGCCGGCGTTGGCGTCACCGTGTTTCGCGGATCGGTTGCGCCCTCGGTATTCAGCTCACCAAACCGGATGACAGCCTGCCAGCTATCCCCATCAGGCTCGACCGCAATACCGCCCAAGGAAAACAACTTGGCATCGTTGTCGGCACTGTGCCCAATGCTGCGGCCCTTGTAGCGATAACCGGTCTCGTAAATGACGTTGTTATACCCGCAATTGGGGATTGTGCTGGACTCATAGAACTGGCAGGCGGTACCGGCGAATTCAGCGAACGCGCGATAGCTGATCAAGTCGATTGTGCCGGAGACCTCAATCCCTAGTTGCCCAAGATAACGACTGGGGAAACCGCCCGCCTCATCCTCACCAATCACCTGCATATACACCGCACCGTTTAACGGCGCAAAGCGCGGCGCCCAGCGCAGATCGACACCGGCCAACTGGTTGCCGGGCTCTGTGCTGACATCGAGACCGTCGTCACCGACATTGTCCTGTCCTACGACCAGCTTCACCAGCGTGTCAAGATCGCAGGGCCTATCACCGTTGCCGCACCACTGGGCGCTGCGCGACAAACCGATCTCGAGTGACGAGATCGGCCGAAAGTTGATGCGCAGACCAAGGAACCGGGCATTGGGCACGACGCGGTCGTTCTCAAGCTGGCCCCAAACCAGGCTCGCGTCCCACGGCCCGATCCATGACAGCCAACGCGATCGGAACGGCGATGTATCGTTGCGCTCAATCGATATCGCCGGGATCGGCCGCTGGTTGTTCCCTAGAATGATGCTACCGTCATAGCCGGGGCCCCACCAACGATCCATCTGACCCGCCGAAATCATGTAGTTACCCAGCGCGACGCCAACGTAGGAGCCATCCAGGCGCACATCCTGATCGTCTTCCGGACTGCTGACACCGTTCACTCTAATCTCTGCCGCCAGTACCTTGCCGAGCCACGACGCACCAAGACTCACATCCGTGTCTTCACGCGCGCGCTGCTCAAACCCGCGCAGGCGACTTGGCTCGGTGTCGTAGTTGGCATCGAGTGTGTAGTTGAGTTCGCGAAGGCGTGTACTGCGAACACCAAGCCGGCGAACACGTGTGAGTGTCGCTGCCTCGACCTCTGTCAGGCCGCGCGTCTCATCGAACGCCGAGATGTCGTTAAGAATGTCGCCCCACGACAGCGGCCAATTGGTAATCGGCCCGGTAACAACCCCGGCATCCGCCAGTACCTGGATATCGTGGCGCAGCGCCATGTCACCTGGCGCCACCCAGGGCCCTGCCTGAGCCCGCATAGTGACCGTGAGCGCGGCGAGAAATAGAGACAATCGAAATCCTTGCTGCAAGATACGCGTCATTGCGCCACTACTTCCTTGGATGTGCTGTAGCGCCGCATAATAGCAGGCGCAGAATGCAGAACAACTGTCGTTTGCCGCCGACAAGCACAATCGGTCAGGCCATTTCGCACACATCGGCAAAATCGAACCGCGGCGAACGTGGAAGCAGCGCATCAGCAACGCCGTAGCCCAGGTTGCACAGGAAATTCGACCGATAGCTGGAATCGGGCCAGAACTCGGCATCGACGCCGGCATTGTCGAATCCGGACATCGGGCCGCAATCAAGTCCATGAGCGCGCGCCGCGACCATCAGGTAGGCGGCCTGCAGCGTACCGTTTCGTAGCGCATTCTCGTAAATGGCCTGGTCACTACCCGTAAACCAACTCCGCGCATCCGGCTCATGCGGGAACAATTGCGACATGTGCTCATAAAATTCCAGATCGTAGCCAATAATGACAGTGACCGGTGCCGCCATCGTCTTGTCGACGTTGCCTGCCCCGAGGTGCGGCTTCAATCGCGCTCGTCCTGCATCGCTCGTTACGAACACGAACCGTGCCGGGCAGCTGTTGGCACTGGTCGGCCCCATCCGCGCAAGATCGTAGATCTGTCTCAATACCTCATGCGAAACGGGTTTGTGCTGCCAGGTCGAGTGCGTACGCGCCGCACCGAGGATTTGATTTCGCGCATGGCTATCAATGGCTGTCATGGTATTCCTCTCAGTTATCTTGATCTGATCTCGCCACATGGGATAAAGCGACAGTCGGCGACAAAGCCGAAATCGGGACGAGCTTCCGGCCGTCGTCGTGCCAGTATAGCCTCGATCTGCGGCAACGCCCGGGCCGACAACGGACGCCCGATCCACCTCGCTGCACTGTCCGCGATTGGAGCAACCCGGATCAGAACCATCTCAATGAATGCCGTTTGGACTTCAACGCAACCCGCATGCGCGCGCCAAACAACCATCGAATCGCAGCGATTGCCATGCTCGCTACTATGGCGTCACATCGTCCTGACCGACCCAGTGCCACTCGTCTTCCAGCACTTCAATCTCGCCGTCTTCTCGAAGCTTCTCAAGATGTGCAATTAGCGAATAGCGAGCAATCGGCAGCAGCCGCGGATCCACTTCGTCATAGACTGACGGTAGCAGTGTCGCCACGGTACAAGGTGCCAGCTGGCGAAACCGATCGCGAACCTTGGCCTCGCGCTCCAGCCGATGCGCCACGATCCAATCGATGACACCGATCGGATCGTCCAGCACCGCACCATGACCCGGCGCGATGGAAACCGGCTCATAGCGCTTGAGCATCTCCAGGGATGCCAGGTACTCACGCATATTGCCGTCGGGCGCAGCAATCACCACAGTTGATCCATTCATAATATGATCGCCGGTAAATAGCATCCCGTTGGCACGCAAAAGAAAACACACGTGATTCGATGCATGCCCTGGCGTATGCAGCGCCTGTATCTCATGCTCACCGCAGCTAATCACCTGGTCATGGTCAATCACAACGTCCGGCACAAAATGCTGGTCATTCTCGGGTGTGGCCGGTGGCAGCATGCCGTATACGGTCGCGCCGGTTCGCTCGGCCAGCGCCATGGCCGCGGGTGAATGATCGCGGTGCGTGTGAGTCACAAGGATCTTATCGAGCCGGCCGTCGGCATACGCGACGAGCGCATCCACATGCTCTGGTTTGGCCGGGCCAGGGTCAATCATCGTCAGCGATTCACGACCAATCAAGTAGCCGTTGGTCCCCGGGCCGGTCATCATGCCAGGGTTGGGCGCGATGTAGCGGACAACGTCGGCAGCAATCGACGTCGGGCGCCCAGCGACCAACTCAGTCACAACTCGCTCACCCGTCCGTCCGGTAGTGTGACCGAAACACCCGCCTCGGTGCGTGAGACAACCGGCAGGATCTCGTTGATTGAGGCCTTGTCCAGCGCATGCGCGGCGGCCATTGTCTCATCGACGCTGGCGAATGTGGTCAGCCAGGCCAGATTCTCGCGCGTCGGCGGGTGCAGGTTTAACCCGTCTTCAATTGCAAGATCAATCGCGTCTCTCGGGCATACCCAGCGGGCATCGACGGTTTCACGCCCATCCGGCACACCTTCCTGGCCGTCCGGCACAGCGGCAACAAAAAAACGCGTGGCGTAGCGACGTTTTAGCGAGATCGGCGTCGTCCAGAAGCTCACGTATTCGATGGCGCTACACAGCAACGTCAGCGACTCGGTTTCGCACACCTCCTGCAACGTAATCTCGCCCGCCGCCAATGCACGCCTATAGTCCGCAAAACGCTGCGCAAGCCGGGCTTGCAAGGGCTGGCACAGCTCGCCACGAAAATCGCGCGCCAACAGATAACCACTCTCCTCGAAGCACTCACGAATCGCCGCAACCCAAAAGCCGAGCCCACCGTGCTCGATACCGAGCTGACGAGACGCCTCGCGATCATTCAAACCACAGCAAAACGGCTCGAGGCTGCGCTCAAAGTCCGGTTGCGACGCGAGCCCACCTGGAAACACAAACGCATCGGCGAAATCGGCGCCGCTATGACGCTGCACCATGAAGACCTCGATGCCATCGCCTGGCTTGTCACGCAGCAGCATGATCGTTGCCGAATCCCGCGCCTCACTGACGGGCGCGCTGGTTGACTCTGGCTGCATACCGTTTTCCTGTGTCCACTGCATCCGCGCCGCAAAGGCCAGCGCATCGAAGATGTGTTATACACTAACCCAGTAGCGTGTAGCGACCCCTTGGGAGGGCGTATGAAATTGATCACCGCGATCATTAAACCGTTTCGGCTGGATGATGTGCGCAATGCACTGTCCGAGCTTGGCATTCAGGGAATGACAGTGACGGAGGTGAAAGGCTTTGGCCGCCAGCGTGGGCATACGGAACTCTACCGCGGCGCTGAATACGTTGTGGACTTCCTGCCGAAGAGCAAAATCGAGATCGCCGCTGCCGATGACCAGGCTGACGCAATCGTCGAAGCTATCGTTAACGCTGCCCGAACCGGCAAGGTCGGTGACGGCAAGATCTTTGTGACACCGATCGAAGAGGTTGTCCGAATCCGCACGGGCGAGACGGGCGATCAGGCGGTCTAGCAAGTCAGGCAACACCCTTAGCCCGGGCCGAGCGCGGTCTACTTCGATCGCGCTGAAATGTTTGCGACCCGGGTTGGGTCTCTTATGGCGCTAACTTGAGCTACGGAAACCGAGCGCCATGACAGGCAGCGACACGATACCTACAATCCCTTGCACCCTTGCGTTGTTTTGCAAGCGTCCCTTGCCGGGCGTCGGCAAGCAACGCATTGCAGCCGCATTAGGTGAAGACGCCGCGCTGGAAGTCGCCGGCCAGCTGCTGGACTGTGCGCTGGAGGACGTTGCCGCGTGGCGCGGACCCCGCGCGCTTTGTATTGCCGCGGCTGACGATGCCGAGTGGGCACGGCAATTCGATGTTGGCCGTGTCGACATTCAGGTTGCCGGCAATCTTGGTCAGCGACTACAAGCTGCCTACCAAAGGCTGGCAGCTGAGACCAACAAGGTCCTGTTTATCGGCAGCGACGCACCGACGCTCAACCGACCCTATCTGGAACGCTGCGCGCAAGCGCTGGAAACTCATGATGTCGTTCTTGGCCGCGCCACCGACGGCGGTGTCGTCGTCATGGGCAGTCGCTGCGAGTGGCCCGCACTCGAGGGCCTGCCGTGGTCAACCAACGAGCTCGGCCAGGCGCTTGCCAATCAGTGCATTCGATGGGGACTAACGGTTTCCTGGCAACCCGCACATACCGATATCGATACTGCCGATCAGCTGCCCAGCCTGGCGACGCTGCTCAGAGACGATCCAAGACCAGCGCGACAATCATTGCTGGCTTGGGCCCGAAACTTTGTCAACGACAGTCGATACACTCACCAATCACGTGCGCTGTAGCGCACCGCAACCCGGACACCAACATGTCATCTACGCAAAAAATCATTCTGTTTGTCGTGGCCATAGCCGCGCTACTACTGGCGGCCTGGCAGTTGCCGATTGTCGAACGTCTTACTGATCTCGTGCGCTGGATTGAGGCCAACAAGCAAACCGCATGGCTGGTCTTTATCGCGGTCTACGTCGCGGCCACGGTATTGATGCTGCCCGGCTCGATACTCACTGTCGCGGCGGGATATGTCTTCGGCGTGTTATATGGCACGGCATTGGTCTCCATTTCCAGCATTCTGGGCGCAACAGCGGCGTTCCTGGTTGGCAGATCTTTAGGGCGCGGTTGGGTTCGCGACAAGATCGGCACGGACGGACGGCTCAGTGCGATCGACAAAGCAACAGAGGAGCGCGGGTTTCTCGTGATGCTGTTGCTGCGCCTGTCCCCCATCTTCCCGTTCAATGTCATGAACTATCTGATGAGTCTGACCGGCATGAAGCTCAAGCACTACTTCTTTGGCTCATGGATCGGCATGCTGCCGGGTACCCTGCTTTACGTTTACATTGGCTCAGCTGCCAGCGACTTGCAGGCGCTGGTGTCGGGCGACTATGAAGCCGGCCCGCTAGGCCAGGTGTTCTTCGTGGTTGGGCTGATCGCTACCGCAGTTGCCACTGTGCTCATCGCGCGTTTCGCGTCTCGCACCTTGCGAGAGACCATCGGCGTTGACACTGCAGAACCCGTTAAGGAGTAAGCTCATGTACCCAGGCTCAGAATTCGACGCCGAGTGGCGCTCACTGGTTTTCCCGGACGACTATACAAACCCGCAGCCGGACCCCGCCGGCTACAACCTTGTCGTCATTGGCGCGGGCCCTGCCGGGCTCATCGTATCCATCGCCGCTGCAGGCCTCGGCGCCAAGGTTGCACTGATCGAACGTCATGCGATGGGCGGCGACTGTCTCAATGTCGGTTGCGTACCCTCGAAGGCACTAATTTCCATGGCCAGTCGACGAGATGCCGGTGGCGATGTCAGTTTTGACGACAGCATGGCATGGCTCCGAAGAGTTCGCGCCGGCATTGCGCATCATGATTCGGTCGAGCGTTACAATGAGAACGGCGTGGACGTCTTCCTGGGCGATGCCAGCTTTACTGACGCGCAAACGGTCAAGGTTGGCGATACCACGCTCACTGGCGCGAAGTTTGTCATTACAACCGGCGCCCGCGCTGCATTACCGCCCATTCCCGGTCTGGCCGATGCCGACGTGCTGACCAACGAGTCTGTATTTGATCTCAAGGAACAACCTAAGCGACTTGGCGTCATTGGTGGCGGGCCGATCGGCTGCGAGCTGGCACAGTCGTTTGCGCGCCTCGGCACGGAAGTTCACTTGTTCGAAATGGCCGAACGCCCGATCCCACTGGAGACGCCGCGCGCGGGCGAGATACTCGCTGAGCAACTCACCAAAGACGGCGTCGTGCTGCATCTCGGCACGGCCGCAAGCAGCGTGCGCAAGCAGGGTGACAAACGCTTCATTCAAACTGACGATGGTGAACTGGAATTTGACCAAGTGCTGGTCGCGCTCGGTCGAAAGCCAAACATTGAATCACTCAATCTGGCCGCGGCAAACGTCGACACTGACCCTCGCAAGGGTGTGATTGTCGACGCCAAGCTGCGCACCAGTAACCCGCGCGTGTTCGCCGCTGGCGATGTGTGCTCCAAGTACCAGTTCACGAACAACGCCGACCATCAGGCGCGCATCATCGTGCGCAACACGCTGTTCTTCGGTCGCGGCGAGGCTCAACCGAATCGGATCGCCAGGTGTACATACACCCACCCGGAGGTTGCCCACGTCGGTGCAGAGGAAAACGAACTCACGGAACAAGGTGTTGCGTTCGATAGCTACGAAGTGAGCTGGGACGAAATGGACCGCGCCAAAACGGAAGGCAAGACCGAGGGTTTTGTACGTGTGCTGACAGAGAAAGGCAAAGACACATTGCTCTCGGCGACATTGGTAGGTGACGATGCGGGCGAGCAGATCGCCACGCTCGCCGTACTGCTCGCGAACGGGCGCGGCCTGGGCGAACTGGATGCGGCCGTTCTGCCCTACCCCACGCGCTCCGAATACTTGCGCAGGCTAGCCGACCAATACAATCGCACGCGACTCACGCCCTTCGTTGCGGGTCTGTTCAGGCGTTTGCTGGCATGGCAGCGCAAACCGTTACGCTGACATCAGCGCCATGGTAGCGGGCGCTGTATCGATTATCGTACCGGTCCACAACGATCACGCCGCCTTGGCGCGACTACTGCGGTTGCTCAAGACCGATGGCGGCATCGATGCGCCCCACGAGGTGATTGTCGTCGATGCCAGTGACGCCCAGCAGACTGCCGCCCTGTGCCAGACAATGGGGGCACGTTACCTGTCAAGTGCGCAAGGGCGAGGTGTGCAATTGAATGCCGGCGCAGCAGCCGCCAATAATCCGATCGTGTGGTTCTTGCATGCGGATGCCATGCCGCCTGCGGACGGACTTGCACATGTCAGTCGTGCAATTGGCGCTGGTGCGGTTGGCGGCTGGTTTCGGTTTCGCTTTGCGGGAGCAAGCAGCAAAGGCCAGCAGAATCTGGCGGCGCTGATCAACCTGCGAGCGGAACGCGGCGTAGCCTACGGTGATCAAGGTCTGTTTTTCACGCAGCGTTTCTTCAGTCAAGCGGGCGGATTCGAGGCGCTCCCGCTGTTCGAAGAAGTCAGCCTCGTGAAAAGAGCAAAGGCCACGGGCCAGTTTGCCGCGTGCGACGCTACCATTGGCGTCGACCCGCGGCGCTGGCAGCGCAGTGGCTGGGTTCGGCGAACAATCTACAATCGATTATTGGCGTTCGGCTTCCGGCTAGGCATTGGTGCTGACACGCTCGCGCGCTGGTACCGCCGTTGAGCGAACCGACTACGCCGGGAAGAAATCGATTGGCTTGGTTGTGGTGATCGCCTCGACATCTTTCGCATCGAAACGGAACAGCTTGACGCGCTGCACCAGCTTGCGCTCAAGCTCGGGATCGTTCAACTCGCTGGACGCGATCTCGCAAAAAGTGACCACGCCTTCCGGCGAAATCGTCAATCGTAGTACGAGCTTGCCTTCAAGTGACGGGTCATTGCGCAGCGCACGATTGTACAACGCGTAAATCGCGCCCTTGTTGCGATCAAAGACCATTTCGATCTCTTCACGTGAACGCGAGCCACGGTTACTCGAACCGCTACGCTGAACATCGCTACCTTCTGCGTTACCCCGGCCAACCGCAGCCACCGGTGTTTCGACCTGCGTCGTCGCACGTCCCGACAATCCAGTGCCGCCAGTGTTGCGTGACAATTGCGCGGTATTGATACCACCACTGGCAGCGCCCACGTTCGACGTTATGAGCGAACGCTCGTTGCGCTCCGCCGCACCGACAGCGCCGGTCAACGGACGATTGCTGGCGACTTGATCGACAACGGAGTTGTCACGCAATGACGCAAGGTCATCAGCGAATGGCAACAAACCTGCGACCGATGCACGTTCTCGGGCCTGCTCTTCGGGTGGCGGTGCAACGACTGGCTCAGGCTCGACCACAGGCTCCGGCACAATCTCCGGCTCATCCTGGGCCACTGGCTCAGGTTCCGGTTCCGGCTCTTCGACCCGCGGTGGCGGTGGCGGCGGAACCGGCTCTTTTTCCAACAGCAGTTGCGCAAACCTGGGCTCAATTTCTACGACCTCGTTGGGGTCGCGCTCCGGCGTCGGCAAGAACGGCCAGATCAAACTCAACACCAGCAATACGGCCAACGTAATCGTCAGGATCTTGCGGAATTTCGCTTCCTGATCGTCCGACAGCGTCCACGGTAGTTCGTAGTCGCGATAGTACTGCTGGAAGGATGTCGACATTGTGGCCATGCGTCAGCCCCCGATTCCGGGTGAGCCAGCGCTCGCCAGTTTGTCAGAGCTCTTCTGCAGCACCGCCAGAGATATCTGGCCGTAGTCGGCATCTGTGCAGGTCGCCATGACCTTCTTCAGGAGTCGGTAAGAGATATCCTTATCGCCCATAATCGTGACTTCGCGCTGGGCGATGTCCTGGTTAGCCGCTTTGCGCAGCACCCTGTCGTTTTGCGCCACCAGGGCCTGCTTGAGGCCGTTGATCACATTGCCTTGCAATGCCATCACCTCAG
>JBCCCC010000003.1:0-61709 GCA_039033695.1 Pseudomonadota bacterium | reverse complement strand
TCGGCAGTGTTGCAGGCGTATTCCTGGCGCTGGTTGGCCCATTTGACAGCTATCAATATCCGCTATTGTTCCGGCTCGGCTTCTGGATCCCCTTGTGTCTGTTTGCCGCTCTCATGGGCGGCCTCTTCGAATGGGCCGTGGGCACGTCAGGCGTTTTCGCGGAACGTCGTTCGGCACATTGGGGCGTGGTCAGCGCGGCGTTTACCGTCACCATGACGTTGGTCGTATTCCTGTTGAATGCTCGTACTGACGATCCGCTGGCGGATTTTGCGATGTACCTGCAGAACGCCGCAGTCTTGTGCATTGTGTTCGTCGGCGCTCGGATCTTGTTAGGTCGCTTGATAGATGAGAGTGGCGAGGCACGCGGGAACGCGTCGCAAGATACAGGTGAGCGGTCAGTTTTTTTCGGTCGGCTCTCGCCCGGTCTGCGAGATGCGCAGATCTATGCGTTACGAGCTGAAGGCCACTATCTTCAAGTTTGGACCGATCGCGGCAAAGAGCTGGTGCTTGCGCGAATGAAAGACGCGGTGAGAGAGCTTGCACCCGTTGAAGGCATTCAGATCCATCGAAGTTGGTGGGTCGC
Source organism: Pseudomonadota bacterium (assembly GCA_039033695.1). Classification (GTDB taxonomy): domain Bacteria; phylum Pseudomonadota; class Gammaproteobacteria; order Steroidobacterales; family Woeseiaceae; genus CALBPI01. The sequence goes on along the minus strand of JBCCCC010000003.1, from coordinate 61,126 downwards.
GAAGACCGCGATTGTTGGATCAAGTCGTAGTGATGGAAAGATGGAAGTGCACTTGAAAGGCAATCTCCGTGCGCCGGTCAGTCGCTCCAACGTGACGAAGTTGAAGTCAACGGGATGGCTTTAGTCGGCCACCATTTGACGATGTGCTAAATGATCTCGCGGGACGTTGGACGCTGCTCTATCTAGATGCCACCCACCGCGGCAAGATAGGTGCGTTGTCAACGCCTACCATACCGGAAGCCTACTCAGTTTCGCCATACCGAGGTTTCCTCCATTCACTGTTTCTCCGGTAAGTAAGTCGAGACAACTATCTCGCCGAGTGGCGTCGAAGAACGTCCCTGAGTCAACACCATTCAACTGCTTAACCTCCGCATCGATGCTACAGGGGTCATGGTCTACGGCGTGAACCAAATGGAACCCGATCGTCGGTCAGAGGGGACATAGCATCGGCAAACTATAGCGGGCGCCTCAAAAAGAAAGGGCACCTTAATCGGTGCCCTTGATATTCGCCACTGGATACATTCGATTCGCTATGCGAGCAATACCCTCTGTCTGCAGTACGCGCAGTACTTCGTCCAGATCTTTGTAGACATGGCCGCATTCGTCCAATGGCGTGCGACGCGTATTGCCGACGATGCCCTCGATCTCGACACCTCCAAGCGTGCGCTTGATGTATCGCATTTCATCATCGATGTCATCATGCAACTCTGCCAGCTCTCGTTTCGCTGCACCGCGCGCCATGGTACGACCTGATCCATGATTCACCGAACAGCCCGATTCATAGGCGCCCTTCAATGGATAAAGGATCGCCGCGCCATCCAGCATCGAGCCTGGCACCAGGCACGGGTGGCCTGTAGCTTCCCACTTTGTGCCCACAAGGTCCGGATGCCCAGCCGGAAATGCACGTGTTGCGCCTTTCCGATGAACAAAGCCCTTCTTGGTCGTACCGTCCGGTAGCACCAGGGTTTCTTCTTGGACCAGATTGTGTGAAATCTCATAGAAGACTTCGCCGGTTGTCTTGAAGATGTTCTCCAGTGCCTTCTGAACACCGCGCACAATAATATGCCGATTAGCCACAGCGTAGTTTGCTGCTGAATTGTGGTGTGCCCAATACTCGCGCCCCAGCGGTTCGTCGGCCCGTAGCCATGACTCCTCACGGCGGTTTTTTGCCAGTCCACGCAACGCAGCGCCTTCATAGAAGTAGTGATTCGCTGTTTGCCAGCCATAGCCACGGCTGCCGCAGTGGATCATCACCCAGACTGAACCGTCCTTGACGTCGACTTGCATTTCGACAAAATGATTGCCGCCGCCAACCGAACCGATCTGCGGGCATGCTTTACGGCGGGCCCGATCGATGCGGTCGGTGTCCAGGGCTTGCTCGTCCACATTGATATACTGACGTTCGCAAACATCCGCACGCACACCAATGGCTTGCGCACCATAGCGAAAGATGTCTTCGATTTTGGATTCGGCCAGGCGCGGCATGTGCTTGGGACGATCGCTACCGATACCGGTCGCAATGCGCAGCTCGACCTCATCAATCCAGCGACGGCGTTTGTCCCAGTCAGCGACGTCAGCTGCGGTTAGGTCCGGTACCTTCAAGTACACGACACCGCAGGATATATCGTATCCGCTACCCGCCTGAATGATGACGTCCTCGGTGACAGCAACGCCCCCAACCGGTATGCCATAGCCCAAGTGCGTGTCTGGCATCAGGTACAGACCAATCACACCCGGGTAGCCGGCAGCGTTTGCTGCCTGCCGCCACAGCGCTTCATCGGTTTGCGCAAACAGTGTTTCAGACAGGTACGCATGCACCTCGGTGCGCATGTTGCCGACTTTAGGCAGCACATAGTGTGCATCTGATACTTTTTGTACTTCGTGTAAGAACGACATCGTCTTGTCCTCTTCAATTCATGTTACACGTAGACGGCTGCCGGAGCCGATACGTGATCGCAAGAACGCCATTTGGTCTGCCAGAATACGTCTGTTTTCCAGAATGAGGCCTTCTGCACGATTGGGCGCGTATGGCACAGCAAGAAGACGCATTCCAACATCCGCTAGCGCGTGATTGTCTTTTCTGTGATTGCAGGGCCGGCATGCCGTAACCACGTTCTCCCAGCTATCGAGCCCACCTGCAGAAACAGGCACAACATGATCCCGAGTGAGCATCCTCATTGGCAGCGCGTCCCCGCAGTACAGACAGGTGCAATCGTCGCGACGAAACAGGCGCGCGTTCGTTAGTACTGGAGTCCCGGCCCAGTTGTCAGCGCCTCTATCCACAGACGTGGTTGCGACTATTGAATTCACACGCAACACGGACCGGCGGCCCGTGCGGCGTGAGTAGCCGCCTCGCAGAATGATCTCTTCAAGGCCTGCTTCCCATGCTACTTGCTCGCGGTAGTACAGCAATGCGCCGAGTTCGCGTGATATCCATGCGACCGGTCGCCCGCCTACGTCTAGTTTTAGAATTCTCATCGTCATTGCGATTTCTCTGGTAGTAACAATGCGGATTGTGTCGTTCGGTATTGGTGCGCAGCCCGCGATTCGAACGCGGAAGCAAGTAGGTTTGAGCTACCCAGGTATGCCGTTTCCCGTCAGCTGCGCATGATACGGACCCCCGGACTCGAACCGGGATGCCAATGGTTTTAAGCCATCGAGGTAAGCCTGTTCCCGTCAGATCCGCGATGTTGGTAGCCGCCCTCGGACTCGAACCGAGAAGCACCTGCTTCTAAGACAGGTAGGTATGCCAAATTCCCCTCAGACGGCCATTTGATTTGGTACCTTCGGCAGGACTCGAACCTGCAACATCCGAGGTAGAAGCTCGGTGCTCTGATTCCATTGAGCTACGAAGGTATGGTCCCCCAGGCTGGATTTGAACCAGCGTCCAACCGCATATAAGACGGTCGCTCTACACCTGACTGAGCTACTGGGGCATTCGAACATGCCGCTCGGACTCGAACCGAGATAACGAGGTTTGCAAGCTCGCTTCTAACCTTTCGACCACGGCATGAGTTGGCTGGCCAGCGACGATTCGAACGCCGATTCGCGGTTTTGGAGTCCGCTGTCCTACCGTTGGACGACTGACCAATTCTGTTGGCTCAGCGCCGTGGACTCGAACCACGATCTCGAGAGTCAAAGTCTCGCGTCCTGCCATTGGACGAGCGCCGATTAGTGTTTGGTACAGCTGACAGGATTCGAACCTGTGTCCTCGACCTTCGCAGAGTCGCGCTCTATTCCGCTGAGCTACAGCCGTAAAAAGTTGGGAGGGTGCGTTGCACACCCTCCCGTTGCCGAATTACCGTTTGATGTTAACCAAACCATTCAGCAGTCCGTCGAGACCACCGACGACAGACAGGTTACCTACGTTTTCGGTGACCTTCTCGAGGGTCTCGAGTTCTTTGAGACGCAGCGCAACGTTGTTGCTTTCCATCACCTTCGCGGTATTCAGCAAAGAACGGGTCGCATTGGTCTCTTCACGGCGGCGAATAACATTCGCCTGTGCCGCTTTCTCGGCTTCCACCACCTTACCCAACAAGTCCTTCATGTCGCCGGGCAGGATGATGTCTTTGACGCCTGCGCTGATAACGCTGAGGCCGATCTCAGCGAAACGCGTGCCAAGGTGATCCGCGATATCGCGGTCGATAGCAGTCTTATCCTCAAGCAGGGCATCCAGCTTACGGGTGCCGACTGCTGCTCGAAGACCGAACTGGATCTCTTTGTACAATTGATCCAATGGGTCCTTCACTTCGCGAACAGCTTTCGCTGCGTCTTCGTACTGGTAGGTCGCGGTGACGTTAATTCGCAATGCGACCTTGTCTTTGGTCAGGATTTCCTGGCCCTGGACTTCCAGTGTTTTGACGCGTAGGTCTACAAGCTCAATGTTAACCGCATGCGCCACATTCCAATATGCGTGCAGGCCGGCTTCCAGAGACTCGGTAAGTTCACCGTCAATGTATAGCAGGCCAGCATGGCCGTCAGGAACGATCCGCGCGTAAACCGCTTTGTTTACAACTGCAAGTACATCTGCTTTGTGACCGTTGACTAGGCGTTTGGCCAGGCGAGCGTCCAGCGCGATGCCCGCATTAAGGTCGAAGCGCTCGACGCGAACCTTGACCACACCCTTCCAGTAAAGCTTGCGCTCGGCTGGAGCAAGTACGGCTGAGGCGCGCTCGTTGAGATAGACCAGCGCTACTTCATCGGCGTTGGTTTCAACGACGTGAAAGAGGTGGTCGATCTCGGCGCGCTCTGCCTCGACCAGGTAGTCGGCCAAGCGGTGCGCAAACGCAGCGACCGTCAGGTCGAAGCGCTCTAACGAATAGCGGCTACGCAGGCTTAAATAGCGAAAGGTTCCTGGAGCCAGGAACTTGATGAAGTCTCCGTCTTTAAACAGGAGACCGCGTTCGTGCTTGCGCACGACGAACTTTTGTAGGAACAACATGGTGCGTTCTCCTTCTTCATTGATATCTCCGTCAAGCGACGGGCTTTCCTTTTCACGCAACGCTTGCGACGGCCGGGTCATCGCTCGATGGCCGGCCTTCTGCTCATGAATGCGTCTTTCAACTGCTGCCAGTCGACTGAGACCAGCCACGCTCGATCACCTCCTTTTACTTGTGATACCAAGACAGTCCGGCGCTACGCCAGACGTAGAAAAATGGTTGCGTCAACTGCCACAACAATGAAGCGAACCAATGGCGCCGGTTGATCGGGCGACTGGTGCGCACAACCTCGTCCCTCGTCTCGTGTCGGCCAAAGCGTTCATGTGACTGGGAAGGAAGCCGCGCGGACCAATCGCTGGATCAACCTGGCGGGACATCGACTGGCAACAACGTTGCTGCATGGGCGTTGGGCATCCTGTTGGATAGCCCGACGCCCTTGCCGACAGTGGACGCGGATGGGACGATTTCCTCGCCCGGGGCGCGGACTCGAACCGCAGGCGTTAGCCTTACCCATGAGACCGAGTGAAGGTCGGTTCGGAAATGCAAGACTCGAACTTGCGCCAATCAGAGTTTGGGTCTGATGCTCTACCACTGAGCTAATTTCCCTTGGTGGTCAGGTGCTAACGGTTCGCTCGGTACACACCGTGCGATGGGAGCTTGAGTGCGCCAGACGGGATCAAAACCCGAACCGCTGAACGCCGCTCGCTTGCCCAACCCTGGTAGTCCGAGACGGGTTCGAACCGTCGACCTCCGCTTTGTAAGAGCGGCGCTCTGACCAACTGAGCTATCGGACAATCTTGGTCGAGAGGGCCAGAATCGAACTGGCAAGAGTGGGACTATGAACCCCACGTGAGACCACCTCCCTCTCATTGGTGCGGGCAGTGGATATCGAGTCCACAACCTTGACAGTGGCGCTGTCGTGCTCTACCGATTGAGCTATGCCCGCATTGAATTGGTCCGCCCTGAGAGAATCGAACTCCCGTCACCTGGTTAAAAGCCAGGTGCACAGCCACTATGCCAAGAGCGGAGTGGACCGCCTGGAGGGACTCAAACCCCCGTCCTGCTGGTTCGAAGCCAGCCGCTCTATCCAACTGAGCTACAGGCGGATGTAGCGGAGAAGCCAGGATTCGAACCTGGGTGGGACAGTACGTCCCTCTCGTTTAGCAAACGAGTGCCTTAGGCCGCTCGGCCACTTCTCCGGTTGATTGGGGTGAATAATCGGACTCGAACCGATATCTGCCAGATTCACGGTCTGGGGCTTTGCCGTTAAGCTATATTCACCATTGTTCGTTGGCGGAGACTGAGGGGATCGAACCCCCACGTCCGTGAGGACATCACCGGGTTCAAACCGGATAAGCACGCCGACCTTGCGAGTCTCCATGTTTGCAGCGGGCAGTCGGACTCGGACCGACAGCGAAAGGCTCGAAGCCTGAAGTGCCGGCCGTTATCACTTGCCCGCGGTATTGGTCTGGAAGGCTGGATTCGAACCAGCGACCTCTCGGTTCCAAGCCGAGAACTCTGACCAGGCTGAGCTACTCCCAGATAGTTGGTAGACCGAGGCTGACTTGCACAGCCGACCTCGCGAATATCAGTCGCGTGCTCTACTACCTGAGCTATCGGTCTACAGAGTTATGATGCGAGAGGAATAAAAGAGCCTTCACCAATCGCGCGTTTGATGTAACGCATGAATATGAGTGCGTTGTCTTCGAGCTCAAGCGTTGCGTCACCAATGTCCTCGAGCGGAACAGGAAAAACGTAAGCGCCTTCGGCAGGTACGTCCACGCCGTAGTAAGCGATTCCTTGTCGATACCGAACAAATCGAACGGTATTGTCTTTCACAATTTCCTTGATGTTCATATGTCCTCCTGGAGACAAGCACTGAAATGCGTCGCTTCGCGACAGTAGATTTGCGAGTAACGCACACCCGCATGTGTGGTAATCCGGACAGGATTCGAACCTGCAATTACGAGGTTGAAGGCCTCGTGGCTTAACCATTCGCCCACCGGATCAAAAGTCTGGCGCTGCGGATCGGGCTTGAACCGACATCTTTCGGATCGACAATCCGATGCTCTGCCATTGAGCTACCGCAGCAAAAATAGGAAACGGCTGAGACTAGGCCGTTTGCAATTATCCGTTTGCAGGAGTACCCACTGCCTGCCTGGCAATGGTTGCCTGCTTGTCCACCGTCACCGCGCCGAAACGCGCATGCCAGTCGATAACCATGACTGCCTTTTTTTGAGAGTGTGGCGATTCACTCGTCGTACATTTCTAGTCAGCAACTTGCTTACCGTGAGCCTTGCGAGCTCCGAATGAGGGCTACTCAACCGTGCGGCGCGTTGCCAAGGATTAATGTGCTTGCGGCACTTCAATCCGCCGAATTGTCCGAGGACTTCGGCATTAAGCCACTTTCAAAACGTACCGAGACGCGTCTTTGCGTTTACTTGTCGGTGTGTTATGCCGGAGTCGAACCGGCGACCGATCGCTTTGGAGGCGATTGCTCTACCTCTGAGCTAAAAACACGAGTTCCCATTGCGACGTGCGCGCCTCTGTCGCTTCGTTGCCTTTTGGGCGACGAAATACAACACGCCGAGTGCCGTTCACTTGCAGGTTACTTGGCCGAGTATCAGGACGCTGGTTGCACACCAGAACCCCAGTACTCTGCACAGGCGCGCTTGCTTGCTAGGCTCGCACTGGCCTGCACTATTCGTTGCCTCTAACGATTTACGATGTTGGTGTAGCGGGTTGCACCACCACGTGTTCTTTCGCGGACCCGCATTCCCGACTGTTGCCGGTGCGTTAGTCACGCTACTTCCGCGCATCGCTTGGTCGCTATCCCCGACGTTGCCGAGGACAATGGAGACCGAACTTGCCTGGGTTAACCGAAACCTAGGTTCCGGCGAAACGCCATGGGAGCATTCCTTTCCCGCCGTTACCGACGGTTAGCAGCGCCAGGCCGCTAAACAAGACCTCGGCTGAAACCGATGATCATGAATCTGGTGGAGGATCGCGGATTTGAACCGCGCGCATCCGCCTTGCAAAGGCGACGTTCTACCAACTGAACTAATCCCCCGTTATCTGGCTGGCACGGTAGGACTCGAACCCACACCTTTCCGCTTAACAGGCGGACGCTCTACCATTGAGCTACATGCCAGGAATGGTGGATCGGGATGGAATCGCACCACCGTCCGCTGGGCTTCAACCAGCTGCTTTGCTACCTAAGCTACCGATCCACTGGTGGAGAGAGTAGGAGTCGAACCTACAAAGCCGCTAGGGCACCTGGTTTACAGCCAGGGTTTCTCGCCAATGAAGGCCTCTCCGAAAATTGGAGCTGATGGTGAGCGTCGAACTCACAACCTGCTGTTTACAAGACAGCTGCTCTGCCAAATTGAGCTACACCAGCAATAGTGTCGGGGCAGGCGCCTGAGCGCGCAGCCGGGTCTGAGTGCCGCAGCCTCTCCAGAAGAGAGACCCTGCCCCAACGATTACACAATCCACATTGTTAAAGAGCGTTCCGCCGAGGCAAAAAAAACCCCGGTAGGTTTGAACCGACCGGGGTCTCTTATTGGAGCTTCCCTGGAAGGTTCTGAATTCGAGCCTTCCGAGAAAAATTCATGGGAAGGCTAAGTCATCGGTTCCCCACTGTTCGTGGTGAGCGAATCACAACGGTTAAACGCAATATGCGCCGGTATGACGTTCATACCGGACAGACGCACGCCACCGTCTACATTGGCGTTGGCATACGAATGCCAGCGCCGTTTGGCGGCTGCGGCTAAAGCAAGTTGTTGCATGAAGTTATTCATAGTGGGGCGGGAGTATACGCGCAGAAAATCATCTGTCAACCATTAAAGTGAACAAATGTTCCGAAATTGTGAACAATACTGAATTGGTTAGGGTTTGTTGATCCGCTTTGGCTTGGACTCGCGGACGGATTTCAACCAGTTACTCAGCGTTGATTCCTGACGGCTCGTCAGATCCAGCGCGCCAGCCATCAGCTCAATGGTGTCGATGACACGGCTGCGAATTGCGCTGCCAATTTCCGTGTCCGGCACACTAGGCCCCTTCCCAAAAAGAATCCAGCCAGGCGGCACATTGGTAATCTCTGCGATGGCCTCGATGATTCTCAGATTCGGGTTCTTCGGTTCCGTCGTTTCCAGACGGTGGAGACCCGTTTTGGAAAGATCGATGCCATAGTCGCGCAACAGTGTGCGCAATTCAGCTGGGTCCATTTGCGCGCGCTGCCGTGCAAAACGAATTCGCTCTGCAATGTTCTTGGGTTGTTCGTTCAAGCGAGGTCTCTGGCTGCACGAGTCATCATCTGTATAACACAAAGCGTCAAGCGAGGCTTTTTGCGCAACACTGAAAGAGCACCAATACTCGCGTTGCATGACCCGCGCGGATCGCGCCGTGATAACGATGCCTTAGATCAACTGCGCCAGTGTGACCGGTACTTTGAAAACGTACGAGATCGTTAGTCCGTTATTGTCCCACCGCCAACTTATCCCGCAGCAACTGCTGCTGTGTTTCGTTGCGATGTTTCTTCAGGTATTTCATGAACGGCGTGCCACCGGTACCAATATCGATAGCATTGCCGGCGTGATCGCGCGATTGGCGATTGATGTACGTCGCGGCGTATTCAAGGTGGCGCGTGCGAAAACGTGCAAGTTGCGTGACGCAGTCGTTGTACAGCGTTGTTAGCGTCGCGTCGCCAGCATCCCGCACGAAGTCGCGCAACGCAGACTGCGCACGTACATCGTCAATAAAGCGGCGATGCTGAGGCGGGCGATAGGCGTGCAATTCATCCAGATAACGACGTAGCGGGTCATCTGCATGTCCCAGCCCTAATACAGCGTCCATCGCCGGCACAATAGACGACTGGGATCCAGTCTGGCCACGAAAGCTCTGCGGTTTTCCGCCGGTCGCGTCGACGCCCTCATAAATCAAGCCGGGCCCAAGTGCCGGGTTGTCCTTCCAGCCGTGGATCCATGGGCGCACGCGGTGAAAATAGATGTATGGGTCGCAGCGCTCGGGCATCCGGTCAAAGATCGCATTGATCGTGTCCCACACCGCGTTCATGCTGATCAAACCCTCTTGAAGCGCGTTGCTGTCTCGTGCGCTCGCCGCTTGCATCAATGCCGGAAACTCGCCCAGCAGGCGGCCGGCCGTTGCCTCAATCGCAACATGAATCAGCACAAACCAGGCTTCGTCCTGGCCACCCAGGAACGGTTGCAACATGTAGATGTTGTCGAGTGAGATCTGCCCTTGCGGGTCTATGAGCCCCCAGTTGTCGAGGACATAGCCAGAATACGGCAGCAAGGGTTGCTGACCCAACGCCTCGGCCAGCTGCCATATCGGTTGCGCGAGGTTGCGCGGCAGATGCGTCGGCGCATCCGGCTCACCCCAGACATAAGCCTGCACCAGAAACGAGTAATGAACCATGGCGATGCGCATTTCCGCATCGCTTGCGGTTGCACAAAATGTCGTTAGGTCATGTGCTGGCAACCCAGCGAGCAATGCTCTGATCCGGCCGCTTGGCAGGGTCTGCGGCAACGCCAGGGCTGACTCCCGAATGCTCGCCAGCTGGGTGGGCAGCGCAACTTGGTCCGGGTCAAAATCAGAGAGAAACCCGCGCTCGGCTGATATGTCGTAGTCAGAGAGTTTCATAGGTACTCCATTAATACCAATCAATGATTCGACGAATAAATTTCGACAAATCGATATAATGACGAAACAATATTCTCTTAGATGAGCGATGGATACCCCTAAGTGACAAAAGCAAACAAGATTCGGCCGGTCCGTCGGCCAGGCGCTGCACTGGATCGTCTCGACCGAAAAATATTAGGCGCTCTGGCGGATGACGCGAGCCGTGGCTATGCGGATGTTGGGCGTGAGGTGGGTCTATCGGCGCCCGCGGTCCACGAGCGCGTCAAGAAGCTAAAAGCCGCTGGTGTCATCAAGGGCACGGCGGCACTGCTCGATGGCCCGTCGATTGGCAGGCCGTTGTTGGTCTTCGTTCATGTCGCGACACATAGCTGGGGACATAGTGAAGCGCTCGACGGGTTGTCGGAGTTGCCAGAGCTCGAAGAGCTCCACTCCGTCACGGGTGATACATCCATGATCCTCAAGGTCAGGCTAGCCAATCCAGCAGCTCTGGAGTCTTTGTTGCGACAGATCAACGCGTTTGAAAGTGTGATCTCCACCCACACTTTTGTGACCCTTTCGACCTACCTGGAGCGTCCCGTGCAGGCTGGCGTCAGCGAACAGTGGGCTGATCCGCCGCTACCCAAAGAATAGCGTTCGGTACGAGAACCGTGATCACCAATATCTGTCCCGGTACCTCTGTCAAAGCGCAGGCTAGCCGTAGCGAACCACACTGGCATCGTGACCGCTCGATTAGGAAGGAATGAACATGCTCTTGGAGCGCTGCTAGTTTGACTCAAGGACAGATGCGATCGAGCAGGGTTTGGCGAAAAGACTTGCCGACGGGAATGCGGTTGCCGCCTGCTAGTGTGACGATGCTGCGATCGCTATCTTCGGATCTGACTTCGCGGATGAGATCACAACGAACCGCGTGGCTGCGGTGTGTTTGAATAAACTCTGCGGGCGAAAGACATGACAGTACATGCTTCAGCGAGGCTCTCAACATGTGCTTGCCCTCGCTATGGTGGATATCGACGTAATTGCCGTTGGCCGTCAACCACTGAATTTGCCGAACGTCGATAATACGCACAGACGAGTTGGATTTTATGATCAGGCGATCCAATTGTTCGGCGCCCGCCCATGCCGCTTGTGCCGATTGCGAACTCTGATAAGCAGGCTGATTGTCCAGCGCGTGCTCGAGTCTGGCAACGCATCTCGCCAAGCGTTCGTCGTCGAAGGGTTTGAGAAGATAATCCAATGCATACAGCTCGAAGGCGGCCACGGCATGCTCAGAGTGCGCTGTGACAAATACGAGCAACGGTGGTGACCGGAGTTCGATCAGTTTGTGCGCAATGCTGATGCCATCCTCTCCAGGCATCTGGATATCGAGAAAAACCACTTGCGGCTTGTGGCGAACAACATCGGCCAGCAGGTTTTTGCCAGACGAAAACGTCTTGAGATCGGTCCAGCGATCATGCTTCTGCAACGCATGAACGAGGTTGCCACGCGCCATTGATTCATCGTCAACGATGAAAGCGCTAAAGCGCATCACTAACCGCTCGGTTGGGAAACAGCAGTTCAACGCAGAAGTTCTCGGGCGAGGCCTGATGCCGCAAAGAGAAAGCGTCGCCATAGATATGGGTCAGCCTCGCCCGTAAGTTTTTCATTCCTGTCCCGGAGCCAACCTCCTTTCCTGGGTCGCCCACTGATGGGTTCGGGGAGTTGCGCACGCTCATAAAGACATCGGTGCCGCGTTGCTCGACAATGGCCCGAATGTTCACCGGCGACTTGGCTGACGCCTCTTCGCCATCAGCGATCTGCTCAACCACGTGCCGAAACACATTCTCCAACATCGGCTGTAACGAAAAAGGCGGGCATGGCGCGCCGTGCACCAGTGAGTCGCAAGAAATATCGCAAACAAAGCGGTCGCCAAAGCGCAGCGATTGCAAGCCGAGATAGTCCTCCGCGAACTGAAGTTCTTCATGCACCGTGATTGTACTGCGTGATGCATTCTCGATCGTAAACCGCAGCAGATTGCCCAGCTTGGCAATCGCGTCCACCTGCACTATGGGTTCGGCGCTTCGGGCCAAGAAACTGATCGAGCTCAAGCTGTTGAACAGGAAATGCGGGCTCAATTGAGACTGCATCAGCTGCATCTGCTGCTTGGCCAGCTCGACAGCGGCCTTTGACTGCTGTCGTTCGAGTAGCGCAGTCGTTTCCTGGGCAACACGAGCCCTAGCACCGAGCGCCACACCGATGCATAACGCGAACGTCAATGCGTAAACGACCGCATAGAAAAACACAATCGACCCGCTGGTACGGCTCACTCTTTGTAGCCATTCCGCCCATCCGCCGCCCGCCAATAACGTGCCAATCGTAAAGTCGAATGCAAAATACAGCGGTAACCAAATTAGCGCTCCAACCAAGAAAATGGCGGCCAGCCGTCGATAAGAAAACACAAAGCTACTGGCGCTGAAGATCCTTAGTAGGACCAGTGTGACGACAACCCACGACGAGTAAGAAATCACATAGAGACCGATATCCTGTATCGCGAAAGGTATGTCCAGCTTGTACCGAACAATGTCCGTATAGCGGGATAATGCATGTACCGCGCCGACACTCGCCCACATCAATGCCACAAGACCGATGGTGCGATGTTGCAATGGCTGTTCCCCTTTTCTCACGTTAATTGTCGAGTCCGTCCTGATTGGACACAGATAGTAAGGAATTTCACGGCCATAAGTCAGGGCATTGGGCATCAGTTTGCGGGGTGTTCATCACATAGTCGTTGTTTTGCTGCACCGTTACTGCAGATTCACCGCTGTAGATCGTGTTCAGCAACCTACGAGGACAACGAAATGAAAACACTACGATGGTTTACGGCGCTACTCATCACCCTTTCCGTAAGTACTTCGAATATGGTTCACGCAGGAAAGACGCTGCCACTGCGTGTTATCGAAATGGATGGAATTCATGCAGCGGATGATGGCTTGATTTATGCGGCCGAAGGCTTTCGCGGCGATCGCGTATTCGTCATCGCGCCTGACGGGCGTACGTTCATTCAGGCGTCCGGCCTGGCGGGGCCGATTGATGTGGCCAACGATAGCGACGGTAATCTATACGTCAGCAACTTCAACGACGCAACGGTCAGCAAGATCACACCGGATGGAGAGGTTACCAAGTTCGCCGATGTGCTGCCTGGGCCTGCTGGCATTGTTGTGGACTCCAAAAACAACGTGATCGTTTCGCAGTATGGCGTTGGCTTGGGCGATGGGACGACCGTTACCAAGATTACACCCGATGGTGTGGTTAGCGCGCTGGCTGAGGGTGGGCTGCTCGCTGCGCCTGTCGCAACCGCAATTGACGATCACGACAATGTCTATGTGGCCAACTTCAATGAAGGCTCTATCATTAAGATTTCCCCGAAAGGCAAACAGACGTTGCTCGCCAGCGTCGAAGCGCCCGATGGTTTCGCGGTCGGCCACATGGCGTATGTCAAAAATCGGCTGTTCGCAACCTCAACCGCCGCCCGAAAAATTTTGGTGATCCGCAACAATGGCAGCATTCGCGAACGCAACCGCAAGATCGCTGATGAGCGCTTCCCGAACGGCCTTACTTATGATGCTGCGACAAACTCGGTCTTGTTTGCCTATGGCTTTGGCCAGGTCGCCGAGCTTGAGCGCATTAGATTACGGCAGGAGTAACTGACTAGGCCTGGCTAGCGAAGGCGGATGCAAGCAATGAGTTGATCAGGCAATCAACAGGCAACTTCGGAACATGCCAGGACTCTATGTCCTGGCATGTCACCGATAGACTGCGACGATGATCGCCGCGACCGTACTCATCGTCATCAGATTCTCCGTCATTTCGGCACTGGTGCTTCTTTGCGTCTATTTGTTCTTCTTGACCCGTGTCCAAGCCATGAACGTTCTTGCCGTATGCCATGAATTCCGTGGCTCGCATAGCACAAGGTGCCGTTCCAGCGGATCTAAGCGAATCGGCCAAACTAGGACACGCGTCGTATCTCACCGGCGGCCACTTTGTTAAGCTCTGAGGATTGACGTTACCTCTTACGGCGTCAATAACATCAACACGTGCCGCCGACATGGGGATGTCAGAGCGTGCGTCATAGGGGAGCTAACCGAATGAAGATTCACGCAAAATACATCGCGCTCGTCGCCTGTTTTCTGGCGCCAGTCGCGAACGCGCAGGAAGGGTCTGAAACAGCTGAGATGAGCGAAGCCGAGCGCGTCTACTCAAGCCTTGAGTTTTCGCAGGGACCTGGCACCTACGATGTCACGTCGCGGGCAGAAATCGCACTACCGGAAGGTTACGACAGGCTAGACGCTGACGACACGGCGAAGTTGATGGCGCTGTATCAGAATCCGACGTCGGTCGACGAATACTACGTCGCGCCGATCGATGAGCGTTGGTTCTCGGTCTTCAGCTATGAGGATACCGGGCATATCAAGGACGATGAAGAAATCGACTCAGGAGCATTGCTAGAATCGATCCGCGCCGGAACGGACGTTGGCAACCGAGAGCGGCGTGAGCGTGGCTGGCCGGAGATGACGATTGTCGGCTGGCAAGCTGAGCCACGCTATGACGAAAAGAGTAATCGATTGTCCTGGGCCGTCTTGGCTGAGAGCGAGGGTCAGCAGATCGTAAACTACAACACGCGCCTGCTTGGCCGCACTGGCGTGATGTCAGCGACGTTAGTCGCTGATCCAGCGACGCTTGATCAGTCGATTGCCGAGTTCGAGACTATGTTGCTCGGGTTCGACTACAAGCCGGGTAACCTCTATGCCGAATACCGAGACGGCGACAAGCTCGCCGCTTACGGGCTGGCGGCGCTGGTGACGGGTGGCGCTGCCGCGGCGGTCGCAAAAGGTGCCGGTAAAGGCTTCTTCAAAATGATTGGCCTGGGCGTGCTTGCACTATTCGCCTTTTTTGGCAATGCAATCAAGAGAGTGTTTTCGCGAAACAAGGCCGTTGATTGATTATCTGCCGGTACGCTCGGATCTGCTTGTTCTGGCGTTAGGCGCATTACTCTACCTGATTGATACAGGGCGCCTAATCGCCAGCAATGAGCTGTTGCTGGTTGACTCAGCGGGCGGCCGTTTCCGTGCCGTGACACCAGATCGAGGATTTCTGTTTAGTCGGCGTTACGCCGTCTTCCCAGGGTTGTTGCGACCATCAACGTTGCTCATTCGTCTACGCTGGCCAACCCCGATCTCTGGGGCGTCGGCAGCAGCGCCGCTCATAGAGCGCATGGCGACATTGGTGAAACAGCTGCAGATGCCAAGAATCATCTGCTGGTTATTGCTGGTCGAGATTTTCGTCGCTATTCCGTTAGCCTATTTTCTAACCGGAAGTGATTGGCCACTGTTGCTCGTATTCGTCATTGTCTACTTGCAGATCCTGGGTATGGCAGTGTGGTTAATGGTCGCGCGTAAGACGCTCGGGTTGACGCTGAAGCAGTCGCTGATCATTGCGTTCGAATCGTTCGTCTGCCTACCCTATGCCATTAATTTCCATCGCAAAGTGTTCGAGCAAGCGCTGCATCCGCATCGTACTGACCCTCTCGATGCCGCAAACCTGCTAATGGCCGATGCCGACGTTGCGAACTTGAAAGCACACTTCAGACGTGCACTGGAGTCCTACCAAGTCGTGGCAGACTCACCTGCATTAGATGCCTGGCGCACGCGTCTTGGTGGCGGTTCATGAGCCCCGTTGAAATTGGGATCATCACCCTCTGCGGTATCGTTGGTTGGTTCGTCGTATCGTTTGTCATGCGCCATGTTCAGGGAGCGCCTGAGTCACTTGATGACAAGCCGTGGTACGAAGTTTTGGGTGTACCGGAGCGAGTCGATATCGAGACTGTCGAGCGCGCTTACGCCGACAAACTGAAGCGATTGCCAGATAGCCAGCCGCGTATCATGACCGATGCGGAGCAGCGCACGGCGTATCGGCACACTCAGCAACTGCAAGCAGCGCTTGCTGAAGCGAGGTCGACGCTAACCCGTGACGACGATTCGCCGACGGGTTAGCGACGCATTACTTCAGCCTTCGATCTCTGCCGATGTCTCGGCATTCTTACCCAAAAAGAATAGCGCTGCGCCAACAACAATAGCGCCGCCCCGAATCATCCAGCCTACGGTTTCTCCCCAGTTATCGATCCATCCCAGTAAGCTAAACTCCATACCGAACTGGTTTAGCGCAATGGTACCGATGCCAGCGATCAACAAGTACATACCCACTGTCTTCATGGCTATTTCCCCCCTGCTTTTTGGTTATCTGCCCACTAAGGATGACATAGTCCCAGGTCTTGTGTTGCCGAGAATCAAGATCGGGCTGATTCAAGCTATATCGATCGCACCGAAATGCGGGCCTGGCTTCACGTCGTGCTTCGCCGAATTGCGCTGGCAATATCGTGAGGTTCGCCCAGATCGAAAAATCCGGTTTACCAACACCAGCCAAGCCGCTACCGTTGTCGGTGTGTGCTGTTTACTGGATTCGCTAGTCCGACCGCGCGAGGGTTTGGCTGCGGAGTCTTGCCAAACGCCAGTCGTCAACATGAGGTGACCCACATGACCGCCACACAAAGAATGAAAACTGGCCGCGTACTGTTCATCAGTGTTGGCATTGTCATCGGCGTGTTTGGGTCGTTGCTGCTGAGGCCTTCGGCCACAGGCACATTGGCTCCGAACCCGACTGCTGACCTGATCGAGTCTGGTGATATATCGGAGCAGCAAGCGTCACAGCTTCGGCGCGAGGGTTACAACTCAATACAGACGGTCTCCGAGGTACTCACACTGCCTGGAGAATTTGCTGAGTTAGAAGCTGCCTATGCGCTTGCGGCGCGGGCAAGCAGTTCAGAGCTACAGGATCTCGTCTACCAAGCGGCATCAATCGCCCAAACAGGCAAACGCTACGAAATCGTGCGAGTGATGCTCATGCGTCTCACTGAGATCGATCCACTCACGGCGTTGGCGCTTGCCGAAGGACCCTTGGACCGGCCAGGTGCCAACTACAGCGAGGCGGTATGGCGTGGTTGGGCATCCCGGGATTTCGGAGCCGCGCTTGCCGAGGCGGCGACGCGAACAACAGGCCAGGCCGCTATCGCCAACGCGTTCTACAGCGCCCTGCCTTCGCTTGATGATCCACGGTCTGGACAAATTTTGCAGGCGCTAGGCGAGGAACCAAGCGCGCAAACGCAAGCGTTGGATATCGATCGCGTCTACGCCGAGTCGCTGGAGGCTGCAATGCAGCAGCTCAATTTCCTGGATGGAGACCACAAGACGGTTGCCGTCGAACGCCTGGCCAGCTTGATGGTCGCGGACTACGGTACAGATGCCATCGACTACCTTGATGACATTTTTGATGACAAGACTCGTCGCTTGCTCCGCGAGCAGCTTCTGCAGTCGATGGCCGAGGAAGACCCGCTAGGCACAATTCAACTGCTCGCAGACAAGGGCTGGGAAACAACCAATCAAGCTGCGCTGCAGCTGGCGATTACGACCGTGGCCGAAGACAACCCGGAGAATGCGATGGCGCTGCTTGCCGACCTGCCGCCGGGCAACAGAGCTTCGCTCGAGATCGCGTTGATCAATGCGGTCGCGAAGAACGACATCGATCGGGCGCTTGCCATGGCGCAGTCGCCCGTCTATGGGTCAAAAGACATGATCTTGCTGCGGGTGATCAAGACGATTGGTGAAAAGGACATGGCTCGATCACTGTCGCTGATTGATGCCATGGCTGGTACCTGGCAGCGGCAAAATGCAATGCGCTCACTGTTGCAGGCGGCCTCACCGAATGACATGCCGCTGCTGGCCAAAAAGGCCGAGCAAATGGGGAGCAATGCCTGGGGAATTAACAGTATTAACCCAGTCGCTACGGCCTGGGCACGTGAGGACCCAGTCGGTGCGTTGAATTGGGCGCAGTCGCTGCCGAAAGCTCAGCGCAGCCAGGCCGTCAGCAAGGTAATCTCTCAAATTGCGGCCGCTGAACCATTGCGCGCCGTGGACATCGTCAATGGCCTTAGCGGTCCGGGCGGCGACGAGGCCAGACGTCAGCTAGCATCGACTCTGGCGCGTCAGCAAATGGCGGATGAGGCCCTCGCACTGGCAGGGGGCGCATCGACGCCGGAGGCGCGGCAGGCCATACAATTGTCGGCGCTTGGCCAAATGGCTCGAAACGATCCGGATCAAGCGCTGGTGCTGGCAGCACAAACGGGTGACGCGACACTACGGGACGCCGTTCTAATGACAGTGATCAACAGCGCCTCGAGGCAAGACCCCCAACAAGCATTCGAGCGTTTGGATGAGATTTCTGACCCCGCGGTGCGGCGCCAGACAGAGCGGCGCGTTGTGTCACAGCTGGCTAACGAGGATCCGGTAGCAGTGCGAGAGCTTCTGGATACTCTGCCACCGGGGGATCGGTTCGACAGTACGTCAGCAGCCTTGGCAACCTCGTCCAAGATTGACATAGATGAAGCGCTGCGCCTGGCTGGTGGCATCGGTGGTGATCGAGCGCGCGAGTCAACATATGCTGCCATCATCTTTATGGCTGCGCGACAGGACCCGGCAAAAGGTAGAGAACTACTTGAGCGCGTTGATTTGCCCGATCAAATGAGGGAGCGCTTGGAGATCGCCTTGTTGCAGGCGAACGCTCGCTAGAGAAGTCACTGTTTGGTTGGTACGTCTTTTTCCAGCATGCGTTCCGCCAACTCAACGGCAGTCGTATCGCCGCTGCGAAGCTTATGCCCGAGCGTAGGGACAGATTCAGATGCTGAGCTGCGCAAGCTGATTAACCGCGGTCACGCAGGCTTGACTGCAGCCGCCGGCTCGCGATGAAGCCTCTTCCCCTGCGCCACGCAGTTCTCGAGGCTAATACACCCTTGCAATACCTCGAGCCGGTCATCGACCGTATTATTCATGCCGGATGCCGGATGCAGTGGCTGGCCGTCTCTATTAACCCACTCGCCGATGCAAGAGCGCCGGAGCCCATCAAGGGCTCCGGCGCTATGACCGCTTCGAATCAGAGAATGAAGTCCACTAACTCATAGATCAGATTGAGCGGCTTGTCGCGATCGACTTGCTGATCGGTCTCGAAGCCTTCAAGCACCGCGCCGTCGCCGTTCAGCACACTGTTGATAAAGTCGGACAGCTCAAGTCCAGCCTCCTGAATGTCGCCGTTCTCAAAATCGATGATGCTGGTGCAGTGGCTCTCATTGACATCGCGAAAGTATGGAAAATAGCCGCCGAAATTCGGCAAGCCGGCAAGCTGCGTGCGCAGTTTGCCGGTATCGATTGCCCAGCGAGACAACAGGCCTGTTTCCAGCGCCGCCTGATCGGGCGCATTGCGCGTATCGTCGTAGAATCGCTCGTACGAATAGGACGAGTAGTTCAGGTCCTGCTGGAAACCGGTGTGACCCAGCCGATCCCCGGTGTAGCGCGTCGCCAGTGCCGTATTGATCGTGCCAAGATTGTCCAACCGAATGCCGGACAGATCCTGCTGCAGATAGTCAATAACCGCATCCAAGCCCCAGACTTCGCGAATCTGCATATGTAGCGGCCGCGATGGGTTGTCCGCCAGCGTTCCCGTGTTGGCCTCAGTCGGGAAGATCGGGCCGGAATCGTTGATCATGAAATTGCGCCGCGCTTGCATGTCGCGGCGTATCGGGTGGTAGCTCACCAAAGACGCGGCGCCGCCGGCGCTGCAGCCGGTGACGAGCTGCTGCCCGGAACGCGGCAGATTGCTGCGCAGCCAAGCGAGGATCGCACGCGTGTTGCGCACACCGTTGTGATGGTAAGCCAGCGGCGGCTGTGCGCCGGCCGGGTCTTCATAGATCACTGTGCGATCACCGCCGTAAACATCCCCTGTGCAATACGGCACATAGACAATATTCCAATCTTGCGTCTTCACTCGCGAGTAGGGATGCAGTCGAAACACAAACGGGCTGACCAGTGACGTCGCCGGATTATCCAGCGCCAGATAATTGTCGGGGATACCGTCTGGGTTGCGCGCACCGCGCACGCCGGCTGCGCCGGAGCAACTCTCGTAGTCGTAACACGCACCGCCGCCTTCGAAGTACAGCACGGTGTTACTGGTGTGAGCGACACGATTGACGAAAAACTTGTATGGCGAGCCGTTTCCACAGATAGCACCGGTGCTCGGGTGCAACTGCACAGTCTGCCATTGCAGCCAACCGCGCCGGTCAAAGCCGTCGTTGAAGCCCCGCGGATTGCTCAGCAGAGGATAGCGCTCGGCGTTGCGCTCGGCTGAGGTCAACGGATTATTGGCGCCGAACGGGAACAGTGTGTTCCAGAATGTTTGCCACGCCGAATAGTCCCCGAACTCGGCTTTGGCTGGCGTTGAAAGGCTGATGGCGATGACAGCCACTGCAACGATACGCGATATGGACATGATCAGTTACCCCCGAATTATTCCCCCAGTGAACGGCGGCGGGCGCATGCGTTGGCGCAACAATGGCGAGGGCCTCGCGCGCGGCCGCCTGTGATTATTGTGCGCCTTGCGTTCGTCGCTGACAAATCACGCACTTGCGACACCCATGCGCGTGTCGCAATATCGTTATATGCGCACCTATTTTCTAATTGCTGTCGTTGCCGTCGTCATTGTCTCAGCGCTGGCGTATTCGATTCGCGAGCGGACGGACGATCCTGACCGAGCGGCGCTGCCGGCCGCGTCGACAGCGGCGGCGCAAACACAGCTGAGCAGTAGCGCCGACGGTGGGGTCGAGATTGACACTAGCGATCGCGATCGCGCGCTGGAGGCCTATTTCGAGCCGCTGCGGTTTCGCGACGATATCGAGGCATTCCTAGCGACACTGGACTCGCGCAGCATGGACGAGAATCTCGCCGAGGCGGAACGTCTGGCCGAGCAGATTCGTGAACAGCAGGCGGCCGGCTATCTGACGCATGCGCAGGCGCTTTACCTCGAAGGCACAATGCAAGCTCGCATCCACGCCGACGACCCGGTTGCGCGTGCGCAAGCATTGGAGGCCGTCAAACGGGCCTACTCAGAGCGTGCCGAGCCACCTTCCACGGCCCACCTGGACGAACGCTTTGAGCGTTATAAACAACGCGAGGCGGCAATTGTGCAGCGTGCGCTGGCTGGCAATATTCCGGATGGCAAGTCACAGGATGAATACCTTCGCGAGCAATTGGATGCGCTGCGCGCGGAAATCTATGGTGAATCGCCATGACTGGTAAATCTTGGCGTAAGGCCAGCGCGATTGGCAGTCGCTAGCGCCGCATTGCGGCGACGAAAACTTGGATCGACTTGCATTGACGCAAGGCAAAATGCGAATAGTAGCTATCGCGAACGCAAGTCGCACTTCGGCGTATCTTGACTTTTTGACCCCAACCCACCGAGCAGTCATCAGCGTACGTGAATTGGCCGGACCTTCTAACTTGGATTGGCCAAATTCTCGGGCAGGAGGTCATAGGTCAACGCTTCCGTTCGCTGATCACGTTGCCCCGGTGGTTACAGGCGTCTAACCTTGATTTGGATTTGTTCTTCTCCCTGCCGTCTTCGTCCGCATACGATGGCACCGTGATTGTGTTAGTTTTGCAGCAAGATCGTCATGGCGCGCTTGCCATATGATTAGGGATAGTACGGGGGGTACTAAGTGTTTCAGTTGTTCCGTACGACGGCGCTGATGGGCATTGCCAACTTGCCGATACAGGCGATATCTCGAGGCCAGCTAGACGAGATAGTCGTCAACACATCGCGCGCAGTCGGTTACGACCGTGAGTCGACTCCTGTCGTGCCTATCGTTCGTGAACCAGACTACATGGTAAGTGCTGCCTCTATCGAATCTGACTCGCGTGACGCAGCGCTGCTCGATTGTCTATGGGCTGCCAAGCAGGTCCGGGCCGTATTGCAGCGATTCCCATCCGCAACACTAGCGAAAGGAGATCATAGTGACAGTTCAGCGTATTCTCGATACACAGCTAAGCCCGGAAAGGGCATTTGTGAAGCCCGACGCGAAGATCCGAGAGGCCTTGAATGTACTGGCTGATAACAATGTCGGTGCATTGATTGTCAGTACGGATGGCGACCAAGTCGTCGGGATTATCTCCGAGCGCGACATTGTTCGCGGGTTGCAAAAGGCGGGCGACGGTTTGCTCGAGAAGCCAGTGCGAGACTTGATGACGGAAAAGGTCGTCACCTGTGTGGCCACTGACCGTGCTGCAAGTATCATGGCAACGATGGTCGCCAAGCACATGCGGCACATGCCGGTACTCGCCGACGGCAAATTCGTCAGCATGATTAGCATTCGTGACCTCCTGCAACTGAGGCTTAACGAAGTGCAATCAGAGGCTGACGCGATGCGCAGCTATATTGCCGGAAACGGCTGACTCGGTCTCGACCTCGCAGCCAGCAAACTTACGTTAGCACACGACGCGGCTACGACCCGTCGAGTGACGGGGCGACGGCCTCGGCGCCTGCCGGTGAGTCGCGCAGCGACTCGTGCAGAATCTGGACGACGACCGGCGCCTGACTTGCGAAGATTTCTTCGGCAAGTGGCGCAAGGTCCTGCGGCGACGTCTCTCGGGCCACCATCTCAACCACGCTGTGCATATCGATGCCACGCGACGTGCTCTGTGCATCGGCAAGCACGTTGAGCCAGTACCGATTGGTCTGTTTGGCCGCAGCCACATCGCCAACCAATGGCTCGATGGCGCGTGCTAACTCGTCAGCGCTAATGTTCCCATCGCCGAGGTCGGTCGCAGTGCTTTCAATAATCGATAAGGTCAGATCAAGATCTCTGGGATCGACCTCCACCACAGTCCGCACATAGCCATAATCTTGCGAGTTTTCGTCACCGTGCCAACCGACGGCCGGGGAATAGCTGGTCGCTGCGGCTTCGCGCACGTTGGTGATCAGCCGGTTGCGAAGAATGGATGAGATGATGCGCGTCTGCGTGGCGCGCACAGAATCAAGTCCATCGGGGGCCGGCCAAAACAGCTCAAGTCGCGCCTGGTCGTGCTCTCCTGCGTGCCAGTAGGTCACTGGCTCCAGGATGTTGTCTGGAAACACCAGGCTCTGCATCTCTGGATAGTCGCCCTTTGCCATCGATCGCTCATCGAGCGCGCCGAAGGTATCGATAACCTGCGCGAGCATAGCGTCGGATTCAACGTCACCGACGATCGTGATTTCAATGGGCCCTTCGCTGAGCGCCTGACGCAGCCACTCGGCTGCCCGGTCATGATCGGCATCCAGGAAGCTGTCGATATCGTCAAACCCGAAGCGCGCATCTCCAGAACGCACCAGTCGCGGCACCCAGCGGCTCGATACGCTGCCCGGCGTCGCATCATGCGTGTCATACCAGGCGCGGATTTTTTTCTTGTAATTCTCGCCCGCGTCGCGGCGGAGGCCGGCGTCGTTTATACGTGATGCCAATACGCTGAGCAGATCATGCAATGCGTCGGTCGGTGCTCTGCCACTCAGCATGAATGCATCTGCATCGGGGGCAAAGAACAGCCGCCAACTGAAGTTTTTGGTGCTCATGTGCCGCTGTAGTTCAAGCTCAGTGAGCTCACCGACGCCGCCGCGCGAGAGCAGGTTGAGTGCCAGGCGCCTGAATCCCTCGTCCTTGACGGGAATAGACAGTGCGCCGTCACCGATGCGACTCTGAACCAGCACTTCGTTATCCCGAAAATCGGTTTGCTTGAAGTTGACAAGGACATTGTTGGATAACCGCCAATGGTAGGTATCCAGCTCCTCATCGTGACGCGTCTCGACAACAGTCGACGGCTCGCGGTCAGGTTCAAACGCGAACTTGATTTCCTTGGGTGGTGGAGGCGCAAGCACTTCCTGGGAGCGACTCACGTCCAGTACAGATAGGGCTGCCTGGCGCGGTTCATCGATCATGGCGCTGGTGCCAATGAATACTGACAGATTGTCAACGTCAGCCCAGGCTTGCCTGAAGGCTTGCTCTACAACCTCGATGTCAATATCTGAAATGATGCTATTGAACCAAGCGAGCGAGTCTTCCGAGTGCACGCGCACGCGATTGTTGTCGTAGGCGCCAACTACGGCATCGACCAGACCGCCGAAACGGCCGTGCGTTGGCAGTGTGCCAGCTCTTTTCGCGTTGTCCTCATAAGCGGCGCGCCGTTGCTCGATCTCCAGCGTCAATTCGGCTTCGCTAAAGCCGAATGTTAACGCTCGACGAAGCTCCTGCTCTGCAACCTCCAGCGCCAGCGCCCAGTCGCCGCGCTGTGCGCCCACACGAATACTGGCAAACTCCGCCTTGTTCATATAGCGCCCGATAAGAGAGATACCGCGCAGAACGCCACTTTCGGGTTTCTGTGAGAGCTCCAGGAGACGACTGTTCATGATGCCGCTCGCCAGCTGATTGATTAGCCGGTCGCGACGACGGTCACTGTTGTCGATGACTTCGGCGCCCGGGTGTACCACGGCAAGTGTGACCTCGGTTTGCGCCTCTTCGTCCATGTGATATCCGACGCGCTGCCCCGCCATCTCTGGAATCTTGAAGTTCGAGAAAACCGCTTCTGTCTCAGGGTTTGACCAATCACCAAAGGTCTCTTCTATGCGGTCGATGATTTGCTCAGGCTCGACGTCGCCAACGAACACAAAGAACGCCTTGTCGGGCCGATAGTGCGCTTCGTAGAATGCCCGCATCTGGTCTTCGTTGATGCTTGCGATGGATTCATCTGTGCCAATCGGTAGCTTGTCGACCAGCCCAGAACCTGCGGTATAAAAGCGCATTTGCTCCACTAGTCGTTGGAAGCTGTTGGTATTGCGTGACCGTTTCTCCGACACGATGATGCCGCGCTCGCGATCAATCGCATCTTGTTTGAGCAGCAGCTTGTCGGCCGTTTCACGCATGATGAAGAACGACTCATCCAGAATGGCTTCGCCGACGGTAGGCAGGTTCAGCTTGTAGACCGTTTCATCGAAGCTCGTGTGTGCGTTGGTGTCGGCGCCGAAAGACAAGCCAAAGCGCTCCAGGCGCGCGATCATTTCGCCTTCGGGGATGTTTTCCGAGCCGTTGAACGCCATATGCTCTAAGTAATGTGCAATGCCGGCGGTCTCCGGGGTCTCGTCAAGCGAGCCGGCGGCGATACGAAGTCGCATCGATGCGGTGCCGGATGGCGTTGCGTTGTGCATTACCGCGTAGCGCAGGCCGTTTTCCAACTCGCCGTAAATCAGCCGGGGGTCGGATGGCAAGTCGCTAACGGTGTGCGCAAACGGTGGTCGTGAGACCTGCTCTATAGCTGGCCCTGTCTCATTTGCGAGCAGCGGATGCGTGAGCAAAACCCCAAGGAGTGAAACGAGAATAATGAGTCGTGTTTGCATAGCGGTCGCCAGTTAGTGAAAGGAAGGACTTACACAATAATAAGACGCAGTGGCGATCAAATGCCTCAATCAGATCGAAATAATGGAGGTAATCCTCGTATTCTGCGTCGTAGGACATAGGGGGCGAGTTTTCGCGATAAGAAATCAGGGAATAACAATGCAACAACTTTCAGGGTTACTGCGCACCATAGCGCTAGGCATCTTTCTATTGTCCGCTAACGGCTTGGTCGCCGCTGCTCTGGCACAAGATCAGCCAACAGACGACCTGGCAACGATTCTGAACCGAATCGCCACGGAAACCGATGTGGAAATACTGTTCGCACCAGAGATCGTCGCGCAGAAGGTGCCTGCCTCGACGACCATTGAGGGCACGCCGTCCGACACACTTGCCCGGGTCTTGTCAGGCACGGGGCTTGCGGCAGAGCAAACCAGCCCCGACGTGTTTGTCATCAAACTAGCCGCTTTGCTGGCGCAATCGGCGCAGGAATCCGCTTCGTCAGCCGCATCTCAAACCGCTGGCACGGGGCCGGCCGCTGCGTCCGGCTTCGGCGCGGTGGAGGGACGTATTGTCAGTGCCGTGGGTGGCGCGGGACTGGCGGGGGCGTCGATCCGGCTCGAAGGTACGGGCCTGGACACGACAACCGACCAGCGTGGCTTTTTTCGATTTTCGACAGTGCCTGCCGGAGAGTACCGGTTAACAGTCTTTTACATTGGCGCCGATGCGATTAGTGAGACGGTTACCGTTACCGCTGATGGCGCCACTGAGCTGTCGTTGAGCATGACGTTGCGCGGGGTCGATACCATCTATGTCTATGGCACACGCTCTTCCTTCCTACAGTCATTAAACCAGCAAAAGAACGCTGAGAACAACCAAACGGTTGTGTCTGCCGACCTGCTCGGCACTTTTCCGGCGGAAACTGTTGCAGAAGCGCTTCGGCGCGTGCCTGGCATTACATTTGAATTGGATGACGCGACCGGCGAAGGTAACAAGGTGTCCGTTCGCGGCATCTCACCTGAGGGCATCAACATCCAGCTCAACGGATTGCAGTTGCAAGGTACAGGCATTGAGCGTGCGGTCGACTTAACCGGCTTCCTTGCCGACAATATTTCCCAGATCACGATCCAGAAGAGCCTGCTTCCAGAGTACGAAGGCACCGGTAACGGCGGACTGATAGAGATTGAAACCAAGAGCGCATTGGACTACGGCGAGCGTCACCTGAGTTTCGGCATTGAGCGTGAATTCAGCGGTGACAGCGAGTTTGGCGATGAAACGCAATTCAACCTGTCGGGTGTCATGCAGATTAACGACCGGTTTGCGATCGGCGCCAACGGCCAATTCCGCAATACTGGCCGCCGCAACTATGGCACGACAGTCGTCGGCGCTTTGCCACCGGTGCTGCCGGCCGGATTCACAAGTACGTTCAGGCTGCCATTTACGTTCAACTTTCCGTTCGATGCCGCCTTCGATCAGCGCTTGACGACGGGTACTAATTACACAGTAAACGACCGCGAAGTCGACACGTGGACGGGGTCAGTGTTCAGTGCGCTTGATCTGGGCGAGTCCACACGCTTGCGGTTTGAATTTCAGCGCATTGACAATGAAGACCTGTCATTGAGCCAACGCACTACGGTGTCCACCCTGAGCAGTAGTATTGACATGCCAGTGCCGGAGCTTGGTGGCGAAGAGCGTCGCAGAACCTACTACCGGTCGTTTCGGCCAACCAACGGCGTATCATCTGAAGAGAAGTCGACGATCACCGATGTGTTCAGTATTCGTGGAGAGACGTTCCTCAACCGTTGGACCCTCGACTACGACGTTGGCCTGAGCCGTACCCGAGACCAACGGCTTTCCTACACAGTCAATACGCTGTCTGATCAGAACACCGATGTCTTTAACCTATTTGATGCCAACGCCTATACCGTCACGCCCGACTCGAACGGCGTAGATCGTATTGTCGATGGCGTCTTTGGCGTGACGGCGGATCAGATCCAGGTGCTTCGTTTAACGGATGCCGGCCGGCAATTCTTCCAGGACCCAGAGAGCTACTACATCGCCTCCGCGATTGAGAGCCAGCGTGAGAACGAATCCGAAAACGCATCATTGCGCTTCAAAGCTCAGTATGACTTCGGCGAAGACTTGCTACGTAATGTGAAATTTGGTGTGCAGTACAACGATGTTGAACGCACAAACTCGGACGACGTATTGTCCAATACCAATATTCCCACCAGTCAGAGTTATGTTCGTATCGGTACCACGCGCCAAACGCTCGGTAGTTTTGGTGCAGATGCGTTCCAACTGTTCAACCTCGGCAGTATAAACGCGCCAGGCGCGCTTGGCGCAGCTCCTGCGCAAGGTAGCGCCCAGTCGCTATTCCAGCAGATTGCGGCGTTCGAGCTGGCTAACCCAGGCAGCTATCGTCTTACCGACAACCTTGTTGATCCTTCAGTCAGCGCAGGCGCCCTATCCACTGCGCTCACGACAGAAGAGCTGATCGCTGCGTTTGTTCAGAGTGAGTGGAGCTTCGGCCCGGTAACCGTAACCGGCGGCGTGCGTTTCGAATCAGGCGACTACGTGGGCAATGCGATTAGCTCGCCCAGTATCCGCCAGGCGGATGGTGTGTTCGTTGATCGCAACTCGCTGTTCGATGTGGGCCTGATCGACTTTTTCGATAACTCAGCGTCTGCCGACAAAGTTCTGCCGAGCCTCGTGGCGACCTGGCGACCGAATGACCGCTGGGTTGGCAGGTTTGCGTACAATCGGACAATATTCAATCCTGACGTGCGTTCGATCAACCGCCCTCAGGCGTTGATTTTTGATCTTCGCCCAACGCAAAACCGCGTGACGATTCGCGAAGGCAATCCAGACCTCGAACAAACGATCAGCGATAATTTCGAGATCGGCATCGACTACTATGTCCCGGGTCGACCCGCTTATGTGAAGGCTGCCTATTTTTACAAGGACATCGAGGACAACTTCACCAACGTCAATTTGGCTGATGTGCCCGCTGATATCGAAGATAGAGCGAGAGCAATTCTGACACCGCTGGATGCGTCGTTCACAGGCTTACTTGATAGTCTCAACGCAGATACCGAGTATCTCTTGCAGCGCCCTGAGAATGGCGACGGTGGCCAGATTCAAGGTGTCGAGCTGGAAGGCGCCACAAACCTCGACTTCTTCCCCGATAGCTGGCCGGCCTTCCTGAAGGATATACAGCTGCTGGGTAACGTCACGTGGACCGACGCCAACTTCGCCACCTTGGTGAATGCTCGTGATGAAAATGGGGATGCCTTTCAGCTGACCATCGATCGTCCGCTGGCCAACCAAGCCGAATGGGCAGGTAACTTATCGGTGGCCTACCAGACCGGCGGGTTCTCGGGTCGACTGCTTTATACCTACCAGTCTGAGCGCGTGCGTTTCTATGACGAGTTCAACCTCAATACGGTAATCCCTGATTTCGATACCCTGGATTTGATTGCAACCTATGCAACCGAGTTTTTCGATACGCAGTACATGTTCTTCTTCGAAGCAGACAATTTGCTGAGAGGCCAGTCGGACGCGCTTGCGTCAGAGGGTATTGGTTCCTTTGGTGGCGAAGGCTCGCCGGATTTCTTCTTCCCCAGAGCGCTGCTGATCGATGGCGGCAGGACGTTTACGGTAGGTGTTCGGGCAACCTTTTAAGCAAGGGTGCCCGATAATGACACACGATGGATAACACGTATGCGTGAAGACCAACAGACAAAGCGGCCAACATCGCTGGAGTCGGCGTGGCTGGAGTCAATCGTGGACGAGTTCGCGACCCCGCTGCGCGGCTTCTTCGGGCGCCGTGTGTCATCGCCGGCCGATGCTGAAGACCTCGTTCAGGAGGTCTTCGCCAAGCTTGCGCGATTGACCAATCCGGGAGATGTCAACAACCCGGCCGCGTATGTGTTCAGTGTCGCTGCGAATCTGCTACGCGACAGAGCTAGACGTGCTGAGAGTCACCGCGCAAAGGCTCATGAGCCTTTCGACGAAGAAAGTCATGGACATCGCACTGTGTTCTCTCCCGAGCGCTTGTTGATGTCCCGGGAAGACCTCGAGATGACAAGGCGTGTTATCCAGTCACTGCCGAAGAAGACGCAGACTGTTTTCCTACTGCACAGGTTCGATGGATTGAAATACAGAGAGATCGCCGAAGTGCTCGAGCTGTCCGTGAGTACCGTTGAGAAGCACATGATTGCTGCGCTAGCTGCGCTGGCACGGCGAATCAAGGACAAGGAATCATGAGTGAAAGACTGCAGCTACCTGACGGCGATTTAATTGAACAGGCCGCGTACTGGTTTACGGTACTACGCAACGATGAGTGCCCCGTCACGGTGCGCAAGGCGTTCGACCTGTGGCTGGACGAGACGAATGCTCACCGGGATGCCTACAGAGAGATCGAGCGCGCTTGGCTCGTGACTCAAGGCCTCGATCGTCAGCCCGAAATGCTCGGATTGCGCCACTCGGCGATCCTGCGTAGTGTCAGTCCACCGGATGGCCTGACCAAGCGCTACCTGTGGCGGGGTATCGCGGCAGCGATGGTGTTGGTCGGCCTCGGCACCATCGGCTTTTATCAGTTCGTCGCAGAGCCAGAGCGGACAATTGTCCCTGTCATCGCTCAAGAGGCTGTCATCCCGGCGCAAACGCCGGCCAGCCAGCTCATCGAAACGGCCGTCGGTGAACGGTCTACATTTGTTCTCGATGACGGCTCCACGGTAGACCTGAATACGGCAACACGATTGAAGACGGTGTTTTCGTCGACGGGCAGGGATGTCTTCCTGCTACAGGGACAGGCACTGTTCAGTGTCACTACTGACCGATCGCGACCCTTCGTTGTCTATGCCGGTGACAAGAGGATCACCGCACTTGGTACCGAGTTTGAAGTGCGTCTCGATCGCAGCGACGTCGCCGTGACTTTGCTCGAGGGCAAAGTTGAAGTCGCAAAGCTGAAGTTGGCTGATCGCGATGCGGCTCCTGAGCCCCTGCAGACGATCCAGCTTACTGCCGGGCAGAGAGTTAGCGGGAGCTTGGAAAGGGCAGAATCCGTTAGTCATGAGGCTATTGATCGCGCATTGGGTTGGCGAGAGGGACGTTTGGAATTCAAGGACGAAGCCTTGGCAGAGGTCGTCTACGAGATCAATCGCTACTCTATACATGAAGTTCAGCTTGCCGAACCAGCGCTTGCCGAGCTTCGTGTCAGTGGCAGCTTCAAAGCCGGGTCTGTGGACAACTTCGTATCCGCACTGACGTCCGTATATCCACTGCACACTGAGCAATCGGTTCGTGCTAACGGCTCACGTCTGATACTGGTGCGCGCGGGCAAGTAGTCAGAATCGATAAGCTAACCCGGCTGACGCGGACCACTGGATAATAGAGTCGCTACGAATGGCAACCGCGCAGTTGGCGTTGCCGCCACCGCGGTCACAAAAAATCGCAGAGTCGCTATCGACAAAGTTAACCATGGCGCGAGCCTCCAGTTTAATCGCCAACGCTCGACTGACATCAAAGCGCATACCTGCGCCAATGGTGGCGGCAAAGAACGTTTCGTCCGAAAGGCCAGGCGCGTCCGGGGTGAAGCGAGAGGCGCCGATGGTGAGCAGGCCATAGGGCTGGAACCCTTGATCTGTTTCGAATCCGTAGGTGCCACCAAACTGCAGGTACTCGATTGTCAAATCCAGGACGGGTGTTGCCGCCAACAAGCCGCCGGACTCAAGGTCCGTGTCCTGCCGCGCATAGTAAAACTCATAGCTGCCACCGTTCGGCGCGGCGATATTGAAACTCAGCGCGGCATAGCTGCCATCACCGAGGTCCAGTGTCTCGTCATCGACGACATCGTCAATACTGCCACCGGTAACAAGGCCGAGCCATGGCGTGACTTCAAAGCGCGCTTCATCCGCGTGCACGCCATTCGCAAGTACAACGCATGCGACCACAACGAGGAATCTACTTCTGGTCATCGAACATCTCAGGCCACCTTCTTTAATGGCATAGACCGACTGCGCCCTGCTCAGTTCCGCGGGACCCTCTCAACGGCTTAATGAGCGACACTCAAGATAACAGAAAAACGGTGTTTTCCAGATGCTTCAGTGAACGTTGTCATACTTGTCGATGCATGTATGCAATGCCGGCTATTCGACTGGCACTGCGGGATGATCGTCTTCGTATGCTGCCACTGCGTCTGGCAAGAACCCCTGCCTAGAATCGCGAAGTATGGCAGTCTCTGATCGATGGGCTAGCAGGATTCCTCGTTGTCCTGGCAGTCCGTGTCGCTACCGCGAGCTCAGCGTCGGCATATGATCAGCGGAATTGGCAAGATACCAGGCAGCAAGAGCCTCGCGCGTCGGCCACCAGACGTTCGGCAAAGCCTTTGCGTATTCGAGAAACTCACGTAGCGCACGAATTCGATACGCCCGACCAGATACATGCGGGTGAATGCCGACGTTCATGATTCTTCCGCTGCTTGCACCTTCGGCATGTAGTACGTTGAGCTCTTCGATCAGGATATCGCGATACTCGTCGGTGGTGTGGCCTCGGCGTGTGATGATCGTAAAATCATTGATTTCATTTGAGTAGGGTATGGACACGATGGGTCCAGCGTCCGTATCGATCAGGTAGGGCTGATCATCGTTCATGATGTCGCAATAAAACTCAAAGCCGTTCTCGCGTAGGATTGAGGCGGTCGACAGGGTGCCGCGCAACGACGATGACAACCAACCTTTTGGCTTGCGCCCGACATAACGCGTATACAGATTGATCGTCCGCGCGATGACCTCCCTTTCAGCCGCAGGATCGTGCGCAAAGTCGGTGAGTAGTTCGCCTTGTTCAAAGTTATGCGCTAGAAGCTCCCAGCCGCGGTCCAGGCATGCCTTTACCATTGCGTGACGCCGCTCAAAAGTCACAGCGTTGGTTGTGCAGCTTGCTTGAACGCCAAGCTCGTCGAACAACTCGTACAACCGCCAGATACCGACCCGCTGTCCATACTCACGCCAGGTATAGTTTGGATAGTCCGGTATATTGCCAGGCAGCACATTTGGTAGAATCGCCGGTCCACCAGCATAGTAAGCCTGGTCAGTGTCTTTGATCAGATCCCAGGTCTCGAGATTGAACGTCAGGATCAATGCAACGTTCGCATCGTCAGGAAATCGTAGCGGGCCGCGCTCGGTGATCGGGACGTAGTCGTAGTGCATTGGTGCTAGTGCTCGGCTAATAGTCTGCCGAAACCGGCCATTTGATCGTCAATGCCATTGGCGCGCAGGGCATGCCAGTAAGTTGCGGCGTTGATGGCAACCACTGGCTTTTGCAGCCAACGCTCGGCGCTATCGGCCAAACGCAGCATCGACAAATTGGTGCCAACCTGGATCAACGCATCGATGTCGTCGCCATCTAGATCCCGTAATACTCCGATTAGGGTTTTCTCCTGCACTTCGGCGATGGCTGTCCAGCTCGGGCATTTAAGGCACGCGTCGCGTACGGTCTTGAAACCGTAATCGCTGAGAAATTCGCTGACCGCTTTATTGGCGACCGGGAAGTATGGAGAAACGAATGCAACACGCTTGATGCCACCCAGCGCATTGAGTGCCGCGACGAGTGACTCGGAGCCGATCGACAGACGCAAGTCTGCCGCCGATTCGATACCCTCTCGCCACTTTCGACCGCCTTCCGCGCCGCCATAGAATGTGACAGCTGACATGCCCATGACCAGATAGTCAGGCCGACAGGTCAGCACGCCCTCAACGGCCGCCAGCGTGTTGTCGGAAATCTCCAGTGTGCCAGCATGAAAGCTCTCGTTTGAGATCGCTTGTGCATCCTTCACCACGATACGGCTGTAATGGTTGGTGACACCGGCAGGTCGTAAATCATCGAAATCTGGCTGCACAATGGTATTGGTAGAAGGGCCCAGCACGCCAAACTTCACGCGCCAACCCAGGGCGTCGGTCATCACGATCTCCCCGATTTACTGAATCGCGGCAGCGTCAGCAAGGCTTTGTACCATTGACTGGCGCAACAAAAACTCACGACGTCTGGCGTCATCGGCTTGAGTTGCACGCATCTCAGCAAACCGTCGACTATGACCTTCTGCGGCGCCGTGTTCCAGAAGTTCCTTGTTGTGCTTGGTTTGGGCCTGAATGAAACTGTGCGTCACCGTTCGGCGCTGCCGATCAAACACATCGAACAGGCTCTCATCATGACCATGCTGTAAACAATGTGCAATTTTTTGTTGTAGATTCCATGCATCATGAATGCCGCTGTTCATGCCAAATCCGCCGAGTGGGTTATTGAGGTGTGCAGCGTCGCCCGCTAGAAACACACGGTGATGATTGAATCGGCGCGCTACCCTCTGATGGACACGATAGATTGTGCGATGCTCTGTTTGTACCTGTGTTTTGCCAATGAGCCCGTCAAAAACCCGATCACAGGAAGCGTCTGACAACAGGTCTTCATCACTTTGCGATTCACTGGCTGGCAATAGGACGCGCCAGACACTGGGCACGCGCAACAACACCAACCACTCTTCTGGATCTGCCACGTAATTCACATGCACCAAGTTATCAATGTAGTCTGATAACTCTGTCTTGGTCGATACGCAAAGGAATTTTTCCGGATAGGTAAAGCCTTCGAACTCGACGCCGAGCCACTTGCGCATGATGGAGTTGCCACCATCTGCTGCAATCACATAGCGCGCGCGGATCTTCTGGATATCATAGGCCGTCTCTACGGCAACCGTGACACCCTGACTGTCCTGCTCAAAGCTGTTAACACGTGAATTAAACAAGACATCGGCATTGCCGTGCGCACTCAGCTTGTCTGCGAGCAGTCCGGCCATGACATGCTGCTCGCATTGCACACGGTACGGAAATCGCAGTTCGCCGTTGAGTTCTTCAAGGTCAAATTCGATGAAATCGCCGCTCGCGCGTTCGCGAAAATGGTATTTGGGCGCCTTCAGCCCAAGTTTTATGATCTCGTCGGCCACTCCTAACTCGTCAAGCATTCTCAACGTCGGCGGATGAAACGTCGAGGCGCGAAGATCTTGTGCACAAGTGGGACGTGCCTCACACACGACGACGTCAATGCCCCGATTGGCCAGCGCCAGTGCAGCTACCGTACCCACAGGCCCCGCGCCGACCACAATCACTTCCGCTGTTCGCATCAGGCACCCCGATATCATAACTGCGAGTTAGTCTAGCTGCACGACGCCCCCGAGTTGATCCAATTTCGCGATGTTCGCTTTGCTCAAATTGTATGGACTGCGTTGTCTAGGTCAGTGCACAGTATCTACCGGTCTTGTCAAACATTAGGAACGTGATGATCAATCTCCCTACAACAGGTCGACGCACTGCGCAACACATAGCGCCAATGTTTGGCACCGTCGCTGCTCGGTATGCCAGCGCCCCCGCGCCACACTACAAGACCGTGTTGTTGATCGCCGCGTTGAGCATGATCGTGGGGTGCGCAGGCACTATCGCGGTGGAGCCAGATGACGCGCTGGCTCGAACCTTGGCCAAGATGCAGGATCGGCCCACGTCGACAGAGCTCGCATGGCGGCAGCCGAAAGAGGCGGTCGAAGGGACTCCCGTCGACCAGCGCATTGCCGTGCTGGATGTCTTTCCGTCGCCTGTCGCGCTGGATACAGCAACCGAGTATTCGGCGCAGCATTCGGGGCTGGGGCTCATGGTGTGGCACAACGGACATGTCGTCGCCGCTGAGTTTGCTCCTGATATCACCGCTCGTACGCCGTTCTCTGCCTACTCAATGCACAAGTCTGTGTTCGCCCTGGCCCTGCTCGCCGCGATTGAGGATGGCTACATCGAATCGCTGGACGATCCGGTAGGTTCGTATATCGCCGAATGGCGGCGTGACCCGCGTGGTGCGATCACACTGCGTCAACTGCTGACGCACAGTAGCGGGCTGGCGCACTTCCCGATTAGTGCCCCTGAATCGATGCAAATCAATTTCTCCGGCCGCATGCGTGCGGCGGCGCTCGCGCATCCGTTGGACGGAGAGCCTGGCGAGCTGTTTCAGTACAGCAACGTCAATTCCCTGGTCGCCGGCATTGCACTGCAAGATGCGCTCGCGCGCCATGGCCAGCGCTACGCTGCATACTTGAGCCGCCGACTATGGAAGCCGTTAAACAACGCCAATGCGGCGTTGTGGCTCGATCAGCCGGGTGGCGTAGCTCGCTACCATTCCGGCCTAGAGGCCGGTCTCGCGGACTGGCTGAATGTGGGCATCATGCTGGCTAGCGATGGCATGTTCGATGGTCGCAGCATCTTATCGCCTGAGTCCATTGATGAGCTCACGGTGCCTAGCGCCAAAAACGCCGCCTATGGGCTGCACATTTGGCTGGGTAATGCCTGGCAGCCGATTCGTTCCTATGGTCCTGGGACGCCGCAAGGCGTGCTCCACTCCGCGCCCTACAGTGTCTCGGACGTTTGGTTCTTGGACGGTTTCGGTGGGCAACGAGTGTACGTAGTGCCCTCTGCGCGCCTTGTCATTGCAAGATTCGGTGAGGTTGACTTTGGCTACGACGACTCTGTGATCGTCAATGCCTTGCTGGACGGCTTGGCGCTTGGCAGTGAATGATGCGCAACGCTTTCAGGATAGCGTTGTAAAAGGACGCCTTATCGTCAAGCTGTAGCCAGTCGAAGTGGCGAATTGCTGCCGCCGCCCCCCAGCACAAATTGAGACAGTGGGTCAGGCTTGGCGAAACTGGTTTAGAATCAGTGTCATCGCAAGAGCCGGAATGGACCATGGACTTAAGACAGCTTCGCTATTTTCTGGCCGTCGCTACCACCGGTAGTTTCACGAAGGCTGCCGAGCAGATTCCGCTCGCGCAGTCTGCTCTGAGCCGCCATATGCGCTTGCTCGAGGAAGAGCTTGGCGCGACGCTATTGATTCGTACCGGCCGCGGTGTCGAACTCACCGAGCAAGGCAAGTTTCTCGTCGAACGCGCCCGGACCCTGGTGGAGCAGAGCGAGGACACAAAACGTAATCTGCAGTCATGGAATGACAATCCGGCCGGCCTGGTCCGGCTCGGTATGACGCCCACCTGCACACTGACTATGGCCGCGCCTTTGTTGCAGCGTCTGCATGAAAAGTATGAAAACGTCAGCCTGCAGGTCAGCGAAGGTCTGAGCGCAAGTTTGAGCGAATGGCTTGGCGATGGCCGGCTCGATATGGCGATCGTGTTCACAGAACCCAAAGGCGTTATCGGCGAATGTGAGCGCATTGCGCGGGAGGAGCTCTGCCTTGTAGTGCCGGCAGGTTCTTCCTGTCCGAATCCCGCTACGATTCAGGACATGGCGGGCATGCCGATCATTGCCCCATTCCTCAAGAAAGGTATCCGCAACCGGATGACGGATGCTTACAAAGACTGTGGCCTGGAATTTACGCCTGCATTTGAGATTGATGCGCTGCCGGCCATGAAGGATCTCGTCCGTAGCGGTGCGGGCGCCGCCATACTTTCCAAGTCATCGGTTACGCGCGAGTTGGAAAGCGGAGAAGTCGAATTGCGACGGATCGATGCGAAGAACATGTTCTTCCACGTATATCTGCTAATGTCCAAGTCTGCGTTGCACTCGCGCGCAGCACAGGGCGTCGCGGAAATCGTTCGGCAAACCAGCAGAGAAATTTTTGTCGACAACTGAATCCAGGCGCCTGGATTCAGTTGTCCCCGCCCAGGATAGATCGTTTTTCGGAAGCGGATTCAGGCTGTCAACTGTCTGTTGCCAGCTCATCGATCAGCGTATCGAATCGTTCGCGCGTATCTTTCGCAGAGATCTCGGCCGCCTCTTGAGTCATGACGCTGAACAGATTCTCCAGAAGTTTCTGTCGACGAAGTTCGCGTTCTTCGAGGACTGCTTGATCTGGCACGTATGCCTCGATATTGCTGGCGCTCACCGCAAGTTTTCGCTCGGATAAGCGCTCAATCGTGTCCAGCCTGTCACGCATGGCGCAATGCTCCTGAGCTAGCACCATCACCATGTGCATTAGTAAATCGACACCGGGTGTTTCGTAGAATGTCGGCCGTTTGCCTTTGATGATCTTGTTTGGATTCATTCGTTCAACCCCGCTTCTTCGCAACCAGTACTTCCCAGCCACCGCCAGGAGCGTATTCGCCGGCAGCAAACTCCCGATCCTCTAGTTCCCGGGCGGCATCCTCGTTATAGGATGAGTCGGTCGCCGCGGCATACTCCATGATTGCCATTGGCGCGTTATCGAACGCGACCGACTCTGCATCAAAGCCGGCTTCGATCGATAACGCGACCTGATCCATGCTACGCATTGCTGTCCAGAACGGTTCATTGTTGAACCACGTTTCGTTATCGAGAATCATCTGTGTGTATGGGTCCATGCCATCGAATGGCGGCAGATCCGCATGGATCATCAGTCCACCGGGTTTTAGTAGACGATATGCCTCATGAAAGATTTTCGGCATTGCTTTGTTGGAAGTCTCATGCAGCAAGATATGTGACACCACGAGATCAAAGCTTTCATCCTCATAGCGTGTGCTCTCAGCATTCATTTGCTTGAAGTGCACGGGTAGGCCCAGGCCTTCGGCGCGATGGTGCGCATATGTTACGCAGGCGCCCGCAACGTCAATTGCATGTACTGAAGCTTGCGGGAATAGCTCGGCGTAAGGCAGTGTCGAATGACCCACAGTACAGCCCATATCGAGAATACGTTCAGGCCGGAATTGCGGGTGTTTGCGTTTGATGTAGTTGCAGACGGAGCGACCCATATCGTCGTTGTTCGGCCCCATGTAACCCATGGCATAGAGGTAGACGCCGCGATCATAGAGCGCGCCGGCATGCAGCTTGCCGGCATTTTCAGGACCACAATAACCACCCGGCATGCAATGAATGTCGATCGATGATACGTATTTAGGAATCTCGAGGTCTGGGTCAAGCTCGAGTGATCCCCCAGCATGCGGGATCTCGCTAGCTCTTCGCTCCAGCGCTTCCTCTTGTTCAGCCAGCGCATCAATAACGCTGAACCATTGCAGTTCCTGACTGATCCGGTTGATGCTTAAATAGGCCTTGAACAGCGGGTCGTCGCGGAACGCCTTTCTGGCATCCCGATAGTCTTGCGGCGGGTTACCCGTTGCTTTTTGAAATGCCGGCATTGCCCGCTGAAAATAGGCGCCAGACACCGCGGGCAGTAAGCCTTGCTGAATTTTCGTCTTCAGGCTCTTGACGAATTCTTGCCGGGCTCGATCGTCCACATTGCTATCAACCAGCACTGGATGCGATCCCTGCTGAAAGGTATTTACGAAGTTTTCGTCCATTTGTCGGTTCCTCTTGTCTTAGTCGATACGGCGATTACGCCATACCCGTTGTGTGATGTCGCAAACCCAATTCTGATGGCCCGGGCGCCATGACTAGCATCAATCTGCCGAGTATCGTGCCGAACGCCCGAGCTGACGTATCAGCTACGCGCATACTGGCGTGGATATGGGCCCAGGAATAACAACAACACGGCGCCTGCAATCGACATCCCAGCGACCAGTGCGAGGATGGGGTCGTAGCTGCCGAATGTATCGTAGGCCTTACCGAAAGCGAAAGGCGCGATGCCTGCACCAATGGAAAAGAACACGTATAGCGCGCCATAGAGCGCGCCATAGCTGGCAAGACCAAAATATCGGCTGACCAAATACGCCATCAGATCAAGCTCGGCACCCGCTGCCAGGCCGACGATGAGAACGGCGACGGTAATCATCAGTGGCGACACACTTTGCCCGCTAAAAATCATTGCGGAAATACAAGGAGCCGCTAGGAAAATTGCAGCGATCAGTGGTGCCCAGAAGCGATCCAGCAAGGCGCCAACAATCAGTCGCCCCATGATGACGCTAACCCCGATCAGCCCCATATAGCCGGCTGCCTCAGTGGCCGAAAGCCCGCGATCAAGCAACATCGGGAACGTATTGGTAATCAGCCCGCCGATGCCAGCCGCTACGAGCAAGATACCAATGGCCATTAACCAGAATCGATAGGATCTGATCGCATCAGCGAAAGCGAAACCGGTCTGTTCTGGTTTGGCTGCATTCTGCGCGGCGATGGCTTGCGGGGGATCGCGAAAAAAGGCATAGACGACGGGGAGTGCAATCAGTGTTGCCGTTAGCGCGAGTAGCGCATAGGCATCTCGCCATCCGAAATGACTGATAAGGGTATTGACGTAGCTTGGCGCGAATGTGGCCGCAATGCCTGTGCCCGCGAGCGTAATGCCCAATGCGAGACCGCGAGATTTGTCGAACCAGGCGTTAACAACGCGAGTCCATGTCAGCGGCAGTGTGCCCGCGGCGAGCAGTGACATCATAGCCCAAACGACGTAGTAGTTCGTAAGCGAGTTACCCACCAGCGAGAAGCTGGCCAATGTCAGTCCATAAATAGGAATGGAGCCCAATGCTACTTTTCTCGCGCCAAATCGATCAATCAAGAACCCGACCGCGGGTGCCGAGACGACGGCCATCAAAATCATGATGGTCACACCGAGCT
Source organism: Pseudomonadota bacterium (assembly GCA_039033695.1). Taxonomy (GTDB): domain Bacteria; phylum Pseudomonadota; class Gammaproteobacteria; order Steroidobacterales; family Woeseiaceae; genus CALBPI01. The sequence goes on along the minus strand of JBCCCC010000003.1, from coordinate 21,185 downwards.
GAACGTCACCGCGACTCCAGTTCGTATCGGCAGAGATCGCCGGAACAAAGACGCCGTGCGTATAGAAACTAATAGAAGAGAGCCCGCAGCCCGCGCCGATGGTTGCTCCCAGCAGCGGTTTTGCGCCGCGTCGAAATTCGTTCGTACTGGCAGGTTTCATAGTGCTCCGATCACGCAGCGTTGTCCGACACGCAGAGTCCTGTTGCGATGTGGTTGATCGATTGCGCACTGAGCGCTAAGTGAACCGATGCTAACGAGTGCTGTAGCGTTGTTTCATACAATTTGGCGAATACCGTTATCAACTAATTGAATAGAGTCAGAGACCTGCGCTTCGCGATGCAACACGTGAATAGCCAGAACATGTCCGATAAGCGTATCGCAGCTTGCCTTAGCTTGGCCGAAAACAATCAAGATAACTTGCTGAGTCGTCAGGGGTTTAGCGGTAATCCTGAAAATCAGCCTGCCGACTAATTGCATCATCTGCTTCGCTGTTGACCGTCTGCGGCGTACCGGGCTGCTAATGAGCGCGCGATCGAAGACTCACTGAGCCATCCAAATTTCGTAGTTTTCGAGCTTTGATCTAAACCGACAACCATAGTATTACTCACAGCACTCATCCGTCGCACAGTCGTGTTCAGGGTTGCCATGCCAAGTCGAAGAAATATGCTCAAAGGAATGATTGCTGCTAGCGGCACGGCAGCCTTTGCGAGCAGTTTTACCGAGGTGCATGCTAATTGGGGCAGCAATGAGCCATCCCGAGACTTTGATGGCCGTGCGCTAGTCAACAAACCGCAGGCATACCGTGTTCTCGACGAGGCGGGTTTGGACGGATTGGTCGCGTTCAACCCAGTCAACGTTTTTTATTTGGGTAACTTTCTGGGCTACAACGTCAAGATTCAGACACGCGCGCCGAGTTTTGCGGTATTCCCCCGCGATGAGAAGAAACCGACGATTCTGGTTGTAGGTTTTGGCGATCTTTGGCGTTTGGCTAACGGGTTACGCGAGACGCCTGAGATCATCCCTTACTCCGCACCAACCAATTGGCAGGATTTTGTGGGGGCGGAGTCGGTTTCGACAGGTGTCAATGCTTCGGCCGGTTTTGGTACGTTCTGGCCTGTTACCGAATCGGGACTGTCTGAAAGAGAGCGGGCGTGGCTTGAAATCGAGCAGCGCTATGAGGGCCGGTTCATGCCTACGCCGGAACATGCCTTGGTCAAAGCGCTGCATGAAGCGGGGCTTTCGGAGTCGACGGTGGCGGTTGATGATCTTCGAGTCCGTTCGATCCTGGCCAGTGCATCGCACAACTCTACCGAGTGCGTCGACGGCGATAATGTCTTCAGAAAAATCCGCGTCATCAAATCCGACGTTGAAATAGGTCACATGCGACGGATCGCCATTGCCAACCAGACCGCCACGATGAACATGGCGAAGGCGTTGGGCCCTGGTGCGACAAATGCGGACATTGATCGACTCTTTGGCATTGAGGCCAGCAAGCTGGGCGCAAGATCAACCTGGCTTGCTGCCGGATCCATCGGCGGATTGCCAGACGGTCATATTGTTGCCAATCAACCGCTTCTGGTGGATGCGGTCAGTCAGATCAACTACTACCACGGCGACTTCGGGCGCACGGTCGTATATGGCGAGCCGTCCAAGAAGCTGTTGGACCGCGCGCGGTTGCTGGAGAAGGGCTGGCAGGCGGCGCTCGCTATGATGAAGCCTGGCGTTCGCTACAGCGAAATCGAAAAAGTCGCGCACGACGCGATGAAGCGCAATGGAGTCGCAACGCCAGTGGTTGCCGTCGTCCCACACTCGGTGGGCCTGCAGCATACGGATGAGCCCTACCGCGACGGGTTGGCCTTCCAGGTCAAAGACGACCTGGTATTGCAGGAGAACATGACGCTCACTGTCGATTTCCCGAGCCTGGAGCCAGGTTGGGGAAACTGCCACCTCGAAGACCTCGTGCGCATCACCAAGGATGGTGTCGAAGCGCTGGCAACTATTGATTCGCCCCTTGTTGTTGTATGAGGAAGCACGACACTTTTCATTCAATACGAACCATCTTTCTAACTACCTGAGGTAATAACCGTGTCAAAACAAGCTGATAATCCACCGATCGAAGGCCTCAATTCGCGCCGAGATTTCCTGCAAAGCGCTGCTACCGCACTAGGCGGTGGATTGGTCGGTTTAGGCGGTGCCCAGGCTGCTGCCATTGCCAGTACAAAGGCGCCGATGCAAAGTGCATCGGTCGATTACTCGACGCTCAAGTACGATGACAACTACTGGAACCGCGACGCGCTGGCGCGCGTCATGGGTGACCTGGATTTCGGAAAGCAGAAGTTCGGCTGGTATCGCGGTGTCGTAATCGGTGTCAAACCTGGCGAAAAGAATCGTGAGCTAGTGGGCTTTGAAGGTTTCTCCTTTGCTCGCCTGCAGGATGCTGGCAATGGGATTTACGAGAAGTTACTGCGTGAAGTTGGTTACTACACGGATCTCGAGACCGGTGAGGTGCTCGAGGAGTGGCACAACCCCTACCTCGATGAGACGGTCAAAGTCGTACACATCGCCAACGACCCCTTCAACTTTCGGATGGGACCTTTCTATCCGAAGCCACCATCATACGGCGGCTTGAATAGCACCGAAGCACCGGATATCCCGTTGTTGCTGCCCTGGACGGAAGTGGGTAACAACAAAGTCATGATGCAGCTGACCACGCATCTTCACTACCGCAACGCATTGCAGCCAGACAAATGGCCACGTGAGTCATCCGGCGTCATGAACCGCGTCTCGGAGATGTTCACCTATGTATTTGATCGGGAGGATCTTGCCGATACCTCACAAACGCGATTGCTGTTTTCAGGGTCGTGGAATCGCATCACGCCATGGCTGCCATGGATGTTGATGGGTCAGTCGGAAGGGCATGCCTATTACAATTGTATCCAGGGCTGTTATGACGACATGGACATGATGTCGCCTAAGGTTCGCGCTTATGCAGAAAAGCACCATCCGAAGTACTTTGACGCGCCGACCGAATGGGCAGAGCCGAGTTGGTCAAGTCTGGAGCATTACGCCAACGAGCAAACGCCAGCGCCTTTTCCTAAGTAGCTCGCGTAATCGGTGATGCGAGGTCAGCACCATGGTCAAATCGCGTGTGGCACGATTGCGGTCAAGAGCATTGAGCGTTCTGTATCGCTCTATTGCGACTATCTGCATCAGGATGTGCTCGAGGAAGGAAAGGTAAGTCCGGAACTCGCCACAGTATGGGGGGCGCCGAACACCATCGGCGCCCGCTATGCTGTGCTGCAGCCACCCGAAGGCGGTGACAGCATGCTGCGTTTGGTCCAGACCGAGCCCACGTCACGCCACGTTCCTGCAAAGAGTTTGGGTTGGAACGCGTTTGAATTTACCGTTCGCGATGTCTTTGCGCTTGCCGAAGCGCTTGCGCCAAGCGATTTCGATATCGTCGGTCCGCCGAGGCTTGTTGATGGGTTCACCAGCTTCATACCCATGCAGGTATTTGGTCCGGATGGCGAGGTACTGTTCCTGAATCAGGTGAACCATTCCGACGATGACGCGGACCTGCCGAAAACCCAAAGCACTGTTGGCCAGATATTTATCGTCGTTCTTGCCAGTGGTGAGCGGCAACGTTCGGTAGCCGACTACGCGCGTTATCTGAACCTCCAGGAAGCTGCTACGCATTCGTTGCGTTATAGCTTGGTTAATCGCGCGTTTGACTTACCGGCAGATACCTTGCAAACCATCACCATGGTACAGAACGGACGTACGCCTTTCTTGCAGGTGGACCAATATCCTGCCAGTGCTACGCCAAGAGTATGCGCCAACGGTGAACTGCCCGCCGGCAATGCGATGGTCTCGGTATTCGTTGACAGCTTCGATCAATTACCGCCTGATGGCATGGCGCTTAGTGCGCCTGGCGAATTTGACGGCGCGCTCTACCAGGGATGTAGAACGCAGGTGATACGCGGCGCAGCATCGGAACTCATCGAGCTTATCGAAATTCGTAGCGACCACTAACTGGATTGAAAGACTGTGAAAAGCAAACGCCCCATTGAGGACTTCGACATTCCGCCGCCGATCACGGCGGCGCAACAGCATGGCGTTTATCCGCAGCTCAATCATGATGAGCGAGCGCGGCTGAATTTCGTGTCGGCATGTAACCGAGTGGTCACAACATGCTTGTCGCCTGGTAATCAAACGGCCTACGACGCAGAGGTGCTGCCCGCGTTTCAAAAACAACATGGCCGCTTGCCCAACAGCCGTCACGAAGTCCGTCGGGCGATGAACGACAATTCCTTTCATCGACTATGGGGAGCCACACGACGCAATTTGATGGAGATTCGCCAACAAGCCGGTGCAGCGGTGGTGCTCAGGCAGCTCGATGAGCTTGCCGAGCGTGCGCGGCATTTGAATGATGGCGATGATAATCTTGTACTTGATAAGTTAGTGAAAATACCTCCCTATGTCGCCGAGGTTGACCATCACTGTATGCCCGGTAGCTATTATCGGGAGCTTGTCGATGGTGACGTTAGTCCAGCGGCAAACTATGACATCGGGTTTTTTGTGACGACGGGCGGCACCGTTGGCCCGTTGAACGATGAGGCGGGCAAAGCCATTGCGCAATGGGTGAAAGACAGCGCTCGCCAACATCGCCCGGAGTTCAAGCCCAGACGTATACTGGATATCGGCGTTGCCGCCGGTCACAACATAGTGCCCATTGCAAAAATGTTCCCAGATGCGCAAGTTACCGCGCTAGATGTTTCCGCGCCGATGCTGCGCTATGCCCATGCCCGTGCCAAAAGCCTTGGTGTGCAGAATATTCGTTTCGTGCAAATGTCCGGTGAAGATCTTTCTGCCTTTGACGATGAGTCTTTCGACTGGGTGCAGACTAGCGTTTTTCTGCATGAACTTTCCGCCAAGGCGCTTCCCCGCGTACTTAGCGAGTGTCGCCGGGTGCTAAAACCTGGGGGTCTAACACTGCACCTTGAGCAACCCCAATACGATGACAATATGCCGATCTTCGAACAGTTCATGCGTGACTGGGATGCTTACAACAACAGCGAGCCGTTCTGGACAGCGATGCACGCCATCGATATGGATACAGCGCTCGCCGCGACCGGTTTCGATGCGTCGGATGTGTTTCATGCGGAGCTAACTCGGGCCCATACACAAGCGCCGACAGATGGCGATAACCAAGCAGGCCAGGACTTCGGGCGTGAGCCGGTGTGGCATGCCTATGGTGCGTGGCGATCCGATTGGGGAGCAAACCATGGACAACGATGATTCTCGCGTTGGTCTGACGCCGGCGCAGATTTCACAACTGGCGAATGCCAAACCGAAGGGTAAGAGGCCGCAGTACTTTTCAGACCCGATGGCTGAACAAAGCTACTCAATTTGCATGGCGCTGATGGCGGAGCTTGCGAGCGCTCGCGAGCGTATCGATACGCTGGAGCGGCTATTGATCGACAAGGGCATCATGCTGGACGACGAGGTGAATGACTACGTCCCGGATGCGATGGCGGGCCAGGCGCGCCAGCTGGCGCAAGTTGAGTATTGCGCTCGGGTGCTGCGCCCGTTGCAGCAGCAGGTCGATGCAATGACCTTACGTCAGGATCTTGACATGGACGAAATGGCCGAGCGGCTCGGCGATGCAGACCCATCGAATGGTTGAAGAGCTCGAAAATCGTATTCAACGCTTCGCCCTGGTTGATGCACTCGCAGAGTTCGCTGCGAACGTTACCTATGAAGACCTGCCTGCCGAGGCTGTTGAAGCCGCGAAGATTTTCATCATGGACACGCTGGCGGTTGGTGTTGCGGGGGTGACATACGAGGCAACAGGTAATGCGCTGTCGGCCGCTCGATTGTGGGGTGAAGGTTCGACACGGGTGGTAGGCCGCCCGGGTGTTCGGTTGCCAAGAACCTCAGCGGCATTTGTCAACGGTATGCAAGTGCATGCGCTGGAGTGGGATGGCCTGCATGAGCTCTCCGTCGTTATCGCGCTATGCGCACCGATTGGTGCGATGGCGGCCGAATTCGAGCAACAGCGCATTAGTGGCAAAGCACTGATCGTTGCCGTCGTTGTGGCCGTTGAGGTTGCCGTATTCTTCGGTGGCGATACGTCCGCTAGCCCGCGGTTTTTCAGGCCGTCGGCAGCAGGCGGTATGGGTGCGGCTGCCGGCATGGCGCGTCTTCGTGGTTTCGACAAGCAGCAGGTGATTCACACGCTGGGGCTGGCTCATGCCCAAACCGCTGGCACAATGCAAGCGCATTGGGAAGGCTCGATGGCCTTGCCCATGCAAATCGGCAATGCATCGCGCATGGCGCACCTGTGTGCGGATATGGTGGGCGCCGGCATGACGGGCCCGATTGACTTTATTGATGGTCGATTCGGTTACTTTAAACTGTTCGAGGCTGGCGGCCAGATAGAAAGGCTGCTGACCGAGCTAGGTAGCCCTTATAAGATTCTGCAAATGGCTCATAAGCCTTATCCGGCGGGCCGTGCGACACAGGCAGCGTTGACGATGATTCGTCAGTTGCGCGCCGAGGCAACGTTCGAGACCAGCGAGATTACAGGCATTGATATACATGTGCCGCCGCTCATCATGCTGCTGGTCGGGCGCCCCGCAACGCAAGATATGACCCCTTCCTACGCTCGGCTGTGTTTGCGCTTTATCGTGCCACTCATGTTGCTCGACGACGATATCGACCCGCGGCGTTTCGGTAGCGCGGCCTTCTCAGATCCGAAAATCGAACGCATTGGGCAGCTGTTGCAAATCCACGATGACGGTAATGTGGACCGCAACGCATTGGGCCCACAGCATATGCAGATTCATCTAGCCGACGGACGAAGTCTGAGCGCAAGTTGTGACGCGCCACTGGGAGCCCCTGACAACCCACTTTCCAGGCAGCAGCGTGAGGACAAGGTGCGGCGCTGCTTCGAGCTCGGGCTTACGTCCGAAAATGCCGAGCGCTTTATTGACGCATCGAACAACCTCGCTGACCTGGAAGATGTGGGCATATTACTCGACATGGTCTGCTAGCCCGCCGTTGCCGCGAAAAGGAAACAAATACCCGCATGGCATTATCACGACAACAACTCATCGATATGTCCGTCACCTACTTCGAGGGCTGCAATTCGCATGACTGGCAAGTGGTGATGGACACCTTCGCTGTTGACTGCCTGATGTGGTTCCCAGCGGCGACCTTTAGCTATCGAGGCAAGGACGCATTGGGCGCTCACTTCAAGGACTTTCTTGGCACCTTCGCAGTGATTGATTTTCACAACTACTCACATGTCGCCGACCCGGTGGCACAGTCGATTTGTAGTCACTTCACCGTGAATCTGGTGGATCACTCGGGTGATCAAATCACGATGAAAAACTGCAATATCTTCAGGCTTGACCGTGATGACTTGTTCACAGAAGTCATCATCTACAATAGCGGAACACTTGATGCTGGCTTTCATGATGGCAGCGAATAGCGCCAGCGAGGTCGCTCGCGTATTTGCCTGGCTAGAGACCGTTGTTGCTGATGTGGCGTGCAATAGGGCATCGCTGCACCACACGCGCCCATGGTCATTGTTGCCGCGGTGGTCCCCGCAAAATACGCAACCCAGAACGGCCTGCGTGCCTGGCCCGACGAATAGATTCAACGAAAGACTTTTCAGGAGCACAGTGTCATGTCGCTAAAAGAAAAAATGCCGATTATCTCCAGTAACGAAGGCGTCTGGGAGGGGTGGTATCGGTACTACGATATCGACGGCAACAAGATCGATGAACATCGTTCGCGATTGCTTTGCCGATTCCCCGATGAGGATAACTACCATCAAACCAACTACTACTTTTGGGCGAATGGCGAAACAGAAGTGAAGGATTTTCCGACTCGGATCGAAGGAAATCGGCTGGTGTTCTACACCCATATCGACGGCTGGGCAGCCGAAGTCGATCTGGATACCTATCATCGCACTACGATGCTCAATTGGACGCGACACAACGAGCCTGATCTGTACCTTTACGAGATGATTCAGGTGAGTGATTGTCGCAAATACCGTGCGCGGGTTTGGCAATGGTTCAAGGGTGGTCGTTTGATCAAGCGCACGCTGATCGATGAGCACTTCGTGACCGAAGACTGGCAAAGCTACGAGGACGATATGACAGTGCCAGAGGTCTGATGCTGCGTCTTTGCGTCCGACAACAGCAGTTACCAAAACCCGGCTATCGCCGGGTTTTTTCGTTGCATCAGTTAGTTTTACATGCGCCGACTCTGCCGAAATCGCCATGCCCATAGTGGATAACGGTATTCGCCAAATTGAATCAATCACCGCAGATGGCTGATCTATAGTCGGTGCATAAGAATTTCTATCGCTTAAATCGCGTGAATCATCGATCTGTTTCAGGCGCCTTTTTCCGGTCAGGGTGAAAGCGTGATCTTTTCAGGTCGATAGGCGCAACGTTCGATCCGCGACATCTTCTGGGGAGCAAAAATGAGAATTGATTCAATGCAAAAGTTAGTACGGATTACGGGTGTGTTGGTTGCCGGTCTCTCGTTGCACAGCCCGGTGTACGCACAAGATGAGGCTTTTCTTGACGAAATTACCGTGACCGCTCGAAAGATCGAAGAGTCGCTGCAGGACGTGTCGCTCGCGATCAATGCGTTTTCCGCCGAAGATATCGCAGCTCGCAGTATTGAGGAGCTTGAGGATGTCGCTCTGTATACACCGGGGCTAACATTTGAGGATTTTTCCAATGGTGGTTTCGGTACGCCAACTGTCCGTGGTGCCAGCCAGTTCTCGGTCGACCAGCTTGAGCAAAACGTTTCCACGTTTATCGACGGCGTTTATATTCCGCGCCAATACGCATTGGATATTGGCACCGTCAACATGGAGCGCGTCGAGGTCGTAAAGGGCCCGCAAAGTGCTCTGTACGGCGTTAATGCTTTCATGGGCGCGATCAACTACGTAACCAGCAAAGCGGATTTGGACGAGTTCTCAGCGAACGTCGGTGCGGTTATCGGTAGTGACGGGCGTCAGGACTTGTCAGGCGACATAAGTTTTCCGATTAGCCCTGGTAAGGCGGCAATCAGGCTGAGCGCGGCGATCACGGAATTTGATGGCGACTGGGATAACGATCATCCCGCCGCCAACGCCGGAGTTAGTCCCGGCACAGACGACAGTACTAGTGGCTGGGACAACAACGCCTTCAGTGTTTCCTTCGTTGCCAGCCCAACCGATCAATGGAACTTCGAGCTTGCCTACCACGCCTTTGAGCAGGACACTGAGAGTCGCGCCCAAGCGAGGCTTGAGCTCGGCGACTTCAATTGTGGTGGTACGCTGTTTGGCGGTCCGGTGCGGGGCATTTGTGGCGAACTCCCTGAGACGCCGATTGAAGCTGGTACCACTAATCCCATTGGCTTTCTTATTGACCCACGCAGTTATGGCCTGATTTCAGAGACAGAGCTATTCAGAGCAGCGGTCTCCGCTGACCTGACCGATAGCATTCGCGTGTCCTACCAATTTGCAAACCTTCAGAGTGAAGTTTTTTCTGCTGGCATATCCGACCGGGATCCAATCAACGGTACCGATTTTGGCGGGTCTATCATCAACGCCTTCACGGTCTTGCCCGTAGGCGACATCAACTATGATTCGCATGAGCTGCGTATCGAGTTCTCGAGTGACAGTGGTCCCTACGGCATGATCGGTCTATTCCATTCCGAGGGCGAAGACTTTGACGATGGCATCCCCGGCTACCTTGGACCGCTATTTACAGAAAGCCTCGAGCCGATAACGGCGGCGACAATCGCTGCGCTGCCAAGAAACGACCTTCTGACTGATACCCACAACTCAGCAATCTTCGGACGTGTATCGTTCCCATTGGCGAACGAGCGTTGGGTGTTAAGTGCCGAAGGCCGTTATGTTGATGAGGAAAAGACGGTCAATATCGTTTACAACGACCTGAGCGCAGCGCCGGCATACGAGGATAGCTACTTTACGCCGCGGCTCACTGCAGACTTCTATGTGCGCGAAAACCAGCTCCTCTACCTGTCCTATGCTGAAGGGGTCAAGATGGGTGGGTCCAATGCCGAGATTGCAGGTGGCCTGCTGGTTGAAGAGCGCGAGTACGGGCCTGACGAAAACAAGACAATTGAGTTTGGTTCCAAGAACACGTTATTGGACGGCAGGATGCGGCTGAATGCTGCGTTGTTCTTCACGGACTGGAGTAACCTTCAGGTGACGGAGGCTGCGGCCAATGGCGGTTTCTTTACGTCATCCATTGTCGGCAACCTGGGTGCCGCGACCCTTAACGGTCTAGAGATCGATGTCACTTACGCCGCCACCGAAGCGCTGACCCTAAACGCCGGATTCGGGTATGTTGATGCGACATACGATAGCGGGACGATTTCACAGCGTCTTGATCGCGCCAATATTTGCGACGACATCGTCTGTAATGCCAATGGTGACATTGGCGGCAATCAACTGCCGAGGAGCTCCGATGTCCAGTGGAATCTGGGTGCAGAGTATCGCGGTGCCTTGCAGAATGAATTGAACTACTTCGTGCGTGCGGATGTGGTCGGGCAATCCGAGCAATTCGTGTCAGAGGCCAATATCGGTACGATCCCATCGCGAACGCTTATCAACCTGCGTGGCGGCATTAATCGGGGCAATTGGTCTGCTGAGTTGTGGGTCAAGAATGCTGCAGACGAAGAGTACGTATCTAACGCCTTCTATATTCCAAGCCCGTTCTTCGTCGCCTATGTGCCTACCTGGGGCAACAAACGTCGTATCGGGCTCTCCGTGAATTACGCTTTCGGTCAAAACTAGTAAGCGCTGGGCGGCATGTCCGAAGGCTTGTTTATCCCCCCCCCCTGGCAGTGGGCCTCGTTCGATGAGGTTTGCTGCCAGGTTCCTTTCGTCGTTGCTCGCGATCTTTTGCTCGGCCCGCCGGCAGTTAACAGGTAGCCTATGAATAGGACTGTCAACGTAGTCGCAATTCTAACGAGTATTGTGGCGCTGCTTCAGGCCTTGCCCTGCGCCGAGGCCGGGACTAGTCCGGCGCTTGAGGCGTCTTCGCATAACGTTGGCTACGCTGATGTGATTATCCAAACCGCCCATTCCGGCCCGATAGAGGTGCGCGTCTCTTATCCGTACCACCTGCGCGGCAAACTTCCGCTGATTGTCTTTTCGCACGGTCACTATTTGACCAACCATGCCTATGACAATCTGTTCGTTGAGTGGGCACAGCAAGGATTCTTCGTCGCTGCACCCCAGCATATCGATACCGGCGAATGGCAGGATGTTCAAGAGTTGACGGACAAAGTTGGGCAGGACTGGATTGCCGTGGCTCGTATCCTTGATGTCACGGCAGTCATCGATCAGGTTCACGCATTCTCCGGTTCACTCGCATCATTCAATGGCGAGGTCAGCACGGACAGAGTTGTTGTAGGCGGTCATTCGCTGGGTGCTCTGACGGCGCAACTCGTGGCCGGCGCTACACTAGAGAAAAAACACGACTCCATCCACCCCATCCCTGAGTCACTGACGGATGACAGAGCCGTCGCGGTGGTTGCTATCTCACCGCCGGGCGAAGCGCCCGATTACCTCAGTCCTAAGACCTGGCAGGGTTTCGACACTCCCCAGCTGGTCATAACGGGGACGAAAGACGTCTTTGAACATATTTGGCAAGACTATCGTGATCACCTGGTGTCTTATCTCATCGCTGAGCCGGGTCACAATTACTTGTTGGTTGCCGATGGCATGGACCACTATATGGGCAACTTGATCGGTCGTTTGGACAGGCCCCAAGCGCCGCAAATCCAAGCGTTGGAGAACGTTGTGCGTGTTTCCGTGCTATTCATGCGGCGCTATCTTCAATCCAAGGACGCTGATGTCGAAACATCAGCACTGGAACATGATCTGACACGTCCCGAACGCGATGGCATTGTTCGATACGAGCGTCGGTAAAAGCACCCAAGAGAGAGCGCAAACATGGCGATTAAAAGCAAGATCAGCAATTTCATGGAACAGGCCGGCCTGTTTTTCTCGGTGATGTTCTATGTCTTGTTTGCCTGGCACCAGTGGTGGTCTGGCGTATCGCCGCGGTTGATTCGCGGTAGCCCGGAGCGACTAGAGATTCACCACGCGCACGTCAGCATTGGTGCGACGCTGTTCGTGTTTGCGATTATTGGGTTTTGTATCTGGCTGTTTCAGCCGGGTGCAACACTGAAGCTCAAACTGAAAGATGCATTCGCCAATGTCTCGACGACAGCGATTTCCTTGTTCTTCGTACTCATCTTTTTCGCCATGCTCTGCGGTCTGGGTCAGTCCTGGGCCAAAGACGAGCATGTGCTTTTTCTAGGCGTATTTGCGCTTCCTCAATTCCTTGACTGGTCCTGGGGCACGGCGGGCTATATGCACTCGGCGTTTGCAACTGCCACGTCGGCACTGTTTGCAGGCATGGTGTTCGTTTTTTTGTTCACAAAGCTGCGCAACTACGTCAAGCCGGGCATCGCCGTAGCGCTGTTGATGATCGTACATCTGCTGGTTAATCTGCCCAAGCCGCCGTCATTGCATCCGATTGCGGCGTTTGGCACCTATGTGATGACGCCCAGCTTCTACCTCATTGGGCTGGCGCTCTATAGCTGGGCACACAAACGCCGGCTTGTCTATTGGCCCGTGTTTACGCTGTTCTTTGTGTTCTTCCTGTATTTGCCATTCTTTGCCTTCAGGGTGTTACCACCGTGGCATGTGCAACCGGTCGCTGAGACGGTATTGATCGAATCGACGGAAACGCTCAGTGCAATCCGATCGCGGCAAGATATTTTCGCTGACGATAGTTCGCTGGCTGCTGCCAAAGAGGCCGCTTCCTGGTGTGCGCAGTGTCATAACTTTGAACCCAGTGAAAGTCACTTGCTGGGGCCGAATTTGGTTGGCGTGTTTAACCGTCAGGCCGGTATCGTGCAAGGCTATGGCAGATATTCACAAGCAATGATCGCGGCGGGTCTCGACGGCGTTTTTTGGACGCCTGAAAATCTCGGAAAATTTCTTACTGATGGACCGGCATTTGTCCCTGGAAACCTGATGAATCAGCAAACGGATTTGTCAGATCCGGAACGGATGCAGCAGGTTATTGACTACCTTGAGTACGTGTCGTCGCAATGACTCGTGCTCGCATCGTCGCTGGGCTCCTAATCACTGTCGTCTTCGCGGCTGTCGTGACCTATCTTCAGGACCCCCGATTTTGGCACCGATACTACTTACTGGTAACACAAGACGGAATACTGCCCGCAAAAGGATGGGAAGGCTCTGAATACGAGGTCATAGGATCGGACCAACCACTCTTGGACGTTGCAGCACCTGTTGAGCGCAGCATTTCCCTGCGAGCATTACAGATCGTTTCCGAGTACGCCGAATCGCGAAACAGCACTTCGTTGTTGATCTGGCACAAGGGTCAACTGCAATGGCGAGAGCATTATCAGGGCTATGATCCCGATTCGCTGATTGTTGGCAAGAGTATGGCAAAAATGGTGTTGGGTGTGGTCGTTGCGCGCGCCATCAGGGAGGGCCATATCGCCGGATTAGATGAGTCGGCCGCGACCTATATTCAGGAATGGCAAGGCAAAGACAAGGCAGCTATCAGTATCCGCGATTTGCTACACATGGCAGCTGGTTTCGAGCCTTTCTACACTGGAAGCTACAACCCATTCGGCAATTTCATGCGCTCCTATATTGCCGGGCACAACGAGAAAACGTTGATTCATGGGTACGACCTTATTGATGAGCCAGGTAGCAAATATGACTACAGTCAGGCCGTTTCTGACTTGCTTGGGCTGATTCTCGAACGTGCTACCGGTATGCCCTATGGGCAATACCTGTCTCAAAGCGTGCTGCAGCCAATTGGTGCCCAAGGTGGGCAAGTCATGATGAATCGTCCGGACGGTCTGGCGCATACCGGTTGTTGTTTGTTATTGCCATCCGAAAGCTGGCTACGCATTGGCATATTGCTTGTTAATGGCGGCGTCATAGATGGGCAGTCATTGTTTCCAGATGGGTGGATGCAGGACTATTTGGCGCCATCACCGGCCAACCCGGCAATGGGTTTGCACATTTGGCTAGGCGAGCCTTATCTACAAAGGCGCTCTTGGAGCGAGGTCGGTACGCCGACAGGTTTCGGGATACTGCATAGTGAGCCCTATCTCGCTCCTGACCTGTTCTTATTTGATGGCAATGGGCATCAGGTCGTCTACATTGTACCGTCCGAAGAGCTGGTGGTCGTACGCACAGGCAGCTGGACGTTCGCGACCGGAAATGATTGGGACAACGCGTTTATTCCAAATACGCTGATACGCGGTATACGGCGTTGAGTCACTTTGTCGGGGGCACGGGCATGTATCTGCCTTTGGGCCGCGCCTTCGCTAGCAGATATGCGCGGTATCCCTCACCAGCCCTCGCCCGGGTATCGATCAGGCAGGTCAATGCGGTCTAGATACCACGAGTTTTCCTATGCATGGCGTATTGTCATTGCTTCAGCACTGGGCATCGGACTCGGCATGTCGCCGATACCCATCTATACATTGGGTGTGTTCGCGCAGCCGCTGTCCGCTGAATTCGGTTGGCGAATCGATCAAGTCTTCGCCGCGCTCCCCGTACTCACACTTTGCGCCCTCGTACTGAGTCCGCTGGCAGGGCTACTCGTAGATAGAATCGGCGTACGGGTTGTTGCGGTTGGCTCGGTGTTGGGGTTCGGCCTGGGTTTAATGTTGCATGCCCTTAATCCAGGATCATTCGCACTCTACCTGCTCACTTGGGCGGTCATCGCTGTACTTGGGGTCGGCACGCTGCCGATTACCTGGACACGCGCAATCAACAACTGGTTCAGCGACTGTCGTGGCCTCGCCCTTGGCTGCTCATTGGTCGCGACTGGGTTCTTCGGCATTATCGCTAAGGTCTACGTTGCTTATCTGATCGAAGTTGTCGGCTGGCGTCTGGCATTCGTCGGTTTGGGATTGTTGCCATTGTTGATCGCTCTACCGGCGGCCTACTTTCTTTTTCGCGATACTAGCGACCCGAAAGTCCCGCGCGGCAAAAAGCCTGCATCCCAGGAAGATCATTCGGATGGCGGCATGCAGGGTATGTCCACCAAGCAGGTGTTCAGAGACTGGCGATTCTGGCTTATGTGTTCTTGCTTTGTTGCTATTTCATTTGGCGTTGGCGGCACGATTCCGAATCTGGAGAATCTGTTCGGCTCCAAGGGCTTCAGCCGCGTTGATGCCGTACAACTTGCCAGCCTGATTGGTATCTCTGTGGTGGTTGGTAGGTTGGCCGGTGGCTATCTGATCGATCGTATCTGGGCGCCTGCAGTGGCCGTCGTATTACTGATTCTGCCTGCGGCATCCTGCTACTTTCTGATGCAGGGCTCCCTGACATATACATCGGCTGCCGTATCAGTGCTGCTCATCGGATTGGCTGCCGGCGCCGAACAGGATCTCATGGCATTTCTCGTCGCCAAATACTTTGGCATGAAGAGCTACGGTGTCGTGTACGGTGTCATGTACAGTAGCTTTGCCCTAGGTGCAGGGTCCGGCCCCTGGGTACTTGGCCGAGTTTATGAGGCTACCGGTACTTATGACGTCATACTCGGCTATCTGGTTGCTGCATTCGTGATCGGTGCGTTGCCGTTACTATTTCTCGGTAAGTATCGGGACTTCCAAGTCAACGGATAGGATCGAGCATCGAACCTGCTTTGGTTCTTGCGCCGCGCTTGTATTGACGGAAACCTGCTAGTCTGTGGCCAACAATGACTAGCTGATCGATTCCGAATTGCGCCTGCCATTTCATGTCCAAATGTTCGCAGTATCCATTCTGACGGCCAGACGTCGCGTTAGACGCGGGGGTTGTCGCCCAGTCCTCGCCTGTTAGCTGGCAGTCAGTTCGTAGGACAGTGCGAGATACTTGTCCTGGCAAATTTGTAACACTTTCGTCGTTGATTCGTCTGTACCCCTACACGTCAGGGATTTCACATGCACGCAGTGTCGGACGAACAATTGATTCAGTGGGTAGCAGCCGGCGATGCATCCTGTCTCGGTACGTTGTTCGAGCGCCATCACAAGGGCCTTTACAACTATTGTTTGCAGCTGACTCGGCAGCCAAGCCAGAGCGAGGATCTGGTGCAGGAGTTGTTCCTGCGGCTACTCAAGCAGGCGCGGACCTTTCGCGGCGAATCGTCGTTCAAGTCCTGGGCTTATCACATCTTGCGCAACATGACGTTCGACCAACTGCGCAAAGCAAAGCGCCAACAGACGCAAACGGATGCGGAAGCGCTTATCGCCGAGTCGCTTGTCGACCTGCGTAGTGCCGAGCAGGCCGCTGCAGGCCAGCAACATGTGCAGATGCTGGCGCGTTGTATGGCAAGCCTGCCCGTCGAGCAGCAGGAAATCATCTGGCTGGGGCGCTTTGAGTTTCCAGACTACAACGCGCTCGCTGCGGCACTCGGCTGCACCGCGGCGACCGCGCGTGTCCGTATGCACCGCGCAATGAAGGCGCTCAGTGCTGGTTTCGAAGAATTGAATGGAGTAATGGCGGATGTCTGATCGAATTGACCAAGACCGGGACGTCGTTGGCACCGACGCAGAGAAACATTTGTGGGGCTCGCTTGCCTTGATGGCGCAGGCCGAGCCTGATCGAAGCCTGCGCAGTCGCGTATTCCAGGCGATTGACCGCCAGACCTTGCAAGCCGCAGGGCCATGGTGGCAACGGTTTTTGCCGGCATTGCCGCAGCAGGTCGCTACATTGGCGTTGGTGACGCTGATTGGTTCGCTTGTTGGCTACATGGTCGGCAGCGTTGGCGACGAGCTGGACGCTCGCGTGGCGCGCCTCGAAACCGAGTTGTCCAGCATGAATCAACAACTGCTGCTCAGCCAATTGAACGCGGCATCGGCGCCGGATCGGCTTGCCGCAGCATTGCGAGTTTCAAGGGTCGCACAACGCGACGCAGTACTGGCCGATGCGTTAATGCAACGTGCCGCCAGGGATCCTGTCGCATCGGTGCGATCAGCGGCAATCACAGCCATTGGTGACGATATCAATCAATCTGATATCGCTGAGGCGCTGTTCTTGCTGCTGGCAGAGACGGATTCGCCGATCGTACAGATGGCCATTGTCGATCTTGCGTTGCGCCATGGTGACGCGCAAGTCATCCGCGAGCTGCGAGCCCGGGTCAATGCACAGCAGTTGCATCCAAGCCTCGACGGCTACGTGTCGGATGCCATTCAGGAGCTTAAGATATGACCGCGAAACGATCGTCGTTGGTGGTCATCCTGGCGTTGCTCTCGAGTGCTGTATATGCAGAGCCGGTCCGCGAGTCGCGTGATTGGGTTCAGGTATTCGATGTCGGCGGCGCCCCAACTCTGGAGGTTAGCAATATCTTTGGTGACGTCACCGTCGTCGCGGGACCGCCAGGGACAATTGAGCTGGCGATTGAGTCCGTGCGCTCTGCAGCGGACGCACAGAGTTTCGAGCTATCCAAGACACGCATACCAATAGTGGTTGAGCAGAGTGGCGACATGGTGATCGCGCGCGTGGGCCGTGATCAGCACGATTGGGATCGTGTCCCACGCTGTTACCGCTGCAAGGTCGAGGCGCAGTTCACGATCACCGTGCCAGTCAATTCCACCATCGACGTTGGCACGGTCAACGATGGTCTCGTGACAGTCAATGGTGTTCGTGGCTCTGTCAGTGCAAGCAACGTCAACGGCGGTATCAGGATTGCGGGGCTCGCTCAGTGCCGATACATCAAGTCAATCAATGGTGGCGTGATGCTGGACTACGATGTCCGGCCGAAAGAAGACTGCGACATCGAGACGATCAACGGTGACATCGCGATTCGCTTACCTGCGCCTGCGGCGCTCGACCTTGCGGTAGATCTGGGTAATGGCAGAGTCCGCAGTGACTTTGATGTCGCGCCGCGTGCGATGGCGGCAACAGTGGAGCAACGTAGTCGCGGTGGCAAGACCGTTTACGACATCCAGCAGATGGCAGGTCTGCGCATTGGATCGGGTGGCGCGATGCTGAAGATCAAGAGCCTCAATGGCGATGTACGGATTTCCAGGAGCAAGAACGATGATTAACTATAGAATAATCGACCGCACGGCCGCAGCACTCGTAGTCAGCCTTGTGTTGCTAACTGGGTGGCCGCAACATGCCTGCAGCCAGACCGCGCCGATCAACGTCGCCCTGTCAGAGCCGGGCCAGCCGATGACCTTACGCGTGCAGATCTTGTCGGCGAAGATCGAAATTATCGGCGAGCGTCGTGATGACGTACAAATTGAGATCTCTGATGCAAGTGACGGCGGCAGGAGCATTGTTACGCCATCGGGTACGCAGAGGATTGGCGGCGGCAGCTACAAACTGTCGGCGACGGAGCGCAACAACACCGTCGATATAGGCAGCGACTGGCGCATGAGCGCGATCGGCCTGATCGTGCGAGTGCCCTCATCGGCGTCGTTGGATATTGCCACGACCAACAACAGCACTATCGATGTCACGGGTGTGACTGGCGAGATGCAATTGTCGAATGTGAATGGCCCCATTTCCGTAGAGGGCGCGGCTGCATCGGTCATCGCCGAGTCGGTCAACAAGACTGTAGAGGTCTCGTTCGCGAGCTTGGCAGATGTGTCGGCGGTGTCGCTCACTAGCCTCAATGGAAACCTGCTGGTCGGGTTGCCGGATCGGTCGTCAGCACAAGTTCAGATTGATACATCGCGCGGCGAGATCGCATCAGATTTTGAGATCGAGGTGCAGCCAAGTGAGCCAATCGTTTCGCGCCAAGAACGGAAGGGAAAGGTTGAAGTGTCGATCGAAAACATGATCATTGCCAACATCAATGGTGGTGGGCCAGTCATCAGGCTCAAGACACTGAATGGCGATATTCAGATCAACCGGATAGCGCCCTAGGCAGGGCTCCGCTTGACATAGTCGCCGAATAGCGAGAGGCAATCTGGCGAAGCTCACGCCTGGGTAGCGGCGCCTCGCCGGGCGTCGGTCGCAAACGGACAACGCTCGGTGGGTCTGTCACCCACTGAGCGTTGCCTGTCCACATTCAACCTATCGTCTCTGCCCAATCCTGTGTCGTTGCGACGCTGCTCTCAGAGCATGGTCGCGAGGCTGGGAACACTTTCGGCAAAAGCGGCTCGTGATTACGATTCCGTTGCTGCGGCATGCGAGACGGGCGGCTGTTCAACAAGCCCGAATATACGCAGCGCGAACGCGTAGTCGTGTGTACGTTCCTTCATGCGCTCGAATCGTGCTGCTGAGCCGCCATGGCCGGCTTCCATATTCAGCTTCAGGAAGAACGGACCGCCCTGGGCCTCGGCGCGCATGCGCGCGACCCACTTGGCTGGCTCCCAGTAGGTCACGCGGTAGTCCGTCAACCCGCCTGTCGCCAATAGCGGCGGATACTCAACATCGCTGCGGATGTTGTCGTAGGGCGAATACGCGGCAATATCCTCGTACGCATCTGGGTCATTGATGGGGTCACCCCACTCCACCCACTCCGGCGGCGTCAGCGGTAATTCCGCATCTGAGATGGTGGTCAGCACATCAACGAATGGGACCGCGGCAATGGCACCGCCAAACAGCTCAGGGCGCAGGTTCAACGTGGCGCCGACCAACAGGCCGCCAGCAGAACCGCCGTAAATCACCGTTTCACCCTTGCGACCGTAACCGCGTTCCTGCAGTACTTCGGCAGCCTTTGCGAAATCGGCGAAGGAGTTCTTCTTCTTGTCGAGCTTGCCATCGAGATACCACTGTCGACCCTTGGACGAACCGCCACGTACATGTGCCGTGGCATAGATCACGCCACGATCGACCAGCGACAACACGCTGGTGCTGAACCAGGCCTGCATCGTGGCACCGTAGCTACCGTAGCCATACAGCAGTAGCGGCGCCGAGCCATCAACAGGTGTGGATTCGAGCCGCAGTACCGTGACAGGTACTTCTGCGCCATCATCGGCGGTGATAAAGAACCGTTCGACGGCGTAAAGGTCGGGATTGTGCCCACTTGGGACTTCCTGCGTCTTCTTCAGCGTGCGCTCGCGTGATTGCAAGTTAAAGTCGAAGGTTTGCTCGGGCGTTGACGGTGACTCATAGGTGAAGCGGACAATATCCGTGTCAAACTCGTAGCCGCCGGACAGGCCGATGTTGTAGGCCGCTTCGGGAAAATCGATCTCGTAGGTCGACTCCAAAGCATGATCCGAGACGACGATACGCGGTAGCGCGTTCTCGCGCTCCAGACGCACGACCCAATCCGCCAGTGGGATGAAGCCGCTCAGATAAGTGTCGTCATCGTGGGCCAGCCAGTCCTGCCAGCTGTCACGGCTGGGTGAGGCGATCGGTGCACGCACGATCTTGAAGTTAACGGCGTCATTGGCGTTGGTTTGAATGTAAAAGTGGTCGCCATGATGCTCGGGGTAATACAACTCGTCGTCGGTTCTCGGCGCGATGAGTGTGGGTTCGGTGCCCGGCGCGGCGTCGGCCCGCAGAAAGCGGTATTCACTGGAGGTACCTTTGCTACTGCCGATAAAGATGTACTCGCCACTTTGGCTCTTACCCACGCCAACGAAGAAGCTGTCATCAGGCTCTTCGTATACAACCAGGTCATCCTTGGGGTCCGTGCCGACGACATGGTGTTTGACCCGCTTCGGACGCTGGTTGTCGTCACGTTCAACATAGAAAAATGATTTGGAGTCCGCGGCCCATACGGCTTCACCGTCGGTGGACGAAATCGTCTCTGCTTGCTCCGCGCCGGTCTCGATGTTGCGGATACGAAGGTCATAGTATTCTGAGCCCAGTCGATCAACGCCATAAGCAATCAGCGTGTGATCGGGGCTGTGTGCGACATCAGCAATGCTGAAAAAGTCTTCGCCTTCGCCTTCTTTATCACCGTCATACAGTATGGTCTCTTCGCCACCCCCTCGCGGAGTACGAATATAGACAGGATACTCACCGCCTTCTCGAAAACGCACCGCATACTCAAAATCGCCGTCAGCTGCCGGCACCGAGCTATCGTCTTCTTTGATTCGGCTTCGCATTTCCTGGAACAGCGTTTCGCGTAGCTCCGCCAGGTCGTCTGTGGCAGCTGCGTAGTACGTGTTCTCGGCGTTCAGATACTCACGAATGTCAG
>JBCCCC010000002.1:0-87543 GCA_039033695.1 Pseudomonadota bacterium | reverse complement strand
GTGGCTGGTGAGTGCGGTTGCGGCGAGAGCTTCAATGTTGCGGACGAGGCAGCGAACGATCACGCATGATCCGGTGATTGTCAGCGCGGCGACGCGTCGATAGAATCGCCTTAATTTTTGTAAGCCCGCGGCTCGTCGCGGGCTTCGTTTTTGGTGTCAGGCACGCCGTGCTTGTCACGAACTTTGAGGAAACAGACTAATGGCTATTGAAACTACGTTGTCCATCATCAAGCCGGATGGCGTTGAGAAAAATCTGATCGGTGAGATTATCGGGCGCTTTGAAAAAGCGGGTCTTGAAGTTGTCGCCGCGCGTATGGAACAACTGACACGCGAGCAGGCCGAAGGCTTTTATGCCGTGCACAAGGAGCGTCCTTTCTTTAACGACCTTGTCAGCTATATGACTTCCGGTCCGGTATTGGTGCAGGCGTTGCGCGGCGAGAATGCCGTTGCCGTGAATCGTGATCTGATGGGCGCGACTAACCCGGCCGACGCAGATGCCGGCACGATTCGTGCGGATTTTGCGGCCAGTATCGAAGAAAACGTCGTACACGGCTCGGATGGCACGGATACTGCTGCCGAAGAAATCAATTACTTCTTCGCCGATGGCGTCTGTGAGCGCACACGCGGCTAATCGCCGTCGCCCAGGATTGTGACCACCGATAAAGTCAACTTGCTCGGCATGCCGCGCAGCGAACTGGAAGCCTGGTTCGCTGCGCGCGGGCACAAGCCGTTTCGGGCTCGTCAGGTGCTGCAGTGGATTCATCAGCGCCAGGTGCGCGAGTTCAGCGCAATGACCGATTTGTCGGCTGCGTTGCGCCGTGAGCTCGATGAGGTGGCCTGTTGTGAACTGCCGCGGGTGATCAATCGTTTCGATTCCAACGACGGAACGGTCAAGTGGTTGCTGTCCGCGGCAAGCGGTCAGGCGATTGAAACAGTCTTTATCCCGGAGACGGATCGCGGCACCTTGTGCATCTCGTCGCAAGTCGGCTGTGCGCTCGATTGTGCGTTTTGTGCGACGGCCAAACAAGGTTTCAATAGCAATTTGTCCAGTGCGGAAATCATCGCCCAGGTATGGATGGCGATTAACGATCTGCCACGGCGTGCGAATGGTGAGCCGGCTGTGACCAATGTCGTCCTTATGGGCATGGGCGAGCCAATGGCGAACTACCGCCAGGTTGTGCCGGCGTTACAGTTGCTGATCGACGACCTGGCCTATGGACTTTCTCGTCGGCGGGTGACGCTTAGCACCTCCGGCCTCGTGCCGCAGATCGATAAGTTGGCGTTGGACTGCAACGTGTCGCTGGCCGTGTCATTACATGCGCCAAATGATGCATTGCGTGACAGGCTGGTACCCATCAATCGCGTACATCCGATTACGCAGTTACTAGACGCATGCTGGCGCTATGTTGATGCCTTTGGCAATCGGCATATTACGTTTGAATACGTCATGCTGCGCGACGTCAATGATAGCCTGAACCATGCTAATGAGCTGGCAGCGCTGCTGCGCGGTCGGCCAGCCAAGGTGAACTTAATCCCGTTCAATCCGTTTCCTGGCGTCAATTTCGAGCGCAGTAGCGCGGCCACCATCGAGCGCTTCAAGGAGCGGCTTCGCAGCCGTGGGCTGGTGGCAACTGTGCGTCGCACGCGCGGAGATGATATCGATGCGGCGTGTGGTCAGTTGGCTGGCAAGGTCACGGATCGTGTTACGCGGCGCCTTGGCGACAGGGTGCGTGCCGGTTAGCGAGCAACAGGTCACGCAGTCGACCAGCAATTGCGGTAATATCTCAGCCTGATTCGTTATCGGGAAGCCTGTGCATGAAACGCGCTGTTTTGGTGTCGCTGCTGGCGACAATCGTGTTGAGTGGTTGCGTTACCGAATCAAACGGACGCATATCGCGTGAGTCGCCGACGGATGCGGCGGCCTACAACTATCAACTGGGCGTCGAGTACTTGCGCAACGGCAAACTGCGTCAGGCACGCGAGCGACTTGAGAGCTCAGTCAGGCAGAACCCTGATGTCGCACAGACGCATTTCACGCTGGCGATCTTGTACCAACGCGTAGACGAGCCCGACCTTGCCGGGCGTTCATTTAGAAATGCGATACGCATCGCACCTAATGACGCTGCGGTTCAGAACACCTACGCGATATACCTGTGCGGCAAGCGCGATTTTGCCGAGGCTGAGCGATATTTCATCCGCGCTGCGCGCAATCCACTCTATCAGACACCGGCCGTCGCGCTGACGAATGCCGGTGTCTGTATGCGCGAGAAGCCTGACCTCGCGGCGGCGGAGAAGTACTTTCGCGATGCGCTGCAAGTTGATGGCGATTTTCGCGATGCCTTGCTTGAGCTTGCATTGGTCAAGTACGAGACGGGCAATGCAATGGGTGCTCGCGCATTCGTGCAGCGTCTCATGGCTGTCGGTGAACCCAGCGCGCAGGCTCTATGGTTGGGGTGGCAAGTGGAACGCGAGCTCGGTGATCAGCGCGCCGCTGATGAGTTCGCAGACGAGTTGCGGGAACGCTTTCCGGATTCAGCTGAAATGCGCCGGATCGAGCAAAGCGGCTAACCGGCAGGCGCAGGGATTACCGGATGAGCGAGGCGTCGGACGACCAGGCAACAGAGCCGCAGGCGCCGCGCGCAAGTGTGGGCCAGTGGTTGCGCGAGCGGCGCGAGTCACTCGAGCTGAGTAGTGATGCTGTCGCGACGGCGTTGCATCTGGATCGACATATTATCGACGCGCTGGAGTCCGAGGACTTCGCGGCGCTGGGTGCCACGGTATTCGCTAAGGGGCATCTGCGGGCGGTTGCACATTATCTGAAGCTGGATTTGGATGAGGCTAATGAGCGCTTTCATGCCAGCGCCGGTATTGCGCCTGACGAGCTGCCAGCGCTAATCGTTCAATACAACAAGCCTATGCGCAGGCCTACCTCGATCAAACCTGCGTTGCTTGGTGTCTTCGGGCTATTGGCCATTGCGGCCATCGCGTTTGTGCTGTGGGCACGGTTGGGCGAGTCGACCGGCGCGGTTGATGATGGCGCCAGCGCGCCTGCAACGCAGCCGGCGCAACAAATGACCAACGATGACGTGCCCTCCGAGCCCGCTGGCGGCAGCACGCAGTTTTCGGAGTTACTCAACGCGGCACGTGATGGCGTTGACGATGCTCAAACAATTCCCGTTGATGAGCCAGCGGTGACAGACACCGCCAATGCCACCGCCGGAGAGCCCGAAGAACGCGGACTGCGCCTGACGTTTAGCGACGCGTGTTGGTTTGAGGTTCGAGACGCCGCCGGCACCCGGATTGCGTATGGCACGGCGCAGTCGGGCACTGACCGACTGGTGACAGGTCAGCGACCCTTTTCAGTGACACTTGGGGTTGCGGATGCCGCGCAGTTGCGACTCGATGGAGAACCTGTATCAATCGATCCGGCGTCGCGTCGTGGTCGTTCGGCCAGACTCACGATCCCTTAGGCGGACTTGCTCCGTGCGCGTATAATATCGTCTCGCGATATACGCCGACAACACAGGAAACCCAAATGAGCCAGTCTGTGCGTCCCATCCGGGGCATGAACGATCTAGTGCCACCCGAAGGGCAGCGCTGGCTGGCACTCGAGTCGATCGTGCAGTCGCTGCTGGCCGATTACGGTTACCAGCACATGCGCGTGCCGCTGCTCGAATACACGGATTTGTTCAAGCGATCCATTGGCGATGCGACGGATATCGTCGAGAAGGAAATGTATACCTTCGAAGATCGCAATGGTGAGAGCCTGACGCTGCGCCCGGAGGCCACCGCGGGATTGGTTCGTGCGGCAATCACCAACGGCATGACGCACAACCAGAAACACAAGATCTGGACCAGCGGCCCCATGTTTCGTTATGAGCGGCCACAAAAGGGCCGCTACCGTCAGTTTTATCAGATCGATGTGGAGGCGTTCGGCTATGACGGTCCCGATATCGACATCGAGATGATCGCGATGTCAGCGCGTTTGTGGCAGCGATTGTCCATTGAGCGCGTCGAGTTGCAGATCAATTCGCTGGGCACAGTCGATTCTCGCGCTGCCTATCGAGAATTGCTGGTGAGCTACTTTAATGATCATCGTGACCAGCTGGACGCTGACAGCCTGCGCAGGCTGGCGTCTAATCCACTGCGCATACTGGACAGCAAGAACCCCGATATGGCAGAGGTCGTGGCCGGTGCGCCGCTGCTCAATGAGCATCTTGACGATGAGTCGGCCGCCCATTTTGCCGAGCTGACGAGCGGTCTTGATGCGCTGGGTATTCGATACACGGTCAATCCGCGACTGGTGCGCGGTCTGGATTACTACTCCCGTACTGTTTTCGAGTGGGTCACCGATGCCCTCGGGGCGCAGGGCGCGGTCTGCTCCGGGGGTCGCTATGATGGCCTCGTCGAACAATTGGGCGGCAAGCCGGTGCCCGCCATTGGCTGGGCGATTGGCGTAGAGCGGCTCTTGGCCCTGTGCGAGGCGGAACACGTGTCGCTCGACGTGGTCGAACCTCACGCATACCTGATCACAGTCGGTGACGAGGCCCGGCAGGCTGGCTTGGTATTGAGTGAAGCGTTGCGCGATGAGGTGCCGGGTTTGCGGCTGCTTCGACACATGGGTGGTGGCAGTATCAAGTCGCAATTCAAGCAGGCTGATCGCAGTCGTGCGGCACTGGCGCTGGTTATTGGCGAGTCGGAGGCAGCAGAAGGCACAGTGACGATAAAGCCACTGCGCGAGCAAGGCGATCAGACCACGGTCCCGGTCAGTGAGTTGAGCGACGTCCTGGCAGTTGCAGCCAGGCAATGACGGGAGCGAGGTGCCCTGCAACCGGGAACACGATACAATTGCCGGCTGACCGGCAAATAGCATGGAATTAACGTGAACGATCTGACAGAAGAAGAACAAGTGGAGCGCCTGAAAGCGTTCTGGTCGCAATATGGCATGTCCATTGTGATTGGCGTCGTGCTGGGTGGCGCTGGCCTGTTTGGCTGGTATCAGTGGCAGGACGGCCAGCGTAGCGAGGCGGAAGCCGCCTCGGCGATGTTTGCAGAGGTCGCCGATGCCGCTGATGCGGCGGACATCACGATACTGAAATCTCGCCATAGCGCGCTAGCCGAAACCCACCCGGAATCGCCGTATGTCAGTCAAGCGGATTTGCTATTGGCAGCCCTGTACATGCAGCGGGGCGAGACCGAGGAAGCCCAAGCGACGCTTGAGACATTGCTAGCGCGAGAAAATGGCAGCGTGCTCGAACCTTTGGTCGCGACGCGTCTCGCACGCGTGCTGATTTATCGTGATCAGGCGGGCGAGGCACTCGAGGTGCTGGAACGCGCAGACGCGGATGGCTATGCAGCCATGTTTGATGAGGTTCGCGGTGACGCGCTCGTCGCGCTTACCCGCTATGACGAGGCGCGGGCAGCGTATCAAGCGGCCCTCGATAGCGCCGGCCAGCCGCAACTGGTTGATGCCAATTTGCTCGACATGAAACTGGGGGCATTGCCTGAAGCCACTGCGGCCGTCGGGGATATCAGCGAGTGAATGTCTTGCGCACAACCGCTGTGTTTTTCATGGCCGCCCTGCTTGGCGGCTGTGCGATTTTTGGTGGCGACGACGAAACCGTAGACCCGCCGATGGAGCTCGCTGACTTTGAGGCTGGCGTCGACGTCAAGCGCGTCATGTCAGCAGGCTTGGGCGACAGCGGGGAGCGCTTGCGGCTCGCGCTACGACCGGTCGGCGACGGCACCCGGGTCTACGCGGCCAACGCCAAGGGCGAGATCAGCGCATTCGATGGCGATTCGGGCAAGCGTGTATGGCGTACCAATATCAAGGCAGCGCTCACCGCGGGCCCAGGTGTTGGTGATGGTCGCGTGGTCGTGGCCGAGACCAATGGTACGGTGGTTGCACTGGACGCGCGCAGCGGCGATGAGATCTGGCGCAGCGATATTGCCGCCGAAGTGCTGGCCCCGCCGGTTCTGGGCGGTGAACGCGTTTTCGTTCGCACGGTTGATGGGCGGTTGCTGGCGTTGCGTGGCAGCGACGGTGAGCAATTGTGGTTCGTCGAACAGCCGGTACCGGCGCTGAGTCAGCGAGGCGTTGGCGCACCCGTAATCAGTGGCGATTCAGTGGTAGCCGGATTCGACAATGGTCGCATCGTGTCTGCCAATTTGATTTCCGGTGAGGTGACGTGGGAGTTACCGCTGGGAATCGCCTCTGGTCGTTCTGACATTGAACGGATGGTCGATGCTGACGGTGCGATCGCCGCGGTTGGGAACGACCTTTATCTCAGCGGTTTTCAGTCTCGCACCGCAGCGGTCGCAGCAGAGTCCGGCCAGGCGTTGTGGGCACGAGAGCTGTCCAGTTACGCCGGGCTTGGTGTCGACTGGGCCAACGTCTATCTGACGCTTGATGATGATCGTGTCGTCGCGCTGACACGCAATAACGGTGCTCAGGAGTGGTCGCACGAGCTGCTGCTCAGGCGCCAATTGACTGCGCCGATTACCTTTGGTGAGTATGTTGTCGTTGGTGATTTCGAGGGTTATCTGCACTTCATCAATGCGCGCACTGGCACACTTGCGGGTCGTGTGCGGCTTAGCAAGGCGCCGATCGTCAACCGGCCGTATGTAATGGCGGACAAGGTCTACGCGCAGGCGGTTGATGGCGCAATGGCCGGCTATCAGATTCGAACTATCGAGCGTAACTAGGCCAATGCTGCCCGTTATTGCGTTGGTGGGCAGACCAAATGTCGGTAAGTCCACGCTTTTCAATCGACTCACTAAAACCCGAGATGCGCTAGTCGCTGACTATGCGGGTCTGACGCGCGATCGACAATATGGCTATGGGAAGGTCGGGCCGAGCCCCTATCTTGTCATTGATACCGGTGGGCTGGCAGGCGTGACTGACGGCGTGGAAGCGCTTATGGAGCGCCAGGCCATGCAAGCCATCGAAGAGTCTGATGCAGTCGTTTTCATGGTCGATGCCCGTGATGGGCTGATGCCAACCGATCATGATATCGCCGGCCTGATTCGACGACATGAAGTGCCTGTTTTTCTAGCCGTAAACAAGGGCGAAGGACTCGATCAGGACACCATCGCGGCTGACTTCTTTGCGCTGGGGCTAGGCGATCCGCTGGTCATCTCTTCCGCGCACGGTGATCGAGTCTCGGCACTGATCGAGCACGTGCTGGAGGCCTGTCCTGTTTCCGAGCCTGGTCCTGAAGATGGTCCCGAGAATGGCACTGTGGTGACGGTTGCCGGTCGACCGAATGTCGGCAAATCGACCTTGATAAACCGACTGATTGGTGAGGATCGGCTAGTCGCGTTCGATCGGCCGGGTACGACTCGCGATAGCGTGCGTGTGCCATTCAGTCGTGATGGCAAGGACTATGTCTTGGTCGATACGGCCGGTGTCAGGCGCCGCTCAAGGGTCAGCGAGACCATTGAGAAATTTAGCATTATCAAGACATTGCAGGCCATTGAACAAAGCAATGTTGTCATCGCTGTGCTGGATGCGCGTGAGGGCGTCACTGACCAGGATGTATCGCTGTTCGGCTTAATCATTGAGCGCGGACGCGCATTGGTGATTGCGGTCAATAAGTGGGACGGGCTGGACAGCGAAGCACGAAAGAAGCTGCGCGACGGGTTGGAGATGAAGCTCGCATTTAGTGATTTCGCGCCAACACATTTCATCTCGGCATTGCATGGCACTGCTGTGGGAAAGCTGCTGCCCGAAGTTGACAAAGTACATCGCGCCGCATGCCGTGAGCTGGGCACCTCGGAGTTGACCCAGGCACTGGAAGGCGCCGTGACGGCACATCCGCCGCCACTCAGCCGCGGTCGACGCCCGCGATTGCGCTACGCGCATCAAGGCGGGCGAAACCCACCGATTATTGTGATCCACGGTAACCAGACTGAGCGCCTGGCGCCCAGCTACCGTCGCTATCTGATCAACTATTTCCGCAAAGCCTTTAAGTTGCGTGGCACGCCAGTCCGCTTACAGCTCAAGACCGGCAAGAACCCTTTTGAGGGCAGACGCAATAAATTAACGCCTAGGCAACAAGCGCGGCGTAAACGTTTGATGAAGCATGTGAAAGGCAAGAAGTAGCGGTATCCAGAAAGGCTGGCATGGTAATCTGTAGCAAACCTATGGAAAACGGGAGAGGGCGACATGAGTATTCTTGAGACAATTTTGAAGGCGCAGAGCGGTGGCCTGGTTAAGCAGGTGGCTGGCAGCCTGAACCTCCCGGAAGGGCAGGCAGGCGCTGCGATTGCGCAGTTGCTGCCTGCATTGACGCAGGGCTTGAAACAGAATGTACAAAAGCCGAGTGGCCTCGAATCGCTGCTAGGTGCATTGCAGGGCGGCAATCACGAGCGTTACGTGGAGCAGCCAGAGCGATTGGCAAGCCAAGAGACGATTAGCGATGGCAACTCAATTCTTGGTCATCTGCTGGGTAGCAAGGAAAAAAGCCGCCAAGTTGCTGCGCAGGCTGCCGAGAAAACCGGTATCGACACTGGTGTGCTGAAAAAGATGTTGCCGATGGTGGCGGCGATGGCGATGGGCTCGCTGAGCAAGGAAAGCAAAGGCGGCGCATTGTCACAACTGTTGAGCAGCGGCTCGCAGCAGGCCTCGTCGCTGGGTGCAAACGTGTTGGCTGGCTTTCTTGACAAAGACAACGATAGCTCTGCAGTCGATAACCTGCTTGGTATGGCCAAGAAGCTCTTCTGAGGCGACGCGGGTTTGACAACGAGCAACCCAGGGTAGCGGCCTGATGCACAGGCGCAGGGTAAGACGCCGCGGCAATAGCGCGTTGATGCGGCTGCTGCCAATCATTGGCTTTGCCGTCTACTTTGCCTGGTACTACCTCAGCAACCAGGCAGAGGTGCCGATGACTGGCCGCAACCAACTGGTTGACATGAGTCGCGAGCAAGAAGCGGCGCTCGGCTTGCAGTCCTACCAGGACATTCTATCGCGCGAGGCGGTGGTAACCTCGGGTAATGAGGTCTCGGCCGTTCGCGAGATCGGGCGGCGCATCGCTATTGCGGCGGCGGATATGGACCCGGGGTTCGATTGGGAGTTCAACCTGATACGCTCGGAGCAAGCCAATGCGTTTGCATTGCCGGGCGGTAAGGTAGCTGTCTACACCGGGTTGCTGCCAGTGGCAGAGAATATTGATGGGCTGGCGGTCATCATGGGTCATGAGATTGCGCACGCGATAGCACGCCACGGTGCTGAGCGCATGGCGCGTCAGAAGCTGGTCCAGATCGGCAGCATCGCCGCCTCTTTTGCGATCGGTGATATGGATGTGTCAACGCAACGCGCTGTCATGGGTGCGCTTGGCGTCGGCGCTCAATACGGTGTGTTGCTGCCATTCTCTCGCAGTCACGAATCTGAAGCCGACTACATTGGCCTGATTCTCGCGGCGAGGGCCTGTTTTGACCCGCGCGAGGCGCCGGCGCTCTGGGACCGAATGGGCCGCAACGCGGGCAAGTCACCTCAAGAGTTCATGTCCACGCACCCGGCACCCGAGACCCGCATCCAGCAGTTCGAGCAATGGATGCCTGAAGCGCTCGAGGTTCGTCGCCAGTATTGCAGTCAGTCATGAGTCGCCTATGAGTTTGCACGAAGAAGCGGGCGCCCGTCAGTTGCTGACGCTGCCGGGCGAATTCCCGATGCGTCGCAACGGCGTGTTGCGGCAACCGACGATTGCCTATGAGACGTGGGGCAATCTCAATGATGCGGGTAACAACGCGATATTGCTGTTCACGGGTTTGTCGCCGTCAGCCCATGCGGCCTCGTCGGCCAAGGACCCGTCGCCTGGTTGGTGGGAGGAGATGCTGGGCTCGCAAAGACCGATCGACACCGACCGCTTCTTTGTGATTTGCGTCAACTCCTTGGGCAGTTGTTTTGGGTCGACTGGGCCAGCGAGCCATATTCCGTCGAGAAAAGCTACCTATAATATTGATTATCCTGTTCTTTCTCTTGAAGATATCGCAAATTCTGCCATCCCCGTGCTAGAACATCTGGGCATAGAGCGCCTGTTCGGGGTTGTGGGTTGCTCGATGGGCGGTATGACGGCGCTGGCTTTTTCGGTGCTGCATAGCAACCGAACGGATCGTCTGATATCTGTGTCGTCGGCGGCGAGGGCGGCACCGTTTGCGATTGCGCTGCGCTCGTTGCAAAGAGAGATGGTACGCCGTGATCCAGATTGGCAGGCAGGCCGCTATACCGATGCCGGGCCGATCAGCGGCATGCGGCTGGCGCGCAAGTTGGGCATGATTTCTTATCGGTCGGCTGCCGAGTGGGCGCAGCGATTTGGTCGCGAGCGTGTCGCAGCCGAGCGAGTCAGTAACGACGCGTTCTGCATCGATTTTGAAGTCGAGTCGTATCTCGAGGCGCACGCCAACAAGTTCACTGGCGACTTTGATGCCAACTGCTATTTGTTTCTCTCCCGCGCCATGGATTTGTTCGATGTCGCTGACTACGGTGGCTCAGTGGCGAGCGGCGTTGCGCGTGCCGGGCTGCGCGAGGCACTGATCATTGGTGTTGAGAGCGATATTCTGTTTCCGCTCGGCCAACAGCAAGAGCTTGCCGACGCGCTGGTTCAGGCGGGGTGCGATGTGCAGTTCGACCGCTTGCCCTCGATCCAGGGGCATGATTCTTTTCTGGTTGATATGGATCGGTTTCGCCCGGTGATCGGAAATTGGCTGGCGACGCGACAAGGCGACGCGTGAAGCTGGAATTCTGCTAATATCTGACCATGGTCATCAGTCAGACAAACCAAGAGGCGGCATCATCGCAAACGGCAGCCAACGGCCTTGCACCATTGGTCGCCTTGGTCGATGAGGCCGTTGCGCTTGGCGATGACACCGCGATCACCGACAAGATCAAGACAGATCTGTGCCGTATGATTCGCGGCAATGAGTTTGAGCTACCGGTTGCCGTCATGAGCCCGCTGCCGGATCGCTATGCGCGCCGCCTGCTGCACCGCGACGAAGAACGCGGTTACTCGATAGTTGCGATGACCTGGGGGCCATGCCAGTCGACACCTATTCATGACCATGCGGGCATGTGGTGCGTCGAGGGCGTCTGTGCAGGGACTATCGACGTGTTGCAGTTCGAGCTCATGGAGCAGGACGGCGACGAACGCTATCGATTCGAGCCACGCAACTCCTACATGGCCGGCATTGGTAGTGCTGGCTGCCTGATTCCCCCCTACGAATACCACTTGATTTCCAACCCGTGTGATCGCAGTCCGGCCGTCTCGCTGCACATCTACGGTGGTGATATGACGCAATGTCAGGTGTTTGTTAAGGAGGGGGATTCTCAATGGCATCATAGTGTTATGAAGCCATTGTCATTTGATCCTTAAGTCTTGTCCGCCGCAGCGTCTGGCGTTTTGCCGGTCACACTGGCAGCGAACTGCCCATCCTGAAGTTGCACCTGTACGGGCGCATTGTTCGCTACCTCGTGAATGCTGCTAACCAGTCTGCCCGAGTTACTACTGACGATCGCGTAGCCGCGCGCAAGCGTTGCCAATGGGCTTATCGCGTGTAACTCGCGCACGAGCGACTGCAATCTAAATTGCGACCGCTCGCGTGCGCCGCGTTCCGCGCGCACAAGGCGTATGCGCAGAACGTCCAGCTGCTGCGTACGCACGTTGGCAAGCTGTTGTGGTGAGCGCAGTCTCAGGCGCAGTCTTAGCGAGTCCAGTTGCTGCTGCGGCTGCCTGCGAGCGTGCAACGTCGTGCGCACCAATCGACTGATCAAGCCATCCAGCGTGCGCTGCTGACGTGTAACGCGAGCGGCGGGGCTCTGCAGCGCCAGGCGACGCGCCAGCTGATCGGTGTGTTGCCCATGGCGCTGCAGCGCTCTTCGGACCAGGCCAAGTAGGGCGGTAGACTGTCGAGCTAGCCGGTAGCGGATGTCTCGCTGGTCCGGTGTTGCGAGCTCTGCGGCTGCCGATGGTGTCGGGGCCCGCAGATCGGCAACAAAGTCACAGATGGTGAAGTCCGTCTCGTGACCAACACCACAGACCACCGGTAACGGGCAAGCCGCAATGGCCCGTGCGAGCGCTTCGTCATTGAAGGCCTGTAGATCCTCGAGTGAACCGCCACCACGGGCCAGGATCAGCACGTCGCATTCGTCACGCGAGACGGCCAGCGCCAGCGCGGCCCTAAGCTCGTGTGGCGCGTTCGCACCCTGAACACTGCTTGCATAGATGATGATCGGTATGCCTGGCATACGGCGGTTGAGCACTTGCAGAATGTCGCGCAACGCAGCGCCGCTTGCCGAGGTGACAATGCCAATTTGGCTCGGCATGGCCGGCAGCTGCTGTTTGCCGGACTCGTTAAACAGCCCCTCTGCTGCGAGCTTGAGTTTCAAGATCTCGAACGCACGGCGCAGCGCGCCTTCACCCGCCGGCTCCAGGCGATCGACGATCAATTGATAGTCGCCCCGTGGCTCGTACAAACTCAACTTGCCGCGAACCAGCACTTTGTCACCGTTGGTCAGGTCACCAACGCTGCCACGCTGACGCTGACGGAAAAAAGCAGCGCGCAACTGGGCTCCGCCATCTTTCAGGCTGAAGTACACGTGACCAGAGGCAGGACGTGCGAGATTGGATACTTCGGCCTCGATCCACACGACGCCCAGGCCTTGCTCCAGGAGCTCACGTGCCGCGCGGTTCAGTGCGCTGACGGACCAGATGTCTTTGCGTTGTGATGCGGTCATTGTGTTGGATTGCCAAGTACGGTTACCGATGCAGTATAGCGAGAGTTACGCCCAAACTGTGGTTACGCTTGCCACCCAAGACGGGTATAATGGCCGGTTAACCCCCTAACGCGGCGGCGCTAGGTGCGCGGCCGGATACGCTGCGAGCACCACGGGGCCACTGACCGCCACCCTGAGGATGCAACCATGCGAATCGCGAAAGAAGCACTGACCTTTGACGATGTGTTGTTGCAGCCCGCCTATTCTGAGGTGCTTCCTCGTGAGGTCGAGCTCGGTTCGCAGCTGACGCGCGATATTCGATTGAACATTCCGTTGCTCTCGGCGGCGATGGACACAGTCACAGAGGCCCGGCTGGCCATCACCCTGGCGCAGGAAGGTGGCATGGGCATCGTTCACAAGAATATGTCACCAGGTGAGCAGGCGCGCAACGTGCGCGTCGTCAAGAAGTACGAAAGCGGCATCATCAGCGACCCCATTACGGTAACGCCGGACATGACCATTCGCGAGGTCATCGCGCTTACCCGTGCCAACGGTATTTCCGGCGTGCCTGTCGTTGATGGTGCGCGTACGGTCGGTATCGTGACCAATCGTGACCTACGCTACGAGACGGCGCTGGATGCGCCGGTTTCGACCGTCATGACACCACAAGATCGACTGGTGACCGTTCCGGAAGGTGCGGCCAAAGATCATGTACTGTCTCTCCTGCACAAACATCGTATCGAAAAGGTGCTGGTTGTCGACGATGACTTTGCGCTCCGCGGCATGATTACCGCCAAGGACTTCCAGAAAGCCACCGACTATCCGCGCGCTTGCAAAGACGAGCGCGGCGCCCTGCGTGTGGGTGCCGCGGTCGGCACTGGCGGCGATACCGAGGAACGCGTTGCGTTGCTCATGGACGCGGGCGTTGATGTATTGGTCGTCGATACCTCGCACGGGTTTTCCAAAGGTGTACTGGATCGCGTTGCGATGATTCGCAAGGCTTATCCGGCGGCGCAGATCATCGGTGGCAACATTGTGACCGCAGATGCGGCACTGGCGCTCGTGGATGCCGGTGCGGATGCAGTCAAAGTCGGTATCGGGCCAGGCTCGATTTGCACGACGCGCATCGTGGCTGGTGTAGGCGTGCCGCAGATATCGGCGGTAGCCGAAGTCGCTGACGCGCTGGCCTCCAGGTCAGTCCCGCTGATAGCGGATGGTGGCATTCGTTTCTCCGGCGACATTGCCAAGGCGGTCGTTGCCGGTGCGTCCAGCATCATGATCGGCAGTTTGTTTGCGGGTACGGAAGAGTCTCCCGGTGAGGTTGAGCTCTACAAGGGCCGTTCCTACAAGTCCTATCGTGGCATGGGCTCGCTAGGTGCGATGGCGCAGGGTTCGTCCGACCGTTATTTCCAGGACACGACTGACGAGCTGGAGAAGCTCGTACCCGAAGGTATCGAGGGCCGCGTACCCTACAAGGGTTCGATGGTCGCGATTGTGCATCAGTTAATGGGCGGGCTGCGTGCCGCGATGGGCTACACGGGTTGCCAGGACATTGATGCAATGCGCACCAAACCACAATTCGTGCGTATCACTGGCGCTGGCATGCGCGAGAGTCATGTCCACGATGTGGCGATCACCAAGGAAGCGCCGAATTATCGCAGCGAGTAATCGCCTAACCCTGAAGGAGCCGCGATGACCTCGCCCCAACATGATATCCATGCTGAACGGATATTGATTCTCGACTTTGGTGCGCAGTACACCCAACTGATTGGCCGGCGCGTGCGCGAGGCCGGTGTGTATTCCGAGATCCACCCCTGGGACATGAGCGTTGACGATATTGAGCGCTTCGGTGCCAAGGGAATCATCCTGTCCGGTGGACCTGAGTCGGTCAATACGCAGGAACCGCCGAGCGTGGCCAGCGTCGTATTCGAGCTCGGCGTGCCCGTACTGGGTATTTGCTATGGCATGCAGGCGATGGCGGCGCAATTGGGTGGGGCGGTAACGGCGGCCGAGCATCGAGAATTCGGTTATGCCGAGGTGACCACACGGTCTTCTATGTTGTTATCCGGTTTGGCCGATGCCACGGGGGAGGATGGTGCCAACGTCCTAAAGGTCTGGATGTCGCACGGAGATCGGGTTGACAGCTTACCAGCGGGCTTTAACGCGATCGCGTCAACCCGCAATGCGCCGTTCGCCGCGATGGAAGACACATCGCGCCACTTCTATGCGGTGCAGTTCCACCCAGAGGTCACCCATACACTGCAAGGTGAGGCCATATTGCATCGCTTCGTACGCGAGATCTGCGACTGCGCCGGCGACTGGACGGTAGGTAACATCGCCGCTGACTCGATCAAGCGCGTGCGCGAGCAGGTTCGTGATGACAGGGTGCTATTGGGCTTATCGGGCGGCGTAGATTCGTCGGTTGTCGCCGCCATGTTGCACAAGGCGATCGGCGATCAGCTTGTGTGCGTTTTTGTGGATCACGGCTTGTTGCGCCTCAACGAGGGTGACCAGGTGATGCAGACTTTCGCGGATCATCTTGGCGTCAATGTCATTCGCGTCAACGCTGCCGAGCGATTCTTCCAGGCTCTGAAAGGCGTCAGCGATCCAGAGGAAAAACGAAAGATCATCGGCCGCATGTTTGTCGAGGTCTTTGACGAACAGGCCAGCCAGCTCGACAACGTACAGTGGCTTGCACAAGGCACTATCTATCCGGACGTTATCGAATCGGCCGGTAGCAAGACCGGCAAGGCGCACGTCATCAAGTCGCATCACAACGTCGGTGGCCTGCCCGAGCACATGAACCTCAAGCTGCTTGAACCGCTGCGCGAGTTGTTCAAGGATGAGGTGCGCAAGGTGGGCGTTGAGTTAGGCTTGCCATCAACGATGGTTTACCGTCATCCGTTCCCGGGCCCTGGCCTTGGTGTGCGTATCCTTGGCGAGGTGCGCAAGGAATTTGCGGGGCTACTGCAACGCGCCGACGATATTTTCATAAGTGAATTACGTGCTGCTGGCCTTTATGATAAGACCAGCCAGGCATTCGCCGTGTTCCTGCCGGTGCGTTCCGTCGGCGTGATGGGCGATGGCCGTTGCTATGACTATGTCGTCGCATTGCGGGCAGTTGAGACGATTGATTTCATGACCGCTCGCTGGGCTCACCTGCCATACGAGTTTCTCGAGCGTGTTTCGCTGCGTATCATCAATGAGATAGCTGGCATCTCGCGGGTGACGTATGACATTTCGGGCAAGCCACCTGCTACGATTGAATGGGAATAGTTGACCGCACACGGCGAGCAATTCGCATGCGTACCCAGGTTGTCTAATGACCACTGACGAGACCTTCATGCGCGAGGCGTTGGCGTTGGCCGTGCGGGCTGAGTCGGCAGGTGAGGTACCGGTAGGCGCTGTTGTCGTGCTAGACGGCGAGATCGTCGGGAGAGGTGCAAACGCACCGCTTGCGACAGCCGACCCGAGTGCCCACGCAGAGATTATTGCGCTGCGTAACGCCGGTGCAGGGCTGGGCAATTATCGCTTGAATGGCAGCCGTCTGTTTGTCACGCTCGAGCCATGCCTGATGTGCGCGGGTGCCATGATTCATGCGCGTATCGCTGAAGTCGTGTTTGCAGCACATGATCCCAAGACCGGCGCGCTGGGCGGTGCCGGTAATGCCTTGGATGCCATACCAGCAAATCATCGATTCTCCGTGCGTGGCGGCCTGCTGGCTGATGAAGCGGGTGCGCTTCTGCGCGATTTCTTTCGTAAACGTCGCAAGGGAGCGGCCGGATGAGTGTAACGATTCGAGAAGCAACCGCTGCTGATGAGACTGGCATGCTCAATATCCTGCCGCAACTGGCTGATTTCGACCTACCGCCGCAGCGCAATCCTCGGCACTTATGGGAGGGCGATGCCAAGCTGTTGAGAAAACACATTGCGGGCAGCAGCGACAACACGCGCGTCTTGGTTGCAGTCTCGGACAATGGCGATGTGGTGGGCCTTGCGTTGTTATCGTTAGTCGCTGAACTGCTCAGCGGTGAATCAAGTTCGCACCTCGAGGCGCTGGTGGTGGATGCCGCCGCCCGAGGTCAGGGGCTCGGACGACGGCTGTTAACTGAGGCGCAAACGTTGGCGAAGCAAGCGGGAGCGCGGTCCATGTCACTGCACGCGTTTGCGCGTAACACGTTGGCGCGCGGGTTATACGAGTCGACTGGGTTTGATGGCGAGCTTATTCGTTACACCAAACCGTTGTCGGATCGCGACCCTGGCGAGCAGCGCTAGCACTAAAGCGAGGCTGGTCACAAGACCGATGCTGCCACCGCCCTCTTCGGTGACGACGATGACCGGGTCGAGCACGGTATCGGCGACCTGGCTTTCCAGCGGCAAATCAAACAGCTCCAGCGACTGCTCGGGGCCGAATACAGCGACCAGCCTGCCGTCAAAGTCATCATATAGCTCGATTAACACATCGTAGTAGCCGGTCGGAAATCCGGATACAAGATCAGAATCGAAGTAATATTCATCGTTGCCGCTCGTGCCATAGATATCAAAGACGGCAGTTTCTCCGTACTCGATCCAGTCGCCACCTTCCAGGCTCAGGTAGAGCACCGCAAACACGTTCGCGCCGTCGAACACCGTATCGGCATCGAAGCTCAGCTCAAGCCGCGTGTAGAACCCATCCGCATCGAAATCGTCAAACAACGCGGTATCGGCATCGTAAATCCAGAAATCCTGATTCACCGATTCACTGACTGGGCTGGCGCCCTTACGTGCGTTGCGATCGTAGTTGCCGCGGTCAAGTGGCTTGCTCGTTGGCGCCGTTAGCTGCGCCTTGCCCTTGGCAGTCTTGCCGTCGGCAGACAGTCCTTGTGAGACGACCGTCTCCCGACTTGTGCTATCAGCTGATGCAGGCTGCGCGGAGGCCAGCGCCAGGCTGGCCAGCAGGACGAATAGTGGTGAATGTTTCATGATGCTCACTCCGATGTTGGCGGATCGTGAGCTTCATTTAGCCAGCGGTTGGCTGAATGCACGCTGAACCGGCGTGCCTCCTGGTTGGTCAGGTCTGCGTGTTCGCCTGCAGCGGGGGCGCATCGGCTATGGCATCCGGATTCTCGGTTGGTTCTGGCTCCGGCTCGCCGTTATCTCGGGACTCGAGCCATCGCAGGATGTCGCGGTAGTTACGGATGTTCTCCACATAGGTGACCGGCTCCCAACCACGCGCATAGCCATACGGCAATTGCTGGTACCAGCGCCGCTGCGCCAGCAGTGGCAACGCGTCCCTTACATCGACCCAACGGTTTGGGTTGCCGTTCTGCATCTCGACAATGGTACGGGCGTCCTTGAGGTGAAAGAAACCGACGTTATATGCGGCCAGTGCCATCCAGGTGCGATCCGGTTCAGGTATATCGTCGCCTAATCTCGCCTTAAGTCGCGCGAAGAAGCGCCCGCCGCCACTAATGCTCGACGCCGGGTCCGTGCGATCCTCAATGCCAAGCACATCGGCAGTGGCCTGAGTCAACATCATGATGCCGCGCACGCCCGTGGGAGATACCGCACCGCGCCGCCAGTGCGATTCTTGGTAGCCAATTGCCGCCAGCAACTTCCAGTCGATCGCGTTCTGTTCGCCGGCCTGTTCGAACAGCTCGCGATAGCGTGGCAGACGGCTCTCATAATGTCGGATGAAGCTCCGCGTGCCCACGTAATCAAAGTCGCCATTGTGACCGTAGTAGCGATCCAGAATACGTGTCAGCTCACCGTTGCGGCGCACGCGCTGCAGGTACTGATTGGCGCGGCTCACCAACGAGTCGTCTTTACCGGGCGCGAAACCCCAGGCGATGGAGTCAGCGACCTCCAGATCAAGTCCGATGCGCAGCTCTGGATGGAACCGGCGGTTGATATTGAAGTCGGTCGAATCGGCAACAGTGTAGTCGATATCGCCGCTGGCAACCGCTGCCAGCAAGTCGGCAGACTCTGCAGTGTCGTCCTCTTCCCAGGTCAGCGCCGGCCAGTCCTGTTGCAACGCCCGTAGTGTTTCCGCATGGCTGGAACCAGCCATAATCACGATCTTTTTGTCGAGTATGTCCGCCAAAGACTGCGGTTTGCCTGTACCGCGACGGTATATCAGATGTTGCTCGACTTGCTGGTAAGGCTGTGAAAACGACGCCGTCGTGAGCCGCTGTTCGGTTATCGATAGACCGGCAGCGGCGATGTGCGCGTCGCCGAGCGCCACCGTTGGGATTAACTCGCTAACGCTGTCCACTGGCTGCATCGTCAGTTCTACACCGAGTTCGCGCGCAAAGCCCATGGCCAGGTCGTACTCCGGCCCTGTCGGGCCTGAACTGCCGATATACCACGCCGTCGGCGAATTGCGCGTTACGACACGCAGTTGCCCAACCTCGAGTACCTGATCGAGTATGGGCGGGGCGTAATGCAGCGAGGACAGCAGCGCAAGGCTCAGGGTGGCTGTTGCGAGTCTTATGACCATTTGCACGGCGTGTTCGTGGTGAACCTCATCTCCCGATTATAACAATCTCTGCGATTTGACCCTAAATTAGAACGCAAATTCCGCTCGTCAGCAGTTCGACGCAGAAAAGAGGTGATTCCATTGCGTGCGCCTGAGATAATAGCCTTTGGCTCGTGTCGGCTGCCTCGCGACGGTCAGCCGTGAACCCCGTCAGGCCCGGAAGGGAGCAGCGGCAGCGGTCACACCGGGTGCCGGGGATTAGCTGGCGCGAGCCTCTTTATTTTTGCCGCAAGCGCTGCGCTTGGGGCGCAAGGTGATGCATAACTCCATGAGCTATCTTGTACTGGCGCGTAAATGGCGGCCGCAGACGTTTGCTGATGTCGTTGGCCAACAACACGTGCTCAAGGCGCTGGCACATTCGCTCGACAATGAGCGACTCCACCATGCCTATCTGTTTGCAGGCACACGTGGTGTCGGCAAGACCACGCTGGCGCGTATCCTGGCCAAGGCGCTGAATTGCGAGCGCGGCGTTTCGGCAACCCCATGCGGCGAATGTGGCGCTTGCCATGAGATTGACGAAGGCCGCTTTGTTGACCTTATTGAAGTGGATGCCGCATCGCGTACCAAAGTCGACGATACTCGCGAGATGCTCGACAACGTGCAGTATGCGCCGACGCGAGGTCGCTTCAAGGTGTACCTGATCGATGAAGTGCATATGTTGTCGACGCACTCTTTCAACGCGTTGCTCAAGACACTTGAGGAACCACCTGCGCATGTGAAGTTCCTGCTGGCGACCACCGATCCCCAGAAATTGCCCGTGACGGTACTCTCGCGATGCCTGCAGTTTAATCTGAAGCGTTTGACACCCGCGCTCATCAGTGAGCGATTGGCACTAATTGCAGATGCGGAGGGCGTGTCGGCCGAACCGGCGTCGCTGGCGTTACTTGCGCGAGCTGCGGAGGGCAGCCTGCGCGATGCGCTAAGCCTAATGGATCAGGCGATCGCGTTTGGCGGCGGTGCATTGGTCGAGCACGATGTTGCGCAGATGCTTGGTGCGCTCGATCGTGGCCAGGTTGTCGCGATCGCGGAAGCGCTGGCTGGTGCTGATGGTGAGCAATTGATGCGTCTCATCGCGTCTGCGGACGAGCAGTTTCCAGACTATCGTCGATTGATCGATGAGCTTGCGCAGCTGTTGAGTAGAATTGCCGTTTATCAGGCGACCGAGAGCACTGATCTCGACGATGACGAGGCGGGCGAGATCGAGAGACTGGCGAGTCTGCTAAGCCCGGCGGATGTTCAGCTTTACTACCAGATCGCTTTGCAGGGCAAACGTGACATGCCATTGGCGCCGGATCCACGCGTCGGCATGGAGATGGCGCTACTGCGCATGCTGGCGTTTCGGCCGGCCAGCGCTGCCGGCAGCCAACAAGGCGGAGGATCATCAGTCGCTAGTACGTCGCGGGACGGTCGCGACAATACACCCAAGACATCGCGGACCCAATCGCGGGCCGCCACTTTGCAACATCAATCCGCTAAGGCGCCGTCTTCGGCGACCACCGGCAGCGAGGCGCAACGTAAGGACGAAGCAGCAGTCGTTGATACGCCGCTATCGGACTGGCATCGACTGATCGGGCAGTTGAAACTCGGCGGTGTGGCACGCCTGCTCGCGGCCAATTGTGCCTTCGTCGAGCAACAAGGCGAGACGATCGTCTTATCGTTGGATAAGCGCAGTGAATCGTTGCTGACCGAGGCGCGTATCAAGGAACTCGGCAAGGCTTTGAGCGCGCATCTTGATCAGGATATTCAACTGCGCATTGAGATAGACGGCGCTACGGTCAACGAAACACCAGTGCAGCGCGAAGCGCGAGAGCAAACGGAGAAACAGGCGAGTGTCCGCGATGCACTGATTGCCGATCCTGGCGTAGCGGAGATGCGTAAACTGTTCGATGCGGAGCTTGACGAGCAAGCTGTTCGTGTTGTCGGCCATGAAGCCGTTGACACGTCGTCAACGGACGATGTGACCAAACACTAGGTAAGCCTAAGGCCGGCCAGATGGCCAAGGCAGGAGAGAGTATATGAAAGGCGGAATAGGCCAGTTGATGAAACAGGCCAAGCAAATGCAGGAAAACATGGAGCAGATGCAAGCGGAGCTGGCCAATACAGAGGTGGTCGGCGAAGCCGGTGCCGGCATGATCAAGGTCACCATGACCTGCAAACATGAAGTACGTCAGATTCGGATCGACGATTCGCTGGTTGGCGAGGAGCGCGACATGCTGGAGGATTTGCTGACTGCCGGATTCAATGATGCACTGCGAAAGGTCGAGGCAATCAGCCAGGAGAAGATGGCCGGCATGACCGGCGGTATGGGATTGCCCGCGGGGTTCAAGCTACCCTTTTGAGGCTGACTGACCTATGTCTTTTACACCGCTGCTGTCGGACTTGATTGAAGCATTGCGTTGTCTGCCCGGCGTGGGACAGAAGTCCGCGCAGCGGATGGCGTTTGCTCTGCTGGAGCGCAACCGCGACGGCGCCAAGCATCTGTCGGCGCAGCTACTGGCGGCAGTCGAAGGTATTGGTCAGTGCGAACGATGCCAGATGTTCTCGGAGACACCAGTGTGTCCAATTTGTAGCGACCCTGCGCGGGATTCAGCTGCGCTGTGTGTGGTTGAGTCGCCGGCCGATGTCCTCGCGCTCGACTCGGCGACGGGTTTTCGGGGGCGCTACTTTGTATTGATGGGGCACCTGTCGCCATTGGACGGCATCGGGCCCGAGGAGTTAGGACTTGAGAAACTCATCGTTTTGCTACGCCAACCGGAGCTAAAGGAAGTCATCATCGCTACGAACCCGACAGTCGAGGGAGACGCGACTGCGCACTTTGTCGCGGACGTCGCCGCCCGCCATGAACGCGCCGCG
Organism: Pseudomonadota bacterium; assembly: GCA_039033695.1. Lineage (GTDB taxonomy): Bacteria > Pseudomonadota > Gammaproteobacteria > Steroidobacterales > Woeseiaceae > CALBPI01. The sequence goes on along the minus strand of JBCCCC010000002.1, from coordinate 65,464 downwards.
AGTCGTATTGCCCACGGCGTGCCAGTTGGTGGCGAACTCGAGTACGTTGATGGCGGTACGCTGTCCCATGCGTTTTCCGGTAGGCGAACAATGCATGGGTGACCCTTTGGAGACAAGCAAATGAGCGACCCTTCAGACTGTCTGTTTTGTGCAATTGTGGCGGGGCGAATTCCCGCGGCGCGGGTCTTCGAAAGCGATGATGTCATTGGTTTCGAGGACATACATCCGCAAGCACCCGTGCATGTGCTGTTTATCCCCAGGAAACACATTGCTAACGCGAACGCGTTAACCGATGAGGATGCTGGCTTGGTTGCGCAACTCATGCTGGCGGCGCGCGACTACGCACAAGAGGTTGGGATTGCCGATGCGGGATATCGCCTCGTGATGAACTGCAATCCCCATGGGGGCCAGACGGTGTACCACATTCACTTACACCTGCTGGGCGGTGCACAGCTGCCAGGCGGTTTCGGCGTCTAGCGTTTCTGTTCGTTCATCTGCCGCGTCAGTTGCGCGAGCCGCAAATAACTGCTGTAGCGGCGCTGCGCAATGTCACCTTGTTCGACAGCTTCTTTTACGGCGCATCCGGGTTCGGCCCGGTGCACGCAATTGGCAAATCGGCATCGCTCGCTCGCGCGGCTGATTTCTACGAATCCCTTATCGACATCGGCTAGCTCTTGGATGCTTGGCGCATAGTCGCGCACGCCTGGTGAATCGATAACGGCTATATCGCCGGGCAGGTATACAAGCGTTGCGGCCACGGTCGTATGGCGACCTTCCTGATTCGCATCGGAAATATGGCCAGTTCGTTGCAACTCATCGCCGCCAAGTGCATTGATGAGCGATGATTTACCAACGCCGGATTGGCCAACGAAGATACTGCGATATCCGCGAAGCTGCGCGGCAAGCGCGTCGATTCCGGCACGCTCGCTCTGGCAGGTCGCGAATACCGAATACCCAATGCGTGCGTAGTCGTTAAACTCTGGCGGCGGCGGCGCAATGTCTTTCTTGTTCCAGACGACAATCGCGTCGCATTGCATCAAACGCGCAGCCGCCAGATATCGGTCGACGATGAAAAAGTCGGCTGCCGGTGCCGGGCAGGCGACAACGACCATCAATTCGATATTGGCCGCAAGCACTTCCCGCCGCCCGCGCATGTCTGGCCGCGCGAGTTCGTTCACGCGCGAATCAACAGACTCGATTAACCAGTCTTTCTCGCCGGCTAACGGCCGTGCAACGACGAGGTCGCCTGCGACCGGTCGCAAGCGCTTGCCGCGCGTACGCGCCTGCACGCTCAACGTTTGTGTCGCTGTCGGGTCGTGTAATCGAAAGCGACGCCCCCATGAGGCCGTCACCCGCATGGTTCGCGACTCGTTCGTGTTTGTTTGGGTGTTCACATTGACAGTATGCCATCTGCAGCCCGCACGAGCCGCACCGTGCGAATAACCGTGCATTGCAGCCGTTCTGCTACAATTGCAGGATGGATGATACGCAAGAAAAAGACCCAATCCGGTTGATCTGGATCGATCTTGAAATGACCGGATTATCGCCGTCGCAAGATCGGATCATTGAGATCGCCACCATCGTCACTGATGCAGTTCTCAATGAGGTCGCGGTAGGACCTGTCATCGCCGTACATCAGTCCGAGAGCCGAATGGAAGCCATGGATGCGTGGAACACGCGTCAACACGGTCAATCCGGACTGACTGACCGCGTCCGCGACAGCACTGCCGACGAGGCGGAGGCCGAACGGGCGACCCTGGCTTTTTTGCGCCAGCATGTGGCGACCAATTCGTCGCCAATGTGCGGCAATAGTATTTGTCAGGACCGTCGGTTCTTGGCGCTGTACATGCCCGAACTGGAGGCGTTTTTTCATTACCGAAACCTCGATGTCAGCACGCTCAAGATCCTCGCGGGAATGTGGGCGCCTGGTGTCGCGGCGGGAATCCAAAAACAGTCCGAGCACCTGGCGCTGGCTGACATTCGCGATTCGATTGCTGAACTCGCGCACTATCGTGAGCATTGGTTGCCAGACCAGAAACCGGTGTCGTCATCGCGCGACGAATGAACATGCTGCCACTGAGGTGCTCACCGGCCTGCGAACGAAACTGGCAACCCATTGGTGATGTGTTATCGCGATGGTTACCGCCGAGCGGGCGGCTACTGGAGATCGGCAGTGGTAGCGGCCAGCATGCGTCTTACCTGATCGATCAGTTGCCGTCGTGGCAATGGCAGACCAGCGACAAGCAGCCCGATACGCGCAGTATCATGGCGTGGCGCGAGCAAGCCCGTGACTACGACCGCATCCTCGCACCGAAATCGCTGGATGTTGGCGACGATCTGCAAATCGCGAGTCTGCCGGCAGACTATGATGCGGTGCTGACCGTGAACACGCTACATATCATGAGCTGGTCACTAGCCAAGACGTTTTTCTCTGTGGCGAAGACGCTGGCACGTGCTAACGCCGTGCTGTTCGTCTACGGCCCGATGCATGCCAATGGTGAGCCGACCAGTGATTCCAATGCAGCTTTTGATCACTCATTGCGTCGCGAGAGCGCATTGATGGGTATTCGCGATATCGAGGCGATACGGGCGGCTGCAGCCGACGCCGGCTGGTTGGAGTTGTCGCACTATCATATGCCGGCAAATAATCAGATGTTAGTGTGGGAGTGCACGGCATGAGCGAACGGTCGCGCATCACCGTGACGGGCGGTTGCCATTGTGGCGATGTGCGCTACCATGCCCGACTCGATGTGCCCGTTCAGGCCCACGCCTGCAATTGTTCTGTTTGCCAGGCGACTGGTTTTGTCGGTGTGATTATTCCGGCAGCTGACTTCACGCTCGACACCTCAAGAGAGGCGCTGAGCGAGTATCGCTTTAACACCGGTGTTGCACGGCATTGGTTTTGCGCGCGTTGCGGCGTCAAGTCGTTCTACAGGCCGCGCTCCAACCCGGATGGTATCAGCCTGAATCTACATTGCCTGGCACTGGCGGCTGATACTGATGTGGAAATCATCGAATTTGATGGTCGAAACTGGGAGCGCAATGCCGCATCACTGGTCCACCTGTCGCGTAAGCGTGGCTGACGCTTGCCGTTGTTGCCGGCTGGCGACAGTGTACAAAGCGTCGCATTAGGACTACTCTTTCGCGCCAGAAACGATGCGTTTTTTGAGAAGACAAATGACGAGAATTGTACGTAAAGTATCACGTTGGTCCTTGGCCACTGTGCTAGGTGTCGGGTGTGTGGCGGTGAGTCTGCTGGCAACTAGCGGCCCAGCCGCCGCGCAAGGCAATACGCAGTATGTGTCTGACCAATTTGAAGTCACCATGCGTCGCGGGCCTAGCACTAGCAATGCGATCGTGCGCATGCTGCCATCCGGGACGCCACTAGAAGTGCTGTCGGTCGATTCGCAGAATGGCTATAGCGAAGTACGGTTGACGACCAGCAATACGACTGGCTTTGTGTTGACCCGGTATCTGATGAACCAGCGGGATGCGCGCAGCCAACTTGCAGCGTTGCAAGAGCGCTTGGCGACGTTACGCAGTCAATCCGGTGAAGCGGGTCGCGAGCTGGATGATCTCAGGCAGGCGAACGCTGAGGCAAATCGCCGTATCGCTTCCTTAGATCAGGACAATGGACGGTTGCGCGATGAGCTGCAGGCGTTGCAGCAGAAAGCCGCAAACGTCATCAATATTGACCGCGAGAATACTGCACTGCGCAAGGATCTGACTGACACCCAGATTGAGTTGCAGTTGGTGAAGGAAGAGAACAGCGAGCTATCGAGCAAACGCATCATGCACTGGTTTGTTATCGGCGCCGGCGTGATGCTCGTGGGTATCGTGCTCGGCCTGATCCTGCCAGGTCTGCGGCGGCGCAAGCGCGGCGGCTATGGAGGCGGCGGTGACTTGCTATAAGCACCGCGTTGCTGCTGCCTACACGGATTTACCGGCTAGATAGAGCCAGGTCTCAATGACGGTATCCGGGTTGAGCGACATGCTTTCGATGCCTTGATCAAGCAACCACTGAGCGAGTTCGGGGTGATCTGACGGCCCCTGGCCGCAGATACCGACGTACTTGCCGGCTTTCTTGCAGGCGCTGATTGTCATTTCCAGAAGCGCTTTGACTGCCTCGTCGCGTTCGTCGAACAGATCCGCGATCAATCCGGAGTCGCGGTCCAGGCCGAGCGCGAGTTGCGTCATGTCGTTTGAGCCGATCGACATGCCATCGAAGTACTCAAGATACTGATCTGCGAGCAGGGCATTGGTCGGCAGCTCAGACATCATGATAAGCCGAAGACCGTTCTCACCGCGTGCCAGCCCGTTCGCGGCCAGTAGCTCGGTGACTTCACGGGCCTGGGATACTGTGCGCACAAACGGCACCATGAGCTCAACATTGGTCAGGCCCATATCATTTCTGACGCGCTTGATGGCGCGGCATTCGAGCTCGAAACAGGGCTGAAACGCGCTGTCGAGATAGCGCGCGGCGCCACGGAAGCCGAGCATCGGGTTTTCTTCGTTCGGCTCGTAGAGCTCGCCGCCGATCAGGTTAGCGTACTCGTTCGATTTGAAATCAGATAGCCGAACAATGACCGGATGCGGTGCAAAAGCTGCCGCAATCGAGCTGACGCCTTCGGCTAGCTTACTGACGAAAAACTCGATCGGGTCTGGATATCCGGCCATCTGCTCGTCAACCATCTCACGGGTATCCGCATCAAGCGCCGCATAGTCAAGCAACGCCTGCGGGTGGACGCCGATCATGCGGTTGATAATGAATTCGAGCCGCGCGAGGCCCACACCACGGTGAGGGATCGACGCAAAGTCGAATGCACGATCGGGGTTGCCCACATTCATCATGATTTTGACCGGAATGTCCGGCAGCGAATCCAGCTCAATCTGCTGCTTCTCGAATTCAAGCAAGCCGTCGTAGATCAGGCCTTCATCGCCTTCAGCGCATGAGACGGTAACCTCGGCGCCATCGCTGATCTTGTCGGTAGCGTCAGCGCAGCCAACGACAGCCGGTATCCCAAGCTCACGCGCAATAATCGCCGCATGGCAGGTGCGACCGCCACGATTGGTAATGATCGCCGACGCGCGCTTCATGACCGGTTCCCAGTCAGGGTCCGTCATGTCTGCAACGAGCACATCGCCGCTTTGCACGCGTGCCATTTCCGAGACGTCGCGAATAACTTTCGCTTTGCCCGAGCCGATTTTCTGGCCAATACTGCGACCGCGACAGATCACATCAGATCGTCGCTTCAGCGAGAAACGCTGCAGCGTCCGGCCGCTGCGGCTCTGAACGGTTTCCGGGCGAGCTTGCAGGATATAGAGTTGGCCATCGTCGCCATCCTTGCCCCATTCGATGTCCATGGGTCGCTGATAATGCGCTTCGATCGTGAGTGCGTAGCGCGACAACTGCAGAATGTCCTCGTCATTGAGCGAGAAACGCTGGCTGTCTGCGGGGTCGACGTCCACCGTCTGCACACTCTTGCCAGCCTCGGCCTCGTCAGTAAACACCATCTTGATCGCCTTACTGCCGAGATTGCGACGGAGAATAGGATAGTTACCATCTCGAATGGCGGGCTTATAAACGTAGAACTCGTCGGGGTTCACTGCGCCCTGAACGACGGTTTCTCCGAGCCCCCACGATGACGTTATGAATACCAGGTCGCGGAATCCCGATTCAGTATCGAGTGTAAACATGACACCGCTGGCGCCACGATCACTGCGGACCATGTGCTGGATACCGGCCGATAGAGCCACCTGCTCGTGGGAGTAGCCCTGGTGCACACGATAGGCGATGGCGCGGTCGTTGAACAGCGAGGCAAACACCTCTCGCATCGCAGCAATCACATTGTCCAGGCCACGGATGTTCAGAAATGTCTCTTGCTGGCCTGCGAAAGAGGCATCCGGCAGGTCCTCCGCTGTGGCCGACGAACGCACGGCAACGGCAATGTCGCGACCGCCGGCCATCCGTTCCCAGGCTTCCGCCATATCGTCATGCAGCTTCTCTGGAAGAGGAGCGGATCGAATCCACTCGCGAATCTGCGCACCAGCGCTCGTGAGTGCCGCGATATCATCAACATCCAGATCGCTCAGCCGGTCAGCAATGCGCGTGTCGAGCCCATTGTCGGCGAGGAATGTGCGGTAGGCATCTGCCGTTGTGGCAAAACCGCCGGGTACACTCACCCCGAGCTTGGCCAGGTTGCTTATCATCTCGCCGAGCGAAGCGTTTTTGCCGCCGACTCGTTCGACATCGCCCATGCCGAGCTGCTCTAGAGGTATGACGTATGGGTCCACGGGTTGCTCGCTTATTGATGTTGTGCGGCGGCGCCTGTCGGCAACGCCGGTAGCCAGTTTTAGCCCGTCATTATAGCGAGTGAACCGAGAAAACGCTTGTTGACGCGGTCAGCGGGCTGTGCATCGTTCGCGCGGCGCCGAATGTGCGCTATGGTTAGGCGTTGCACCGGTGTGCAAAGAGCCATTTATGTCACAACGAACCGTGTTTTTTATTTCCGATCAGACAGGTGTCACCGCCGAAACCCTCGGACATAGCCTGCTGACCCAGTTTGCGACGGCGGAGTTCCGCCAGGTGACTGTGCCCTTCGTCGACTCCCCGGCGCGTGCTGAGGAGCTCAAGCGCAAGATCAATCAGGCGGCGACCAACGACGAAGAGCGGCCGATTGTATTTAGCTCTCTGGTCCATGATGACTTGCGGGAGATCATTAAGACAGCGGACGGGCTGTATCTTGATATTTTCGATGCATTCGTCGGCAGTCTCGAGACCGAGCTAGCCACCACGGCCTCGCATGAGGCCGGGCGTGCCCACGGGATGTCTGACACCGATACCTACATGAAGCGGATCGAGGCGACCAACTACGCATTGGCCAATGATGATGGTGGTGCCATTCGCAACTATGAACAGGCAGATGTCATTCTGCTAGGTGTCTCGCGATCGGGTAAGACGCCGACATGCCTGTATCTTGCGCTTCAATATGGCGTGTACGCAGCAAATTTTCCGTTGACGGAGGACGAGTTTGAAAGCGGCACACTACCGGAACGACTGATCGCCAATCGCAAGAAGCTCTATGGGCTGACGATCAACCCCAAACGTCTGCAACAGATTCGTAAGGAGCGTCGTGCGGCTGGACGTTATGCCAGTGCCCAGCAGGTCAATTTCGAGCTCCGAGCCGCGGCTGCATTGTTCAACAAATACAAAATTCCGTATGTTGATACGACGGAATTCTCGATTGAGGAAATTGCCAGTCGGATCCTTGAGACGACCGGCGTCGAGCGTCGTGTACGACCGTAGCGCAGATGCTTGTCGAGAATTGCGAACGCGTTCTGTGCGACATGCGTTTAAGCGCCCTATGCTAGAATCACACCATGCAACCTGACAGTCTCATCGTGCCGCAAACTCTGGTCAAACCGCGTTCTTTCGCAGGTTTGATGAGCGTCTATGAGAGTAATTTCATTCGGCTGACGCGCCTGGTGCCGGAGCTGCACAAGATCACCGGGACAGCGTGTTCACATAGCGATGCAGACCTTCCCCTGCACCTGGATGTCATCGAGCGCACACGCTACACCTGTACCTTACAGCTTACGTATTTGTTTGCCGGCGATGACGATCAGTTGTCGCCGGTAAGTGGCTTGGTTGATGTCGGACAAACAGGGGCGCTACTCGCCGATCCAGATCTTCGATTGCGCGTCTATTTTGACGGCCATCTGGCCGAGGTGATGAGCCTGACGTCCAACCATCGTCACGCGGTATTGCGCCGCATAGCCGCATCGCATAGCGAAGAACTCGACTTGCGATGGCGGCGCAACATGATGCTGAACAAGTGGCTTGAGTTTTGTCTTGATGCCGGCCATCAGCTGGTTCAGAGCAGCCCAGACTAGCCCGACCAGCGCCGCACGGCCCGCCTTCCAACTGCCCAAATTGTGCGCTGCGTCTAGTCAACGCTCCCGCATTATGTGCAATGATTTGACGTTGAAAGTGGCCGTTATAGAACGGCATTTCGGCGGGGTCAGCCAATGGCATTCAGCGCGTTATTCAAAGAAGACAATCGGGACGACGGTGATCAGGAACGACTGCTCGAGTTGTTCTCGAACCGCGTCGAGCTGAAAAAGTCATTTGCGCAGCTGCGCCGCGAACGACGCGAGCTCGAGAAGGCGCTTGAATCATCTGAGGCGCAAGCGGAACAGCTGCGCATTCGACTCGAATATCTCGAGGGCCTGTTGACCGATGGCAACACGGCCGTTGGAACTATGGTGTTCTACCACTTGCGTGGATTGTGGCGCCGTTGCGCCAAACGCCTGTCCGATACTGCCAACGACATGTCACGCCGCATCGCAGGCAGGCGCCAGGTGATGGCGATCGAGACCTGGCAGGAGCAGCGCCGCCAGCAGCTTGCCGAGCTTGAGCAGTTGTTGGTCGACGAGAAACAGTCGATCCTCACGATCAAAGCGGCGATCTCAAAGAACAATGACGAGTTGCAACATGGCGCTCGCTTATGGGGCTGGCTTCGAGCTCGCCGTCTGAAGCAGGAAGGCAAATCGCTCGGCAGCGAGCTACAAGCCCAGTTGATCGCGCACAACGCGACAATTGAGCGCCATCGACAGTTGAAAAACACGCGTGCGCCAGCGGCCGAAGCGCTAACGGTTGACGACAAGCGTTCCATCAATTTGCATGTTCTTGCGCTTGCACAGTTTCTGTATGCGCACTTCGAGGAGGCGGGCCTGGTCGCGCGCGCGGCCACTGCGATTAGCAAAGACGTCGGCGCGATTGACTACGGCGACGATGTCGAGTGTGAGCGCATCATGCGCTTGACCGAGAACACGTTCCGGGCGTTGGTGGAGTTAGAGTCGCAACCCGAGTTTCGTGCTCATCTGGCGCGCCAGGCGAAGCACCTGTCGCGTTTCGCGCGTTATGCCAGCGAGACGTCCGTGATCCCGGAGCCCTTTGAGGTGACCGTGGAGCAGGCGCTGGCAAGCGAGCCCGACCTGCTGGTGTCCCAGTACTTTGCAGAACCGCGGGCCGTTACCGATAACGATGTATGGTCTGTCTCGCGCGCATTTATCGTGTAGCTTCGGCGAGCGCCGAGCGATCCGAGCCGCGCCAGATACTCGCGCTCCAGTTCTTGAATTTGTCCAACCCGATATAGACCATCGGCACTACGAACAACGACACGACGGTCGAAAACGCCAGGCCGCCGATAATGGCGCGCGCCATGGGATAATAGGCTGGGCCACCGGCACCGACCTGCGTGTCCCCAAAGGCGAGGGGCGTAAGACCAAGGATGGTTGTTGCGGCGGTCATGAGGATTGGCCGTAGACGGTCGCGCGCGCCGGCTACTACGGCTTGATCACGGGGCATACCTTCCCGACGCAGGTTATTGATGTGATCGACGAGCACAATGCCATTGTTCACCACGACCCCGATCAAGATCATGAGCCCGATCATCGCCATGAACGTCATTGTGGTTCCAGTAAGTGTCATGAACCACACGACACCGACAAATGAGTACACCAAGGACACCATGATCGACAACGGGTAGAGCAGCGATTCGAAGAGTGCCGCCATGACGATCAAGATCAACAAGACGCCGAGCAGGATGTTCTCGACAAAGATATTGCGGGTCTGCTCGGCGCGATCAAAACCGCGTCCGAAACTCCATTCATAACCGGGTGGCAACGCGATCTGATTCATCACGGCTTCCACATGTGGGCGCACTTCTTCGAGTGTCGCATCCGTCGACAACGCAGCGTTGATCGCGATTGACGTTCGACGGTCGGTTCGATTGATATTGCGAATACCGCGTTTCTCATTGAGTTGCGCGATTCGATAGAGCGGTACCGCAGTTATTTCACCATCGGCATCAACACCAGGCACGATGAGATTGCCTAGTTGTTCGATCGACTGACGATCATCATCACGAAACGCCAGACGCATCTCAATCTCACCATCCTGACTGCGAAACTCGCGCAAGCGTTCACCGCGCAAGGCGACCGACACGGCTTGTCCGACAGTCTGTGCGGTCAAACCGTAACGGGCAGCCTTCTCACGGTCCAGACGAATCTGGACTTCTCGCTGACCCGCCGTGATATCCGTGCTGAAGTCCTCCAGGCCGTCGACATTTTGCAAGATCGCATAAGCCTCACGCGTGAGGTCAGTCAGTTGCTCGGTTGACTCACCTTTCAGGTAAACACTGAACCCTTCGCCCATGCCCTGGTTCTGGCGTTGGAAGCTGGGCGCACCAATGGCAATGTCAGGCTTTTCCTCTAGGATGATATCCATGATCGTTCTGGCATCTTTGGTAATTTCGCTACCTTCAGTGAGCAGGATCGTGGTCTCAGCACGGAACAAGTCCCAATATGAGTATACCGAGCGAATATTGAGCCGCTCCTTGTTTTCCAGCAGATAACCTTCAATTCGGCGCACGGCCTGCTCGGTGCGCTCCAATGAGTAATAATCATTGACGTTATACGGCATGAATAGCCGCCGACTCGGTTCCTCTGGGAACATGTCGACCTTAAGCCATCCGGCGCCCATCGGGATTGCAATAGATCCGAGGATCGAGATGGCAACGAAGGCAGCGATTAGCCTGCGCCAGCCGCGCGCATTGACGATGCGAGAGAGCAGGGCGGTGTAACCATTGGTCAGGCGGTCCACACTGCTCCCTTTGGCTTGGGCGGGCACGGCTTTCAGTTTGCTGGCCAGCAGTGGTATCAGCGTTTGTGCAACGACCAGCGAACAGACGATCGCCACGGAGATCGTGATGCCAACGTGTTGCAGGAACACCATGATGTCAATTTGCTCACCAAACACGATTGGCACAAACACGCAGATCGACGTTGCCGTGCTGGCAATCACGGCGATGCCAACTTCCTTGACACCCCGCATCGTGGCGCCTTCCGGGTCATCGGGTTTCATCTGTCGATAACGGAAGATGCTCTCTGTGACCACGACGGAGTTGTCCACCAACATGCCGACGGCGAGCATCAGCCCCATGAGCGTCAGTATGTTGATCGACAAACCAAGAAAATACATGGCGCCCAGTGTGATGATCAGCGACAGAGGCACCGACATCGTGACGATCAGCGTTGACGTAATATGCCGCAGGAAGAAGTACAGCACCACGATCGCTAGCAGCGCACCGATGATTCCTGACGTGACGAGATCCCGCAGGCCACTACGAACCGACTCAGCCTGATTGTCAAGATCGAAGATTTGCACACCTTGCATGGCAGGTAGCTCGCCAATACGTCGCACTTCTTCCTTTACCCGGTCAGACACGTCGACCATGTTGTATCCGGTTGCGCGGCTGACGGATATGCCAATGGCGTAGTTGCCGTCCAGATGGCGGCCATAAGTGCGTTCGCGCGGTTGCTGGGTAACTGTGGCAATATCCCCGAGCCGCAGGTTACGCCCATCGATTACGAGCCGACGCACGTCATCAAGGCTGCGGAACTCGCCATTTGGCCGTAGCGACCAGCGCTCATTGCCAGCGGTAATCTGACCGGCGCTGACGGCAAAGTTGGCACGACGTAGCTGCTCCGCCAGCTCGTTCAAGTTAATGCCATGCGCGGTGACGCGACCCGAGTCCAGCCGAATACGCACTTCTGGCGGTTCGACCCCTTGGATCTCGACCTGCGATACGCCTTCCAGTCTCTCGATCCGACGTTTGACGAAACGATCGAGCAATTCGTACTCAGTTGACAGATCACGGTCGCTTGAGACACGTAGGTTCATGATTGGACGGTCGTTCATCGAGCCGCTGAAAACCTGAATACGTTCGAGATCCGTAGGCAGTTGGTCTCTTATCGCATCGAGCTTGACACGCGCCTCTACGGCAGCGGTCTTGGCGTTGGAGTTAAACCCGTACTGCATCCAGATCTGGCTGTTGTCCTCGCGCGACGACGAGAACATCTGTTGCACGCCAGGCAGCGTTGCCAGTGCTTCCTCAGCGGGACGAGTGATTTGCCGTTCTGTTTCCTGCGGCGTAGATCCGTCATAAGGAATGTTGATAAAGAAGCCGGGCCACTCGATGTCCGGAAACTCTTCGAGTGGCAAGAGTCGCGATGAGATAATCCCGATTGCCGCCAATGCGGCGAAGATCATCGTAATGGTGACTGGTCGTGCCAGCGAAAAGCGGGTGTGGATCATACGGTACCCATCGTCGTTTGAGGCGCGCTTGTATCGATTGGACGCAGCGCTTTGGCGCGATCAAAAATACTATAAACCACTGGTATCACAACCAACGTGAGCAAGGTCGAGGTCACCAGCCCGCCGATAACCGCAATGGCCATGGGCGTGCGTACCTCTGAGCCCTCGCCAAAGCCTAGCGCCATTGGTAGCAATCCCAGTGCCGTGGTGAGTGTCGTCATGAGAATAGGGCGCAGCCGTGACCTGGCCGCTGCACGAATGGCGTCAGTCTTCTCGGTGCCAGTGCGGCGCATTTGATTGATCGTATCGATCAAGACGATCGCATTGTTCACGACAATGCCAGCGAGCATGATAATGCCGATGAAGGCCACAACGTTCACGGTAGTGCCGGTGAGCAACAGTGCCCAGACAACGCCAACCAGGGCAAGCGGGATCGTGAAAAGAATCACGAACGGGTGTATCAACGATTCGAACTGCGATGCCATGACAAGGTAGACCAAGAAAACTGCCAATATCAATGTGAATTGCATCGATGCCAGGGATTCTTGCATGTCTTCGCTCTGACCCAGAACATCGGCCGCGACACCCCGAGGCAAATCCATATCGCCCAGCAGGACGCGAATGTCATCGGCTGCCGTCCCGAGATCGCCGTAAGCGAGCCCGGCCGAGACGACTGCCACACGCTCCTGGTCGAAGCGGCGAATCTCTGCAGGCCCGGTTGCCAGTGTTATTGTCGCGACGTCTGACAGACTCACGGGTCTGTCGCTGCCGGGATTCACGATCAGCGACCGAACATCGTCAATCGATGCATCGTTGGTCTCGACACTTTTGACCGTGACGTCAATCTTCTTGTCTCGCCAGCTGTATCGGGTCGCGACGTTGCCGCGTACGTTGGTCACGACGCTATCCGCGATGTCCCGTACTTGCAGGCCCAGTGCAGCGGCGCGCTCCTGGTCAAACACGATCTGGATTTCGGGATTGCCGCCTTCAACACTGGTGCGCAAGTCGGTGTAACGCGGGTCGCGCGCCATGATTGTCATCAGCTGTGTTGCGCTACTCGCCAGGTCATCCAGTCGAAAGCCACGGAACACGACTTCGACAGGCGTGCTGAGCGACAATAATGCCGGCCGCTCGAAGTCATAGGTCATTCCAGGGATGCGATCAAGTGCCTCGCGAATGCTATTCATAACCCGCATTTCTGTCTCACGGCCAGAGCCTGCGGCTAGCTGCACAGTGAGCACGCCGGTGTGTTCACCTGCATCGACCGGATTGGCGTCCAGTCTGTTGCCGGTGCCGGTGACAGAGAATGTGCGCACGATGTCGTCCAACCCCTTGGTCGCCAAGAACGCCGCGGCAACCACGTCATCGGTTTGCGACAACGGCGTCCCTGGCGCGAGTCGCAGGTTGATCGAGAACTCCGACTGCGAGAGTTGTGGAATCAGCTCGGTACCCAGGCGCGGGACGAGGCTCATTGTGCCCGCGAAGAGCAGGATCGATGCGAGACAGACGATCACTCGATTCCGCAGCGCCCAACCAAGCAGAGGTTCGTATAGCCGCGCGCAGCCCCGGTATAGACCAGAGAATAGCCAAACCGCGGGCAACGCCAGAATGCGCGACACGGTTGCGATGCCACTGCCGATGGCGCGCAGCAATCGGAAGACGGCGGCATAGCCACGCGCGAACAATCCGAGCGGGCGAATCTCGCTCTGCTCGGTAAACCCGGCGCGAGCGCCGGATGATGCAAGCATTGGAATGAGCAAGATTGCGAGCAGCAGTGAGAACAGCAATGCGTAGGTCACGGTAAGTGACTGGTCGCGGAAGAGTTCGCCCGCAATGCCAGTCACAAATACCATCGGGAAAAACACCGCAATCGTGGTCAGAGTGGCGGCAAACACAGCACCCGCAATCTCACTCGTGCCTTCCTGCGCCGCCTGCATGATTGGCACGCCTTGCTCGCGTTTACCCGCGATGTTCTCAAGCACGACGATTGCGTTGTCCACCAAAAGCCCGATAGCCAACGCAATACCACCCAGCGACATGATATTGAGACTCAAGTTTGATAGGTGCATGAGCGCGAACGTACCAAGAACAGAGATCGGAATTGTCAGCCCGATGATGAACGTTGCGCGCGCATTCTGCAGGAACCCGTACAGAACGATAATGGCAAGCAAGCCACCGTACATTGCGGCACTTTTGACCTGATCGACCGCAGCCCTGATGAATGCAGACTGATCGGCGATCAGCGTGAGCGAGCGATTTTCGGGCAAGCTGTCGCGCAGACTATCGAGGCGGCGTTCGACGTTGCTCGCGACCAGTACGGTATTGCTGTCGCCTTCCTTATACAGCGCAAGCTCTATGACTTCGCTGCCATTTAGCCGCGTGATTGCTTCGCGATCCTTATAGCCCCGTTCGACTTCGGCGATGTCCCGCAGGTAGATAGATCGGCCGTCGCGCGTCGCGATGATGGCATCAGCAAAAGCTTCTACCGAGTCAAACTCGTTGATTGTGCGCACCAGGAATCGCCGCAAGCCTTGCTCAAGGCGACCACCGGCAAGGTTGACGTTCTCATTGCGCAGCCGCTCGGCGACTTGCCCGATCGACAGATTGAGCTGTGCCAGCTTCTGTTGATCAACGCGCACCTGAACTTCGTCTTCCAGGCCGCCACTGACTTTGGCCGCTGCGATACCGGCGACACTCTCCAGAGAGTCCTTGAGGTCGTCTTCGGCAAACTGTCGCAGTGCTTTTAACTCATCGTTGTCCAGTGTCCCATCGGCGTCCTCTGATACGCCGAGCGCCAGTCGCATGATGGGCTCACTGGATGGGTCAAAACGCAGCAGCAGTGGGCGACGTGCTTCCAGCGGCAGCTCCAGGACATCGAGCTTCTCGCGCACATCGACGCTTGCCAAATTCATATCGGTGCCCCAATTGAATTCCACAGTCACGTCCGATTGGCCCGTTCTCGATACTGAGCGGACTTGCCGCACACCGCTGATCGTACCTACCGCTTCCTCAATCGATTTGGTGATCAGGCTTTCCACTTCCTGTGGCGCAGCACCGGCCAGCTCTGTGCGAACAGTCAGCGTCGGATAAGAAAGATCAGGAAGCAGATTGACGGATAGGCGTGTCAACGACACATAGCCAAACATCACGATCGCAAGAAACAGCATCAAGATAGTGACGGGACGCTGGGTCGCCATGCGCACAACCGCCATGCCACCACGCTGTGTCGGCGAGCTGTTTGTGGTCATCTATCTAGCCTTCGGTGGTTGCAGCAGTCGTTGTCGACTCAGTGTTGGCCGTCTCTGGTTCCGGATCTCCAATAACCCGCACCTTGGTGCCGTCCTGCAACGCGGCCTGGCCGACGATGACGACCCGGTCATCATCCTGCAGCCCATCCAGAATCGCGACTTGCTGATCCCAGACGTAACCGGTGTCAACGGGCACTTTGGAGGCGACGCCATCCTTGATGACATACACGCTATCGCCGCTCTCCGCTTCAATGACGGCATCGCGTGGCAGCAGTAGTGCATCGCGTTGCTCGTCATAAATGATCGCAAACCGACCGAACATACCTGGCTTGACGCGTTGTTGGTCGTCGTCGACTTTAACGGTGGCCTTAAACGTGCCTGATTCAGCATCAACGGTCGGACTGATACGGGCAATCGTGCCGTCAAACTGCGTACCTGGCAGTGCGTCGATCGTCAGCTTCACGGCTTGGCCCGCTGCGATGCGGCCGAACTCGCGTTCAGGAATAAACAGGTAGGCAACGAGAGGGTCTAACGCCGTCAGCGTAAATGTGGCTGCGTTGCGGTCGATCGTGTTACCCACCTTGATATCTCTTTGTGAAATGACGCCTGATATTGGCGCACGAATGGTGGTGTATCGATACTCAAGCTCTGCCATGCGGTTTGCAGCGCGCAGCGCATCGAGCTCGTATTTGGTGGTTTCGAACGCGCTGGCAGCGACCAGGCCGCGCTCGTTGAGTTCGACCTGCCGCTGATACTCTTGCTGCAATTTGGCAAGGTTCGCCTCGGCTTGTTGCAGCTCGAGGCGCAGACGGTCTCCGTCAAGCCGAGCTAATACGTCACCACTCTCGACACGGTCACCTTCTTCAACCAGGATCTCCCGCACTTCGCCGCCGACCTTGGCCACGACCACTGCCTCCTCAAACGCCTCGAGCGAGGCCGAGCCTGTATACGCGGCATATACGTTGCCCCGCGTCAGGTTGATCACCTCAACGGGAATGACCGGCGTGTCTTCATCGTCTTCTGCGTCCTGCGCCGACGACGCCTCGGCAGTGGTGTCATCGTCCGTCGCTGTGTCATCGTCGTTACCGCCACCGCCACCGCCGCAGGCACTAAGTGTCAACGTGAGCAGCAAGGTGAGCGAGATGAGCAGAAGGCGAAAGTTAAGGTGCATGGCAAAGCCTGTTTTTTTTGAGGGCTAAAAAGAAAATTCGTTGGGCTGCGTTTTGGCAGGTGTGTCGACTGTCGTTTGCGGCATGACTTGGCCTCCAGCTGCCGCGAACTCGAGAATTGGCAGGAACTCAGGTGCAGTGATACTGGTATTTGATGCCGCCGAAGCCGGTTTGGTTGCATCTGTCACCAAGAAACTCTGTTGCCAAATTAGTGCTAGCGCTGCAGCAATGACCATGGTGTATCGGCTACGGCTAAGCGGGGTGTCAAGGGCATAAGGCGCCGGCAAGGAGCCGCACTCGGACAGCGGGGTTGATGCAGTGGAACGGCGTGTCATGCGCGCACAGTAATCCGGTTGGGTGTGTTAGTGGTGTAGTAAGATATAACACCAACACAACACCTGCAATAGATCTGAGGCTTGAAATTGGAATTTATCGAGTCCGCGGCTGATTAAACTATTAAAAATCAGTTAGATGGTGGTGACATGGTGCTGTCGATGTAGCATGCATCGGTAGATGGTTGCGTAATTGGTTCGCGCTATAGCACGCATAAAAAAGCCGGCCGACCATCGTCGACCGGCTTCTTCCGGACATAAGGCTAACGGTTTTGTGCTGTTCTGGTGATGCCTTGATGCACGTTCAATGCGACCATATCGGCCACCACGTCCGCCGCTTCGTTCAGTACGATATCGGGTGGCTCAGCTTCCTCGAGCGCTTCTAGGCTCTCGAGCGCCTCTAGTCCCGCAGCTGCGCGCCGGGCATTTTCGCGCTTGAGCCGATCCTCACGGAATTGCTCGCGTTCGCTCTTACGAGTCTCAAGATTCAGCGATACGGTATCGCGAGCCCGATTGGCGCGCACGGCCTCCAGGTCGCTGAGCAAAAATTCATGATCCGGATCGCCAGCCAGTCGAGACTCGAGATTCTTCGCCAGCGTCTGGATCTGCGCGTCCAGCGGGCTGCCCGCACGGAAACGAGTTTGCTGGATTTGATCCCAGGGCAGGGCGCGCGGTCTGGTACTTTCGCCGAATTCTTTTGCGTCGATCATAGATGGCAGCTCAATGTCCGGCAGTACGCCCCGATTTTGTGTACTGTCGCCGGTCACGCGATAGTATTTACCAATGGTCAGCGTCAGCTGCCCGAGCCCTTCGCCTTCGCTGCGGGGAACAAACTGGTCAAGGTTGTATAGATTCTGCACAGAACCTTTGCCAAATGTCTGCTGCCCAAGCACAACGCCGCGCTCGTAATCCTGAATCGCGCCAGCAAAGATCTCGGAGGCCGACGCGCTGAAACGATCAACCAGTACCGCCAGCGGACCATCATAGGCGACGCTCGGCACCGGATCGCGCAGCACTTCCACTTGCGAGCGCGCATAACGCAGTTGCACAACTGGGCCCTGATCGATAAATAACCCGGAGAGCATTGTGGCTTCCGTCAGATGCCCGCCGCCATTGCCGCGCAAGTCGACGACCACGCCGTCTACGCCCTCAGCCTGCAGTTCCGTCAGAATGCGTTGTACGTCGCGTGTCGTGCTCTTGAAGTCTCTTTCGCCAGCCTGCTGGGCCTGATAGTCGCGATAGAAGCTCGGTATATTGATGACACCGATTCGCAGTTCGCGGTCCTCGCGGGGAACCGAAATCACCGAGCTCTTAGCTGCTTGTTCTTCCAGTTTGACCTGGCCACGGGTGAGTTCCAGGATTGTCTGCTCATCCCCGGGCATTGCGCCCCCGGGGAGAATCTGCAGCCGCACAACCGTATCGCGTGGGCCGCGAATGAGTTGCACAACGTCATCGAGTCGCCAGCCGATGACATCGACGATCTCGCCGGACGCGCCTTCGCCAACGCCAACAATCCTATCGGAAGGCTTTAACGTGCCGTCCAGCGCGGCAGGGCCGCCGGTGATCACATTCATGACTTTGACGAACTCGTCTTCTGTTTGCAGCGAGGCACCAATGCCGAAGTACGACAAGCTCATCTGGATGCGATATTCCTCGGAATTGCGCGGCGATAGATAGCTCGAGTGTGGGTCGAGCGTGCGCGCAAATGCATTCATGAATATTTCGAACACATCGTCAGAGTTGACCTGGTCGATCTGCTTAGTGAACCGCTTGTAGCGCTTTTGCAGCTTCTCCTGAGTATCGTCCCACTCGGTGTCGGTCAACAGTAAGTTCAGTGCATCGTTCTTGACGCGCTTGCGCCATATCTCATCCAGCTCAGCTTTATCCGCGGCCCAGGAGACGTCTTCACGGTCGAAACGGAAAGATTCGTCGACGCTGAAATCAGGTTCCTGCTCGAGCAATGTACGCGCATAGCGCCAACGCTCTTCGGCACGTGTTTGGTAGGTGCGAAAGATATCGAAGACTGGCTCCAGCGATGCGCCGACAACCATGTTGTCTATGCGATTGCGATAGCGCTCGAAGCGACGAATGTCGCTGTCGAGAAAATACAACTTGTTGGAGTCTAATGCTTCAATATAGGTGTCTAATATTTGTGCAGACAGTGCGTCGTCAACGGGCGGCAACGTGTAGTGCGACTTCTCTATGAAACGCGTGACCAGCGAGCTGATTCTGTGATGGTGCGCTGAGGCCTGCAATGCATCTGTTTCACTGCGTTTGGTCTCTCCGGCAGCATTGCCGCCGGTAGTGAGCATAAGCAGCGCCAGAGCGGCGCCGACGGTCATGAGTCGAATCAGAGGATTGCTGTAGGTCATAGTGTCCTGTCTGTCGAATTGCCTGGTCAGTTTGCCGATACTCGTCATGAGCGGTTAAGCTTGCGCCATGGCCGGAGTACGGTCTGAACGCTAGCGTCTTTTTTAGCACCATTGACTAAAGAAAAGCTAGTCAAAACCCACATTTAAATCAATCCGCCGAGCGACGGCATGCGCCCTGCGCGTGTCCAAGAAAAAAACTATGCGTCCATTAACCATAATTACAGGTGTCGTGCTGGGTTCTGCGGCGTCAATTACGCTGGGTTTGGCGGTTGCCATCCTGATGTTTGTGCTGATTGGACTCGATGAGCCGCGCGTGAGAGACGAGTTGGAATCCGTTCTGAATAGTGTGGGTTTGTTCGCTGTTTTGACTGTGCTCAGTGCAGCAAGTTTCATTGGTTTGATAAAAGAGCAAAGCTGGCGTTGGTATGCGCAGGCTGGCATGTGGATAGGCTTTGTTCTGATCGCCGCATACCACTGGCCGGCGTAGGCGAAGTCCTGCGCCACCTGCTGGCGGTGTTGCGCGCGTCAGTACTTACTGCACACTGTTTGGTAAGCTGCTGACAGCACGCTCATTAGCGCTTGTTGATCGAGCGTTGCGGTGTCGTCAGCCGACAGCTGCTGGAAGGCGTGCAGTGCTGGCTCGGCAAAGACGGGCAGCTCGCGCATCAGTCCGAGTGTCCGATAATCGTTTGCGTGGCGTTGGAAACGCTCGAGCAGGCGGGCGCGTTCTTCAGGGTTGGACGTCTGCTGGATTCGCTCGTCCAACTTGGCAACCAAGGTATCTTGGAGGATGACTGTCTTGGCGGGCGCTTCTGGCACGCTAATGAGTCCGGGTCAAAAGATCGAAAAAGGCGATTTGAGCGAGGCACCGCCGGTTCTGCGACGCGAGCCACGCCGGCGACGGCGCATGCGCGAATGCAGTTCTGCCCGCCGCCCTGCTAGCCACTGTTCGCGTGTTACCTCGTCATCGTCTGCTTTGCGTTTGGCTTCTTCCCGACTGCGGAACTCGCAGAAGTCTTCGTAGGCCTGGATCTCATGTTTGAGTTCCCGCACGACCAGCTCGACCATGATTGCATCATCTAGAAAGCCCAGGCCCGGGATATGGTCTGGAATCAGATCGTCAGGCTCACTGAAATAGGCTAACGCGCTGAGCACACGGCTTGTCTCTTCCTCGGGCAGTTGCCATTCGCTGTCGGTCAACATGCTGGTCATGACCTTGAGCTTGCCCAGTCTGTCGCCAATAAAGTCCGGTACGTTGGTCTCGCCAACCTCAGCCATCAAGTCATTGGCGCCAGCTATAATCTGTTGCTCAGACAGCGTCTGGGCGTTCTTTCGCGCCTGACGCATGATGATACGAAAGTGCTCAAGATCATTTTCGCTAAGATCAAACGCAATTCTGATGGTCATTGGAAGTTCCCTGGTACAGCTCGTTATTTATTCGCGAGCGTACGCGGCGGGTCGTACCTCGTCAATACGACCCGCGCGTACCCTAGGCCAGCAAGCTGCGCAGCATCCAGGCGTTTTTCTCATGCACTTGCATCCGCTGTGTCAGCAAATCCGCGGTTGGTTCGTCGGCCGCTGCATCTGCAAGTGGCATCACTTCGCGAGCCGTGCGTGCCACAGCCTCCTGTGCCTGGACCAACTGGCGGATCATTTCCTCGGCAGTTGGTGTGCCCGTTTCTTCCTCGATCACTGACAACTTTGAGAATGCTGCATACGAGCCCGGCGCGGGCATACCCAGCGCACGAATGCGTTCTGCGATTTCGTCCACTGCCGTCGCGAGCTCCAGGTAGTGTGTCTCGAACAGTGTGTGTAACGTCGCAAACATGGGGCCCGTCACATTCCAGTGAAAATTGTGGGTTTTGAGGTAGGTCGTATAGGAATCCGCTAACAGCCGTGACAAGCCGGCGGCGATTTTCTCTCGATCGTCAGTCTCAATGCCGATATTGATCTTCATCTCTAGTGTTCCTTGTGAGTCTTGGGATTGCGTATTCAATAGCCCCATAATAGGGTGGCGCATTCGGCGCCTCCAGTTGATTGTTTGAATCGCTGCGATAGACGCAGCCTCATGTGTGGGCCCAGATATCAGTAGATGGAGGCTTTCAATGCCAAGACTCATCGTGACGGTCGTAGCTGCTTGCTTGCTCGGTGCGTGCTCAGACACCCATAACCGCTCGGCTGCGCCCGCTGTAGCAGGCCAATCGATGACCGGGGTAGACGTTGACCGCTTCCGAAAAGATGTCGAAGTGCTTTCCTCGGATGAGTTTGCCGGTCGCGCGCCATCGTCTGTCGGTGAGGAGCTGACTGTCGACTATCTGGTTTCCCAGTTCGAGGCCGCTGGTGCGATCGGTGGTAACAATGGCAGTTTCGTGCAGGACGTTGCGCTGATGTCAATAACGCCAACGGATGTGTCGCCACTCAATTTTCGAAACGACGACGTGAGCGTGGTGCTTGATATCGGCGACGATGCGGTGGTTCTGACCAGCCGCCAGGTCAACTCGGTTGCAGTTACCGACAGCGAGGTCGTTTTTGCCGGCTACGGTATTGTGGCGCCGGAATACGACTGGAACGACTACGAGGGCATTGATGTTGCTGGCAAGACCGTCGTGTTGCTGGTCAATGACCCGGGGTATGCGACGGGCAACGATGCGCTGTTCACTGGCAATAAGATGACTTTCTACGGCCGCTGGAGTTACAAGTTCGAAGAGGCCGCACGACAAGGTGCTGCCGGTGTCATCATCGTTCATGAGACAGGCGCGGCGGGTTATCCATGGGGCGTGGTCGAGGGCGGTTGGACCGGTGAACAGTTCACGTTGCAGTCAGATGACCGCAACGCGGGTCGCTGCGCATTCGAGGGCTGGATATCTGGCAATGCGGCGGCAGCGTTATTTGCAGCGTTCGGGCACGATTTCGCTGAGCTGGTCAGCCTGGCATCATCGCGTGAATTCTCGGCGATCCCGTTGGGCGCGAGCGTGTCGACGGCGATCCAAAGTACGTTGACGCCATCAGTTTCACAGAACGTCGTTGCGCTGCTGCCTGGTGCGGCTGATGACGAGACGGTGGCCTTCACAGCGCACTGGGATCACTTCGGCATTGTCGACAATGGCGAGGAAGACAGCATCTACAACGGTGCCGTCGACAATGCCACTGGCACCGCGGCGTTGCTTGAAATGGCGCGTGTTCTGGCGGATGAGCCACGTCGACGTAGCTACCTGTTCCTGGCAGTGACTGCCGAGGAATCGGGCTTGCTTGGCTCGGCATGGTTTGCTGAGCAGCCAACGGTGTCGCTAGCGCGGATGGCGGGCTTGATCAATATTGACGCGATGAACGTTCATGGTGCGACGAACGATGTCACAGTTATTGGCTATGGCTCATCTGAGCTCGAAGACAGTTTGGCGCGGGCAGCCGCCGGGCAGAACCGTGTCTTGGTGCAAGAGCCTACGCCGGAGAAAGGTTTCTTCTACCGGTCAGATCACTTCAGCTTTGCAAAGAAGGGCGTGCCGGTTTTGTATGCCAAAGGCGGCGTTGATCATGTGGAGTTCGGGCGCGAGTATGGCCTGCGCGTGTCCGAGCAGCATATCCGCGAGCGCTACCACCAAGCCTCTGATGAGATCCACGACGGTTGGGACTGGGCTGGTCTTGAGCAGGATCTGAATCTCTACCTTGGCGTTGCTCGAGAACTGGCGGCCTCAGATACCTGGCCTGATTGGCTGCCTACCAGTGAGTTTCATGCGTTGCGCGCGCAGAGCGACGCGCAACGGCGCTGAGCTGCCTATCGATCCAGAACCGAAGGCGGTACGGGGAAGGTGGGGCGCACTTGCCCTGTCAGATGTGCGTAGAGCTGCGCCGTCTCTGACGGTTGCGACCATCTCTGACGTTCCAGGCGCCGCACGGAGACCAGGTTCAGCCCAGGCTCCCCACGGTGGTTCAAGCCGAAAAACAGGCAACGTGCACTGTTCTCCCAGAAGGTTAGCAATGACAGTCCGCGACGCGCGCGAATCGTGTTAAGCAGCGATTCGCGATCGGAGACATAGGCTCGCGACAAAGTCGACCCGAGGTAGGTGCTCTCCGTCAAGTGTGTCAACTGTGGTCCCGCTGAAATCCCAACGGATTTTGGACGGTATCGAAAGGCGTCCGGGATAACCGTCAGCCCGCCGATCGGCACGATATGATCCTGAGTTGCAATGCGTGTCGTCGGTTGGGTCGCGCTGGCAGCATGGAACGCGAGCGTGCTGACAAGTGCCAGAGCTGTTGCCAAAGTGGATGCTCGCATCATCGCGTTGCCTTAACTACGGATCTCAAGAGTCACGGTAGCAAAGCGATCGCTCGGCTTCTTTGCGGCAGTTCCTTTTTTCGGAGGGTTTTGGGCGGTTATGTCTAACCGGAGGCACGAGTGTGCCTGTTCGGTGTGCTAGCGGCGTTTGGTGTTTTCCCAGGCGCCCGTCGTTGTAAATGTGTCAGTGTTGTAGGGGTCGAAACCCTCTTCTTGCATTTTCTCCACCGCGTCTTCCGTGAGCGCCAGCAGCTCTTCCGTATGCTCATTATCGATAATAAGCACATTCTCGTGCCCGTTCGGCGACTCGATTCGGCCGCGCAACCGTGCACCGGCACGCGGCAGATTGTCTTCCGGCTTACGTTGCATAGCGTCACGCAACTCTCGCGTGAGCCCGGTCGGAATCTTGGCGTCCGGAGGAGCAATGTCTTTGCTGTCATTACGCGACAGCAGTTCGCGAATTTTTTCAAACAAGGCAGCAATCATGATGCGGGTGTCTTCGGATATCCGTATTTTGTAAAATTATGCCAGTCGGCAAGTACCTGTGTCGTGCGTTGCGCCAAAAGTGTGACGCAGATCACAGCGCCTGGGGTTTGAGCTTTTTGAACCCCAGCCAACCTACACGAACCACGGCAATCGCAGCGAGTGGTGTCAGCAGGAAAAACCAAATTGCCAGGTTGCCGTCTGCCAGCGCGACGAACAGCGAGCCCATAAAGTCTCCGAGCGAGCCATCCTCTCCGAAAGGCCCGAGCGTCTTGCCGCCAACCACATAGGTTATTGGAAACAACACAACAACCGTCGCGACCAGAATAACGGCAGCAATGATCAACTCACGTTTGATTTGGCGCATTCGCCTGTCCCTCAGACATCGACGGGTGAATGCTCCGGTATGATGCCGCCAGCGTCAAGCGATGCTGCGTTAGCTCGGTCGCTCGGGGACGGGCCTAGCTGTCGCTTACGTCTTCAGCCTGGCGCCGGTATCGGTAGCGCTGAAACAGGATGCGAAAGCCGAAATGAAGGCACAAAGCCGTAAACAGGATCCAGTGCGGAACCACCCAATACCAGGCGTTTATGTAAAGCGTCGCAAACAAAGCTGCGAAGCCTGCCAGTATGTAAAAGTAGGGTACGCATTCGTACACGAAGCTGGGTAGCCAAATCCTGTTCGCAACGTTTCGCGCAGCGTCGTCGGGAATGATGCTTGTCTGTTGCAGGCTGTCTGACTTCATGGCAATTGGGTCTTGGTTTAAAACTGACCGTTACACTACCCGCTAACGCGCCGGACTTCCGTGAGCAGACTCACAATCCTGATTGCAGGATTCGAATTCAGTTGGCCGGCACAGTCCGACCTTCGGCCCATGCTCGCAGTTCATGCACTTTTTCGGCCATCACAGTCGCCAGCGGGCTGGTTCTTGTGGCTTCGTCCAACAAATGCGTTGTCGACAGCGTTTGTTCATCAGCATCCGCTGCATAGAAAGCGCTGACGACTAATTGCTCGAGCTCGGCACCGGAAAAGTTATGCGTGCTGGCGGCAACTGCAGTGCTATCGATGCGATCAGTGCAGGCCTCGCGACGAGCGAGATGTATGTTGAGAATGTCGGCACGTGTGGATTCGTCGGGCAAGTCGACAAAGAAGATCTCGTCGAATCGGCCTTTGCGGACGAGTTCGGGCGGTAGCTTGCCAATATCGTTCGCGGTAGCTACAACGAATACGCCGGGTTTGCGTTCTGCCATCCAGGTCAGGAAGGCGCCCAACACGCGTTGCGATGTGCCCGTATTGTCATCCGATGATGACAGCCCCTTTTCGAGTTCGTCGATCCACAATACGCAAGGTGCCATGGTCTCCGCGATCTTCAGCGACTCGCGGAGGTTGCGCTCGGTTTCGCCATGATACTTGTTGAACAAATTGCCGAACTCCAATCGTAGCAGCGGCGTACCGAGTGCACCGGCAGTTGCTTTGGCAGCCAGACTTTTGCCGCAGCCTTGCACCCCCAGCAGGATCAGGCCCTTGGGGGGATCCAGCCCGACGCGCTGCTGCTTGCCGAGGAACGCGTTTCGTCGGCGACTGACCCATTCCTTGATTGAACGCATGCCTGCAACATCGGCAAACCGGGCCGTCTCGTACTCGAACGTCAACATACCGTCCTGATTGAGGAGTTTGTATTTGGCCTGCATCACCGCCTGGATGTCAGCCTGATCAATGACGCCATCGTCGACAATGGCGTTGTGCGCGAGCCGGCGCACGTCCAGCGCAGACAATCCGGCGAGGTTGCGTACAAGCAAGTCGAGCGCGCGTGCGTCTGAGCGCACCTGACGGCCGGCATTGTCTTCGCGCCACTCGCGTGCCACTTCTTTGACGATCTCGGCGCGCCTTGCCTCATTGGGCACGCTCAGCTCGAAATTGGCGCTGAAGTGCTTCAACTCATCGGGGATTTTGAGTACCGGACTGATCATGATTAACTTGCCGCCATTGTCGGCAAACTTCATGCAGATATCTTTGATCTTGCGAATGAACAGCGGATCTTGAAGGTAGGGGTGGAAGTCTAGCAGCGCGTAGATTGCCGGTTTTTCGACCGATCGAATGTG
The DNA here is from genome assembly GCA_039033695.1 of Pseudomonadota bacterium. GTDB lineage: Bacteria > Pseudomonadota > Gammaproteobacteria > Steroidobacterales > Woeseiaceae > CALBPI01. The sequence continues at coordinate 39,327 of JBCCCC010000002.1, read as the reverse complement.
TCCCAGTACATCTTGTGGCTCGCTGTTCAGGGTTTGTGGTGCCAGTTCGATATCTAACCGTTGCAAGCCGTCGGTGACGCTCCAGCGGAACAGGGGCTGGTGGCTTGCCGCAAAGCCGCCGATTGCGTGTTCGGTGAGCATCTTCAATACGGCACGCTCGTCTCGTGATTGCACAGCAATCAATGGTGTCCTCGAGCGCAGCAGGAGTTTCAGGTCGTGTCGGTCTGGCATTGTCTTATTGTTACGAGCGGGTTGGAACAGCATTTTTCATAATGCGAATTGTGCGACGTTTGTACCCATACCGCCAAGCTTGACAGACAGGGGTGTGAACCAGGACACATAACCGCGGCGCGCGGTGTCGACGCGGTCGTCATTTTGACAATTGGCCGATTCAGTAGCCTGGCAGACGACTATCGTCGAGTGCGCGACTTGTTTGGCCGGCAGTTGCCTCGACAGCAATGCGAAGCTCGCGCAAAGACAATGGTTCTTCACTGGCCGCAAGGCGTCGTACGACGTCGTCGAGCGATCGCCGATCGTTCGTTGCTGCGCGAATCTGCGCATCAACGTCGGCCAATACGCCAACCGCGCGCGCCGTTCTTGCGCCCTTCGATTGGGTTGCCTTGAGGTCGCGTACTGATTCTCCCCACTCCTGCAAAGACTGGAATGCGCTTTGTTCGCGGCGCGGTGTGATTGTGCCGGCCCGGCGCATGAGCGCGACACTATAGAATTCGGCCAGCCCCTCAATGATCCAGTCTTCTCCTTTGACTGCCCGTCGGCCAAGACCGATGTGGATCAGCTCGTGCAGCAATGTGCTCGTGCCGTTGCCGCTAATGAGTGGCCGATCGGTGTGCAGGAATAAGGAATTCGGCGCCGACAAGCCGCCGCGAAAGAACGGATCATCCGCCATTGCGATCAGTATTCTGTCCGGGAACGCAGGAAACACATCGCGCACATAGGGCAGGTGCCAGTTCATGAACGCCATGACGTCGAGGCGTCTTGCTTGTTGTTCCCGCGGTGCGGCAACCGCGACACGGGTGTTGGCGATTAGATCATGTCGCACGCCAAGCGCGCCGGCGACAATCCAGCCATCGGGGCGGTCAAAGCGGCGGTTGGCGTCGTCAACGTCGAACTCACCGTCCTGGCCCAAATAGCCCGTCACAATACTCCAGCCAGTCGGAAGCTCGAACCGCAGCGTGGTATCCGCGCTGGCGCCGCGCGCCGACCGGCTTGCGATACCCGGAATGGCGTCCTCGGCTCGGAAGACGGCCCAGCGCTGCGTGACCATCGCATCGACGCTACCATCCTGCCGTTGCTGATTGAGATTGACCTGCCAGCTGATGCTGCCGCCACTCGAGTCGGGCTGCCAACGCACGCGATCTCCGTCACGTTCAATCGGAAGCGCGCTTGCAAAGTTAGTGAACCGTCCCTGTGCCATGACGAATTCAAGTTGACGCAGTTGTTGGCCCGACTGATCGACAGTCAGCGTAACGCTAGCCATGCCATCTGCGTCCAATGCCACATGGTAGTCGACGCGATAGCGCGGCGGCTCCGTCGGCTGAGCGCTGGCGCAACCCGCCTGAATGAGAGCCAGCACGCCTGCGCAAAGGACCACGTCATGCCCCACCCGCGCAAAACGTGAACGCATCGTTCGGTAAGTTCTGATCATCACGGTATGATATCGCGGTGACCAGTTACTTGCAGCGTGCCCATTCAGCGCGGGTTCATGGTCTGAGCGGCATGATCAGTGTTGCGTGCGAAAAAAGGGTGTCTTAATGCGTTGTTTCATCATTCTTGGATTGCTAGTCACTGCTGGCTGTTCGTGGGAGCCGAAGCCACAGTACGCGCCTGAGCGTCCAGAAGTCGTGAGATCGGTGCCGACGATCAGTGCGCCGGACGACACGCGGTCCTTGGCGGACGATCGTGCCGTGATTGCGGCCAGTATTGCGCAGCAGCAGCTTGGCGTGCCCTACCAGTATGGCGGCGCAGACCCGCGCGGCTTCGATTGCAGCGGCTTGGTTCACTATGCCTATGCAGAAGCCGGCATGCATGTACCTCGCACGACCGGCGCACTCTGGCGCGAGGTCACTATTGTCGACCGTGATCAGCCTCAGCCGGGTGATATTCTGTTTTTCAATTTTGACGGCAAGCCGTCGCATGTTGGTATCTATCTGGGCGATCAGTACTTTGTGCACGCGCCTTCAACCGGCAGGCATGTGACCACTGAATCGCTCGTCAACGACTACTACCGTGCCCGACTACTGCGTGTCGGCCGGCTGATCGACTGAGCTTCCCCCATAGGCGCGGGTTTGAGCGTGCATGCCAGCAGCTGGTAAGCTGCCGGCAATCGTCGTTAACGGCGTTAATTTGACCACCTGGGGAGATGGCAATGAGTGTTGCACGCGTTACAGAAATTATTTCTTCTTCAACAAAGAGTTTTGAGGATGCCGTGAAGTCGGGCATCAAACGAGCCAACGAAACGTTGGACAATATTGAGGGGGCCTGGGTCAAAGACCAAAAAGTCGTCTGTGAAGGCGGAAAAATCAAAGAGTTCCGAGTGGTTCTTAAAGTCACTTTTGTATTGAAGTAAGTTTTGAATAGTCGGTAGTACTTACCGATACGGGAGGAAATATGGACCTTTTTGGATTTGCAAAAGACGTCGGTCGACGCTTGTTCAACACCGAGGATGACGCGGTTGACAAGATCAAGGAGCTCATTGAAGCGAACAACCCTGGCGTCACCGACCTTGGCGTCGAGTTTGATAATGGCATTGTGAGCTTGTCCGGGGAGTGCGAGTCGGGCGCCGCAATGCAAAAGTGCGCACTACTGGCGGGCAACGTGCAGGGTGTCGCTGATGTGTATACCAGCAAAATGACCATCAAGAGCCCGCCACCAGCCCCTGCGGCAGACGCTGGTCAAGAAGTCGCAGCAACACCGCAGGAGTCGGAAAAAGTTGAGCTTTATGTCATCGAGAGTGGTGATACGCTCGGCAAGATATCGAAGAAATACTATGGTAAGTCAAGTGCTTATATGCGAATCTTCGAGGCTAATCGAGAAGTGATACAAGACCCTGATAAGATTTTTGTAGGTCAGACAATCCGTATTCCGCTGGACTGACGGCGGCGCGCATCACGTCGAGAAGCCGGCCATTGGCCGGCTTTTTTTATGCCTTCGGTTCCGGCTGAGGCATTAAACGGTTGCAGATGAGCACAAGCACGTAAATCGCGGGTATCCAGGTTAATGCTGCGATGCCAAGCCCGGTGGCTAAGCCCAAGGGGAATTCGATAGCACCCAGCTTGTAGCCGGCAAGATAAGACAGGGGCGCGCCGATACCTGCCATCAATGCGCCGGCCCATATTCGGTCGCGCATCCAGCCCATCGATTCAGTCAGCGTCAATGCGAAGATGACCCACAGCCCAATGATCCACCAGGGGGCAATCGGTCCCGCCGGCAATTGGTACTCCACCAGACCGAATAGTGCGTAACTGCCGTCCACAATGATGCCGCCAGCGACCGCAACGACGACGAGCGCAACGAGTCGTTTTCTGGCTTTGCTGCGATACAGCTCCCAGGCGAAGAACAGCGCGCACAATGCGGCACCAGGTATCAGCAGATTGTTGGCCGCGCCTGCAACCAGCGCAAACCAGCTAGTCTGGAAGAGTAAGAAGTTGATCACCAAATTGGGCATGTCGATGGCTCCGGTGTGCCTACACCAGAATTCGCGATCGGCGCCATTTCGGATGCAGTGCGGCTAGCTGCTGCCCAGCTCTTCGCTCATGATGAACGATTGCACTTGACTGGCCAGATCACGACAGGCGGTTGACCGGGTACGTGCAATGAGTGGGATCGGAACGACGATGGCGGGCAAGTAAGAAGTGCCAGAGACTCGCGTTTCGATGTTGCCGGCCTCCTTGCTGCCTTCTAAGTCCCAGACCGCGGCGTCGTAGTCGGAATCGGACTCCCACCACGCGAATCCGAAGCAGCCCGCGCCACCTGGGCCTGCTGCGCAGGACATGCTGCCCCCGCCAGTCGGTTTTTCGGTATTACCATCGAGCCATACGACGTAGCGAACGCCTGTGTCGCGCATTCGCTGCGCAATCTTGTCGTTATTCAACAGTTTAGGCACGGCACCAATGGTTGGTGGTGCTGTGCGCGGCTCGAACCATGGATACATCGCGTCAACAAACTGTTCGCTGGGCATGATATTGATGCCGCTGCTGCTGCGCCGCAACGTATTGACCACACAGCGCGTAAAGTCACTCTCGGTACGATTGCCCGTGTGGTAGCTTCGTGCCATCACGACGACCGACTCGCCGGAGTACTCGGGCATCGTGTTGGAACTGACGATATCCGTGCGTGCCGTGGAGCAGCCGACGAGCGGTATCAGGGCCATCAAAGCGAAAATCGTGCGTACGGGTACTGACTTGCTCATAAGTATTGCTCCGAATTGGGTTGTTCCGCGGTCGTGGTGGACTCGGCCTCGCCGACGGGCGGTAGCGGTGTGCTTGCATCGATTTCGGGTGGGACGTCAACGAGGCTCACGTCCGGCAATTGGCGCCCCAACAGGTTCGCCTCTTTCTCGAAACGGGTCAAAAGCAATACGGCGGCATCTCGCAACGCGAGCTCCGAAGCTGAGGTCAGCGCGGACTTGGTGCCTGCCATCAGCGATTCTCTGGCTGCCTTGCCATACGCGGACACTGCGTAATCTGCCTGCTCCTGACCGCTGGCGTCGTAGATCTTTAAGCGGTACTTGATCCAAACCGCGTAATCGTTGGTCACTGTCTGCGAGGGTAGCGCGAATTCCAGCGCAAAAATCGAAGGCTCAACCAGCAAGTCGATCTCGTCCGGTGGCCGCTCACCGCTGGGAACAATCACCACGCGATCAAACATGTCGCTGAACGTCTTGCTAAACATTGCTTGCGAGGCTTGGCCGATTCCAATCGATATTCGCTCGCCCGTCGCCAGCTGCTCGCTGTAGGTGTAGTCGGCGAGCGCCTCGTCATAGCGCACGGCAACGCTCAGTGGGTACCGATCGACCAAAGCGTCGGGCAGCTCGGTAGATGGCAGCGTCACAGTCGTGCTGCAACCGGCTGTCAGCGCAATAACCGACAGGCCGCCCAATATGCCTAGCTGCCTGATTTTTCTCGCCATTCACAGCTCCAGGGTACGTTGCACCATTTCGCAGCCGAGCTCTTAACATAGCGCAGTCTGGCATCTGTTTTCTAGCGTTTTCGCCAATCACACGGGATTGGATTAACGGATTCGGTGTTTGCAACCGGTGCTTTGTTCACCCGGGCTCCAAGGTTGCGCGCGCTCTTATGTGAAAGACCCTGCCGGCGGACAGTTTATTTCGCGGGCTGACGCATAAATGCTAAAGCCGCAGCGCAGCCGGACGCTAGCCAAGCAGGGACTGATCAAGATTGGAACCGCTTCTAGCCATGGATGGATGACCACGGTGCAGGACAAGACGTCAACAGTCATGTTAATCGGACCATCGCCGTCCGATGAATTTGGTGCGCAATTGCATGCCGCGCTAGTCGCAGCCGGGTTCGGTGTGTTGAGCCAGGAAGGGGGGGTAGACGTCGAAGAGGCGTCGCTACCCACATCTGGGTTCGACTGCGCCGTCTGGTACATTCCTGGCGGTATTTGCGGCACATCGACAGCGCGCCATGCTGCTATCGCGCAACGCGTGACGCCCGCGCCATTGCTTATGATTGCCCCGGGTATTGACGCGGCAGAGACGGGATTGCTTAGCGCTGGCGTTGAGGATTGCCTCGATTCGAAGGTGATTCCGATTGCAGCGATACTGCGGGTGCTTCGACGTTCAATTGAACGCGCCTCGCAACGCGTTCACGTGAAGACAGCGGAACAGCAATACCAAAATCTATTTGACCACATGCCAATCGCTGCACTTCGGGTCGACGCCAATGGGTCGATCATTGCGGGCAATCGTGCCTTTCTTGCGTTTATGGGCGCGGATTCGGTGGCCGATATTGGTGACGATCACCTCAACGGTTTGTTGGCCGGGCTTGGCCAGCTGCAGCGCAATGCGGCGGACGAGCCGCCCGCATACAGCGACAACCACATCATCGACACGGTGGCGCACGCACAACGTCACGTTATGGTTTTCGCACGGCCTGGCGCCGGCAATGATGTGCCGGCAATGGATGTCTATCTGACCGACATCACCGAGAAAGAGTTGCAGACCCGGCGCGTACTCGCCGCCGAGAACAGGCTGCGGGATCTCTACAACAACGTGCCTGTCATGATGTTCTCGCTGGATACGTCGTTGCGCGTGCGCGACGCAAACCGGACGCTGGTCAATCGCGTTGGCGTAGCAGCAGACGCACTGAATGGGCTGCCGCTGCAGTCGTTGCTGCATCCCGACAACGCCGATGACTTGCTGGTATCCAGCAACGCGCGAATCCTTGCGGGCGGCAGTGAACGCGAGCTGCCCATGATCATCATTGGCAGCGATGGCACGCGTATGGAGTGCCTCTATAGTGCCTCGGCCCACCGCGACGATGCAGGTTCTGTTGTTGGGACGCATGCAATGCTTGTAGATGTGACCGAGCGCAACAATGCGCAGCGGGAACGTGACGAGCTGCAAGAGCAGCTGCAGTTGACCCAGAAACTGGAGTCGATTGGCGAGTTGGCGGCGGGTATCGCCCATGAGATCAATACGCCGGCCCAATACGTGAGCGATAACCTGGCGTTCCTTAGCGAGTCCTTCGGTGACTTGGGGCCGGTGCTGCACGCATTGCCTGACACTCTGGACGCCCTGGGTTCCGAGAAAACGGCCGCACTGGCGAAACAGTTGGACGAAGCGGACCTCGACTACCTGCTTGAAGAGATTCCCGAGGCACTGGATCAAGGCAAACATGGTATTCAGAAGATTCGCGAGATTGTCCTGGCACTCAAAGACTTTTCACACCCGGGCAGTGGCGAGATGGAGATGGCCGATCTCAATAGGATTCTCGAAAGCACCGTGACGGTTGCGCGCAACGAATGGAAGTACATCGCCGACATGGAGTTTGATCTCGCCCCGGATCTGCCGGCTGTTGAGTGTTTCCCCTCGGCTATCGCCCAGGTTGTACTCAACATTGTTGTGAATGCCGCACACGCGATTGCCGATGAACGCAACGACAGCGCCAGTGACATGGGCCTTATTCGAATCACGTCCGCAATGCCGGACGACAAGAGCGTTGTCTTCACAATTGGTGACAACGGCCCCGGTATCCCGGATGACATCAAGCGCAAGATTTTCGATCCATTCTTCACGACCAAGGAAGTGGGGCGTGGAACAGGGCAGGGGCTGGCAATCAGTCGCACGGTGATTGCAGAGCAGCACGGTGGTCAGATTCACGTGGACAGCGCACCGGGCGAAGGCACGACGTTCCGTATTGAACTGCCGATCGGCAGTGGTCGCCAACGCGGCTTGAAGGAGGAGGCAGCATGAAGCGCATCATTTTCGTGGACGACGAGCAGAATATATTGTCAGGCCTAAAACGGATGCTCAGGCCAATGCGACACGAATGGGAGATGCATTTCGCGGACAGTGCCCTAAAAGCCTTGGAGACAATGGACACCGAACCGTTCGATGTCGTCGTCAGTGACATGCGCATGCCGCAGCATGACGGTGCCTATCTAATGGCGCAGGTGCGCGAACGTTACCCATCAACCGCGCGCATTATCCTGTCCGGCCACGCCGAGCAGGAAATGGCGATTCGCTCCGTCGCTGCAACGCATCAGTTCTTAGCCAAGCCTTGCGATGCGGATATGCTGCGGGCAACGGTCTTGCGCACGTGTCAGTTGCGCGACATGATGCAGAGCGAGCGTTTGCAGCGCATCACGGCGCAAATTGGGCAATTGCCGAGCGTGCCGGAGATCTATCAGAAGCTTAACGAAGAAATGGGTAAGGATGAGCCCGCGATGTCGCAGATCGCGCACATCGTTGGCCAGGACTTGGCGATGAGCGCAAAGCTGTTGCAACTAGTCAACTCGGCATTCTTCGGTTTGCGTCGCCACGTTGGCAGCATAGATCAGGCGGTCTCATACCTCGGTATGGACGTGATTCGCTCGCTGGTCTTGTCCGAATCGGCATTCAAGGAGTTTTCGAGCACTGAATGCGAGTTGAATGCTGAATCGCTGATGCGTCACGCGCAGCAGGTTGCCCAACTGGCCAAAGCGATCGCACGCGGGCATTCGGAGAACAAGGTCGTCATTGATGAAGCGTTTCAGGCCGGCATGCTGCATGAGCTTGGCAAATTGATCATGGCATCCGAGCTTGGTGCCGAGTACCAGCGTGCCCTGCAGTCAGTCGCCGCGGGCGAGGCACCGAGCGTCGCTGAGCGAGAGGTATTTGGCGTCACGCAAGGCGAGGTCGGTGGGTATCTGCTGGGGCTTTGGGGGCTGTCTGACGGCATCATTGAGGCAATTGTCTACCACCATGAGCCAGCGGCGGCGCCGGTTGAGCACTTTGCGCCGATGGTCGCTGTGCATGTCGCCAAGGCGCTCGTCTGCGAGGCCTCGGGCGACACATCAATTGCACTGAACGTCGAGTGGATCGAGGGGCTTGGTTTTGGCGATGCCATTGAACAATGGCGAGCACTGGCAGCCGGGATGAATCCGGCAAAGGATGCAGCATGAACCGGCGCGTACTATTTGTTGATGATGAGCCGAATATTCTGCAGGCAATCAAGCGGGCGATTCGAAAGGACTTTGACGTGGTGACCGCCGTTGGACCTGAGGCCGGGCTGCAAGCCATCCATGCCGAGGCATCCTTTGCAATGATTGTCTCCGACATGCGCATGCCGGGCATGAGTGGCGTAGATTTTCTGCAAGCGGCCAAGCAGCTTTCACCGGACTCGGTGCGCGTGATGCTCACGGGTAACTCTGACCAGGAAACGGCAATGGCCGCCGTGAATGACGGCGAGGTGTTTCGATTCCTGACCAAGCCATGTGATATCGGCGTGTTGCGTCAGGTGGTCCACCAAGGCTTGCGCCAATACCAACTGCAAACGGCCGAACAAGAACTCATGGAGCAAACCCTAAAGGGTAGTCTTGCGGTATTGACCGAGTTGTTGTCGCTGGCGCGGCCTGAAGCGTTTGGGCGCACTTGCCGGTTGAAGATGCGAGTGGCGCAGTTGGTTGAGGATCGCGACGACTTGACGGCCACAGAACGGTGGGAAATCGAAACCGCGACGATGTTGTCACAATTGGGCAGTCTGACCATCCCGATGGAGTTGCAACTGAAGGTAAATGCCGGAGAGATACTCACCGAGAGCGAACAAACGCAATACGAGGCATCGGCGACCCGCGCGGCAGCGTTGTTGGAAAACGTCCCACGCATGGAGCAGGTCGCGAAGATCGTTGCCTATCAGCATAAGCATTACGATGGCGGCGGTTATCCTGTGGATGCGGTTAAAGCCGAGGCGATACCGCTGGGCGCGCGCGCATTGCACTTCGTCCTGGCACATGATGCGTTGCGATCACGCGGCTATGACGAGGAGGAGCTGTACGAGGAGTTGCGTTCGCGGCGTCAGCAATTTGATCCGCGCATGCTGCAGATGTTGGGCGCACGTCCGCCGACCAGCGCCAGATTGTCCAGTCGTACGTTGACGCCGCCAGAGTTAGCGGTGGGCATGCGCATAGAGCAAGATGTCGCAAGCGATTTCGGTAGTTTGCTTGTGTGCGAAGGGCAGGAGGTCACCGATGCGATTCTCGAGCATCTTAACCGCTTCTATGAGGAGGGCAATCTGAGCAAGCCGTTCAAGGTCAGTGTTGCCGACAGCCAGACGCAAACAGAAAACCTGCTGCACGCGACCGGTTAGACGGCAGTCTAATCCAGCGCCAGATCTTCGGTGCCTGTGATTTGGAAGCTGACATCGGCATTGCGCGCCAGTCGTTCGACCAGCGCATCGCCCATCGCGGCTGCGGGCGTCGAAAAGCCGCCGGGGTCGTCAGGGTGGCGCGTGGCCAGATTCGCCAGGCAAACGGCTGACTCCCCAAGCATGCGGCTGGTGCATCCGTAGCCGGGGTCGCGCTTGCCGGTGGCGGTGCCGCGCAAGATGCGACCTTCGCTGTCGATACCTGCCAGCTCAATCTTGAAGAAGCCACGCTTGCGCTCTTCGGCGTTCGGACCGTCTCCTTGTTGGGGGAATACGAAGCGGCGTAGCAGTGCGCGGGTAGGTGGCAACGCCGCACCGACCATGAGCGCGCCCATGCCGCCACTTATCGCCGCAGCCTTGGCAAGTCCGACCAGGCCGCTGCCGGCAGCCGTGAATTCGGCGTATCGGAAATCGTCGCCGTAAGCGTTGCCTAGTAAGGCATTTGTGCGACGCACCACGCGCGTGTTGATGCCCGCCATCAAAAACGGGGCGACCCAGGCGTCCAGTAATTCGTCTTTGCTTATCCCGAGCGCATCGGCGCGGTCGTCACCGCGGCGCGACGCACGCGGGTTCAAAGCATACGGGTCGGCCAACAGCTTAAGCACGCGCCGGTCGCGCTGCGCCTCACCGGCGACCTCCATCATGCTGGCTGCAGTGCCCCCACTCAGACCGCCACTGGCTGCCTTGAGATAGTAGTGGACCCGCTGCAACGGTTGGCCAAACCGTGCTTGCGCCTCCTTCTGCATAAACCATACGCCGAGATCCGAAGGTATTGAGTCGAAGCCGCAACAATGCACAATCAATGCACCTGACCGCTTGGCCGTTGCGTGATGGGCGTCGATCATTCGTCGCATCCAGGGTACTTCGCCAGCAAGGTCGCAATAGTGCGTGCCGTTGCGCGCACAGGCAGCAACCAGATCGCTGCCATGCAGGGCATAGGGTCCCACGGTAGTTGCGATCACTTTGGTGCGCACGGCAAGCTCGCGCAAGGATTGCGGGTCATGGCTGTCCGCGACCAGGATCGCCAGCTTGCGCGCCTTCTTGCCCAACTGGTCACGGATCGCGGTCAGTTTCTCTTCGCTGCGACCGGCGATGGCCCATCGCAACGGACCGTCGACGCCATAGGTTGAGAGCAAATGTTCTGCGACCAGACGGCCGGTAAACCCGGTCGCACCAAGTATAATGACGTCAAATTCTCGTTCAGTCTGGGTCATGCGAAAGCCTTATCGCCGGATTGTCGGCGCTAATCGATTGTCTCAGTTGTCTGCAGCCGGGCGCGCCGAACACGGGTTGAAGTTGCGGTGAGCGCCTATTCAGCCGACTATTATGCGAGTTTTCCGCGCACAGCGCGACTGCAGGTTGACGGGAGTAACTATGCGCAGAGCAACCATCATCGTCCTGGATTCTTTTGGCATTGGCGCCACGCCCGATGCGGATCGCTTTGGTGATGTCGGCGCGGACACGCTCGGCAGCATTGCAAGACACTGCCGTGCTGCGTTTGAGCGTGGCGAGCGCGCGCAACCATTGACGTTGCCGAACTTGACCGCAATGGGCCTGATGCATGCGGCCCGGCAAGCGAGCGGTCAGTGGCCAGATGGCGAAGTGTCTGATAGCAAGCTGGTCGGCGCATTTGGCGGTGCGCGTGAATTGAGCAGTGGCAAGGACACGCCGTCTGGGCACTGGGAGATCGCGGGCGTGCCGGTGCTGTTTGATTGGGGCTATTTCAGTGATCGCGAGCGGTCGTTTCCCGACGCGTTGCTCGATGCATTCATCGACCGTGCCGGGTTGCCTGGTGTGTTGGGCAATTGCCACGCCTCAGGAACGACCATTATTGCTGAATTGGGCGATGAGCATTGCCGTAGCGGCAAGCCGATTGTCTATACGTCGGCCGACAGTGTGTTCCAGATCGCGGCGCACGAGGAGCACTTTGGCCTCGAGCGGTTGTACGAGATTTCAGCCTTAGCGCGTGAGCTGGTTGACGAGTACAAGATCGGGCGTGTCATCGCGCGCCCGTTTGTCGGCGATGATGCCAGTAGCTATGTGCGAACCGGCAATCGTCGTGATCTGACGGTGCCGCCGCATGCACCGACGGTACTGGATCAGTTAGTCACGGCGGGCGGTGAGGTGATCAGCGTTGGCAAAATCAGTGACATATTTGCGCATCAAGGCATCAGTCGGAAGATCAAGGCGACTGGGAACGAGGCATTGATCGATGCGACGCTGCAGGCAATGCAAACGGCCGGCGATCGCTCCATCGTGTTCACCAATTTGGTCGACTTTGACATGCTTTATGGTCACCGCCGCGATGTCGAAGGTTACGCGACTGCGCTTGAAGCGTTTGATGCGAGATTGCCGGAACTACGCGCGGCAATGTCTGCTGACGACTTAATGATCTTGTGTGCGGATCATGGTTGTGACCCAACCTGGCCTGGCAGCGATCACACCCGCGAACATATTCCCGTGCTCGCGGTCGGCGGTGGTATACCCAACGGCAGCATCGGCTTGCGCGATAGCTTTGCAGATATTGGGCAGACTTTGGCCGTGTACTTTGATTTGCCGCGGCTGGACTACGGCGCCTCGTTTCTTGCGGCGGCATGACCGCGGCGCGGCGCCGGTTGGCCGGCGCGTGCGGCCAATTTCCTAGTTCACGAGCGCGTCGGCAATGCGTCGGCTGATGCGATCGACGTCGTCGCGAAGCACGTCTGCATCAATCGTCAGCACCTGGCGGTCTCGCATCAGGACCTGACCATCGACGACCGTGGTTACGACATCGTGTTCATCGGCCACATAGGCCAAATGCGACAGTGGCCGATAGACGGGCGCTTGTGACAACGACGAGGTGTCGATCTGAATCAGGTCTGCGCGTTTTCCAGGTTCGAGGCTGCCAACGCTGTCCGCCAGACCGATAGCCCGGGCACCCCCAATCGTTGCCATTTCAAGCACCGTAGCGGCCGGTAATGCGGTCGGGTCGTCGCTCGTAACCTTGGCCAGAAATGACGCCAGGCGTATCTCTTCCCACATGTCGAGATCGTTATTGCTGGCCGCACCGTCAGTGCCAAGGCCGACCAGAACGCCGGCATCCAGCATGCTATCGACCGGCGATACACCTGAGGCGAGTTTCATATTCGATGTCGGATTGTGCACAACGCCGACGCGCTTCTTGGCCAGCAAAGCGATGTCATCGCTTGTCGGATAGACCATGTGCGCGGCAATCAATGGACCGTTGAAATAGCCGAGGCTATGCAGTAGTTCCACTGGTGTGCGCTCATATTGGGCACGCGTGGCGTCGATTTCCGCGCGCGATTCCGACACGTGAATGCTGACAGGGACGCCGAGCGTCGCGGCTGACGACTGAATACGCGCAAGACCCGCTTCGCTGATTGTGTAGACCGAGTGGGCACCGATGGCGGGAATGATGCGCGGATGCTTGTCGCGCCAGCGCCGCGCAAAGTCCTCGGCCTGCGTTAGAGACTGATCGCCATTCTGCGCATCCGGGCTCTTTTGCTCGATGACAGAGGGCACGACGACGGCCCGCAGACCGCAGTCGACGACGGTCTCGGCTACCGCGTCCGGAAAGTAATACATGTCGACAAAACTGGTAGTCCCACCGCGAATCATCTCCCAACATGCCAGGCGCGTGCCAACAGCAACGAATTCCTCGTCAACGAAGCGAACCTCAGCCGGAAAGATGAACTCGTTGAGCCATTGCATGAGCTCCAGATCATCGGCGATACCGCGAAGCAGCGACATCGCTGCGTGGGTATGGCCGTTGACGAGTCCAGGCATCACGATTCTGCCGGCGCCCGGCAGCGTCTCGTCCGCCCTGAACCTATCGTTGATCTCGTCCGCGCCCGCCACCGCAAGGATTTCACCATCATCAATCGCCACGGCGCCATTCTCGATGCTAGGCCCTGCCATTGTCAGTACATGATCGCCCTCGATAATCAGGTCGATTGCGAGACGTTGGTCGGCGTCAGCTGAGTCACTCGTATGGCAGCCGGTTGTGCTAATCATGATGACGAACACTGCGATGAGCTTTCTTGTCATTGGGATCCTGCCTTTTGCTGCAAATGACAATTGTAGCCGAGATTGGGTGCGATCGCGGGCTACCGACTCGGCCGGCTGAGCTGTCGCTAGAATCGTTGCGATACGCAGAAGCGCCGATAAGAGCCGGCCATCGTGCCTTGATTTGCGTGGCAGCTGCTGCCGATTGTTTGCCCTGCGTGTATCATGGCTACCCGTACCGATTACGAGCAAAAGGCCAATGGCAACCAAACATATGAACGCCTCCGACGGCGACTTCGCGCCAAGCGTACTAATGCCAGGCGATCCGCTGCGAGCAAAGTACATCGCCGATACCTATCTGGATGATGCCCGGGAAGTCACGAATGTACGCAACATGCTGGGCTTCACTGGTTCCTACAAGGGCAAGCCTGTGTCTGTCATGGCCCACGGTATGGGTATCCCTAGCGTCTCGATTTATGTGACTGAGCTGGTCACAGAATACGACGTCAAGCGCATCATTCGAGTTGGGAGTTGCGGGACAGTGAATGCCAAGACCGCGCTGCGGGACGTCATTATTGGGGCCGGTGCATGCACCGATTCGAACGTCAATCGCATGCGCTTCGGCGGCTATGATTACGCGGCCATCGCGGATTTCGACCTGCTGCGCACCGCGGTAGATTCAGCCGCGGCCCACGACATCAGCTACCACGTTGGCAATCTGTTCTCCGCGGATCTGTTCTATACACCGGATTTCGATATGTTCGATACGATGGCCAAGTTTGACATTCTCGGGGTTGAAATGGAGGCCGCCGGGTTGTATCCCATCTGCGCGGAACATGGCGTGGCCGCGCTTGCAATTTGTACGGTAAGTGATGACATCCGATCTGGCGATGCACTGACTTCGGACGAACGCGCATCGACGTTCGATGACATGATCAAAGTCGCTTTGGATACGGTACTCGCGTGTGACTGACCTGCGCCTGCCTGACCTGTCTCGCGTTGCGCCTGTCGATACCGTCGGTGTCGACGAGCGCTGCGCGCGTTTTCGTAGCCGATCGATCAAAAAGGACGCAAAAATCCAGGGGCTGAAGTTGACCTTGTCAATGATCGACCTGACGACGCTCGAGGGTGCCGATACACCCGGCAAGGTGCGCCAGCTGTGTGCCAAAGCCCAGCATTTGCACGATCGCTTGCCGGATCTGCCGAATGTGGCTGCTGTTTGTGTGTATCCGACGATGGTTGCGGTCGCACGCGAAGCGCTGGGCGACAGCGGCATCAATGTGGCATCGGTGTCGACGGCATTTCCCAGTGGCCAGGCGCCATTGCAGGTCAAGCTTGACGATACGCGCGCTGCCGTTGACGCCGGCGCTGATGAGATTGATATGGTGATTGCCCGTGGTGCATTTCTCGCTGGCGACTATCAAACCGTGTTTGATGAAATCGTCGCGGTCAAACAAGCTTGTGGTGATGCCCACTTGAAGGTGATTCTCGAGACGGGCGAGTTGGGGTCGTTGGATCGCGTCAAGCAGGCGAGCGTACTGGCGATTGCCGCGGGTGCAGATTTCATCAAGACCTCGACCGGCAAGATTCAACCGGCGGCGACCATGCCGGTCACATTGGTCATGCTGCAAGTTATTGCGGATCATTTCCGAAAAACGGGGCGCATGGTTGGTATGAAACCTGCTGGCGGCATATCGGACGCAAAGCTGGCATTGCACTACCTTGTGATGGTCAATGAAACGCTAGGTCCGGCTTGGATGAACAACACGTGGTTTCGGTTTGGTGCAAGCTCGCTTGCTAACGATGTGTTGATGCAACTAGTTAAACAACAGACCGGTCATTACCAGTCTGCCGATTATTTTTCCAAGGACTGAGCCATGAGCAGCAGCAATCCGCTTGCATTCGAACAGGCCTGGCAGTACAGCCCGGCGCCGGAGAGTACGGATCACATTCAGTTGGATGAGCGCTACGGGCTGTTTATCAACGGCGAATTCGCGCCGGCCGACTCCGGTCAGACGTTCGCCACCATCAACCCGGCGACGGAGAAGCCATTGGCGCAAGTCGCTGACGCAGGTGAGTCCGATGTCGATCGGGCAGTCACGGCGGCGCGCGAGGCTTATGAAAACGTCTGGTCACCAATGCCGGCCGCGGAGCGAGGCAAGTATATCTTTCGCATCGCCCGGGCACTGGCGGAGCGCGCACGAGAGTTCGCTGTCATCGAATCGTTGGATGGTGGCAAACCCATTCGCGAATCGCGCGATATCGACATCCCACTGGCATCTGCGCATTTTTTCTACTATGCCGGTTGGGCCGACAAACTCGACTATGCGTTTGCGGGTTGTCAGCCGTCGCCGCTGGGTGTCGCTGCACAGGTTATTCCATGGAATTTTCCGTTGCTCATGGCAGCATGGAAGATTGCGCCTGCGCTGGCCGCCGGCAATACGGTCGTACTAAAGCCCGCTGAGACGACGCCACTAACTGCGCTGAAGCTCGCAGAGCTTTGCCAGGATGTCGGCTTGCCGGCAGGTGTGGTCAACATCGTCACGGGCGATGGCGATACAGGTGCGGCGCTGCTTGGTCACCCCGGTATCGATAAAGTCGCATTTACCGGCTCGACAAATGTTGGCCGGCAAATCATGCGCAGTCTTGCCGGCACGGGCACGCCGTACACACTGGAACTTGGTGGCAAAGCCGCCAATATTGTCTTTGAGGATGCGCCAGTTGATCAGGCCGTTGAGGGCATTGTGAACGGCATCTTTTTCAACCAGGGGCACGTGTGTTGCGCGGGCTCCAGATTATTGGTCTCCGAGGCTATTGCGGAAGAACTGCTGGAGAAACTCAAGGCGCGAATCGACACATTGATTGTCGGTGATCCGCTGGACAAGAACACGGATATCGGCGCGATCAACAGTGCGGCACAGTTGGCGCGCATCGAGCAATATCTGGACATTGGCCGCGGCGAGGGCGCAGATTTCTGGCAGGGTGCGAACACGCCGCCAGAGACCGGCTACTATTGCCGCCCAACGCTGTTTACCAATGTCGCGCAGTCGAATCGTGTGGTGCAGGAAGAGATTTTCGGCCCCGTGTTGACGGTACAAACATTCCGAACGTTCAATGAGGCGCGCGACAAGGCGAATAACACGCCGTATGGCTTGTCGGGTGGCGTGTGGACAGACAAAGGCGCGCGGATCTTCAAGATGACCAGTGAGCTGCGAGCCGGCGTGGTCTGGGCGAATACGTTTAACAAATTTGATCCTACGTCGCCATTCGGCGGCTATAAGGAAAGCGGCGTGGGTCGCGAGGGCGGCTTGCATGGGCTTGCGGCTTACCTGGATTTGGGTCGAGGTATGCAGTCATGAGCAATACCGATGCTGATACGGGTCGTCTGCCGGTGGCCAAGACCTATAAGTTATACATTGGCGGCAAGTTTCCGCGCACGGAGTCCGGTCGCGCAAATGCGCTTCGCAACTCGGCAGGTGATGTGATTGCCAACGTGTGCAGAGCGAGTCGTAAGGACCTTCGATCGGCGGTGGTCGCGGCGCGCGCAGCGTCGCCAGGCTGGTCATCGGCCAGCGCTTATCTGCGTGGTCAGATTCTGTACCGCATTGCTGAGATGCTAGAAGGGCGTGCGCGTCAGTTCCACGAGGAGCTCGAACGCGAGGGCGTGAGCGCTGCGGTTGCGGTGGATGAGGTCAGCCAGACCATTGACCGCCTCATTCACTACGCGGGCTGGGCGGACAAATACGTGCAGGTGCTGAGTAGTATCAATCCGGTCGCGTCGTCGCATTTCAATTTTTCGGTGCCCGAGCCGACCGGCGTGGTCGGTATTGTGGCGCCGTCTGCGCCCGGATTATTGGGGCTGGTGTCCATGTTGGCACCGGTTATCGCCGGTGGTAACTGCGTTGTTGCACTGGCGCCAGAGCGACACCCGCTGTCGTCGATGAGTTTTGCCGAGGTGCTGCATGCGTCAGATGTGCCGGCTGGCGTAGTCAACCTGTTGACAGGGCAGGTTGAGGAGTTGCTGCCGCATCTTGCCAAGCATATGGATGTCAATGGCTTGTTGATTGCTGATGCAACAGCGGAACAGGCGGCCGAAGCGCAGCGCGACGGCGCTGAGAACATCAAGCGCGTTATTGATGTTACGGGTGTCGACTGGTCAGCTGCCGACGCTGAGGGCGTCTACCACATCGCATCCATGCAAGAGACTAAGACGACCTGGCACCCGATCGCTAACTGATGGGCTAGCCGAGCAGGGCGCGCAATTCGTCAGGCGACGGTCTTGCGCCCACTCTCTGGACCGCGAGCGTTGCGCATCGCGTTGCGAGGCCAGTGCTCACGGCCAGCGGCATGTCGTGGGTCATTCCATACAGGAACCCGGCAACCCAGGCGTCACCTGCGCCCGTGGCGTCAACGAGCTTCTCAATTGGATCAGCGGGCTGCTGAACGTGCACGTCGCCGTGAATAATCTCTGAGCCATGCTCTGATCGAGTCATGGCGAACAGCCGGCCGTTTGCGGCAGCAGCCTTGCGTGCAGTATCGACGTCGTTCACGTTGAACAGTGCGAGCGTTTCGGCTTCGTTGCCGATGATGATGTCGGCATCGCCATTGACCAGCGCGCGGAATGCGGCCAGATGACGCTCAACGCAGAACGAGTCGGACAAAGACAACGCTATCTGACTATCTTGAGCCTTGGCCAGCTCGATCGCTGCGCGCATGGCGGCCGGGCCTTCAGGTGTATCCC
This sequence comes from Pseudomonadota bacterium, assembly GCA_039033695.1. Taxonomy (GTDB): domain Bacteria; phylum Pseudomonadota; class Gammaproteobacteria; order Steroidobacterales; family Woeseiaceae; genus CALBPI01. The sequence goes on along the minus strand of JBCCCC010000002.1, from coordinate 20,694 downwards.
AGACGTAGCCTTCCAGCAGAACGATATCGTTGCTGCCGATCGTGTCTCCACGGATATCCGACGTCGCGATTTCCACGCAGGCGCCCAGGTAGGTTTGCATCGTTCGTTCGCCGTCCGGCGTGATCAACACGTGGCATCGTGCCGTCGGTGCTTGGCGAGTTTCAGGCGGCAAGCGCACGTCCACGCCGAGCGATTGCATGTCATGTGTAAACACCTGACCAAACTGATCATCTGCCACGCGACCGATGTAGGCGCTCGTCCCACCCAAGCTCGCAAAACAGGCAATGGTGTTGGCAACTGAGCCGCCCGCGCTTTCGATCGCAGGTCCCATCAAGGCGTAAATATCGACGGCCTGGTCTTTGTCGACCAATGTCATGGAGCCAGGTGGTGCACCTAGTTTCTCGAGTAGATTCGGGTCTACATTGCCCAGGACATCGACAATGGCATTGCTAATGCCAAGCAGTTGCTTGCGTGGATTCGACATTATTGTTCTCGATTCTGCGCTGATCAGCGCTTGGGAAGGTGTTCGGGGATGGTATCCAGAATATTGGCTAGCGCTGGCTTGTGCGTGCGGATATCGTCGGCAGTCAACCCTGACAGCTCATACGGTAACACCAGCCAGTCCTTGGTTTCCTGAACGTAAAAGTCCGGCGGGCGCAGGGTCTGCTCGCTTGGCCGATACCAGATGCTGGCGATCCGGATATCGCCAGGCAGATTGCGTCTTGCCTTTCGTGCCAGCTTGTCGATGACGGCCTGCGCGCTGGAGCCAGTCGAGAACACATCGTCGACGATCAGCAGCGAGTGCGATGAGCGTACGTTTTCGAGCAGATAGCGCAGTCCGTGGACACGAATAGCTGACTTTTTGTCGTTGCGTTGCCGATGATAGGCGTCGAAACCCGAATAGCTGGTGCGTACCGCGATGTGATCAGTCGCAATACCAAAATGCTCCAAGCCCTCTTGTACGGCGATGCCGACTGCGCTGCCACCGCGCCACAGCCCGACGAGGAAGTCTGGCCGAAAGCCACTATCATGAATGAGTACGGAGAGCTGAAAAGCATCGATCAGCATATCGTTTGCGTTGATGTAGCGTTTGTTCGATGGCTTGTTGCTCATCAGTGCCTCGGCAGCGTTTCTGCGGTACGATTGCCAAGTATAGCGATATCGGAAGACGGGCGTCATGGCGCCGTCGCATCTGCAATGAAAAAAACAGTGTTATCGGCCCAGGTCCTGCTGGAAGACTCATTCAAGCTGGGCGCCAAGGTGCTCGAAGATGGTTTTCGTCCCACGATGATTATCGCGATTTGGCGAGGCGGCACGCCGGTTGGTATGGCGGTGCAGGAACTGCTGTCCTATTGTGGAATTGGTTCGGACCACATTGCCATTAGAACCTCGTCCTACCATGGTGTCGATCAGCGCAGCAGCACCGTTGCGGTACATGGTCTTGACTACATCGTCAACAAGGTCAACCCCGAAGATCGACTGCTCATCGTCGACGATGTATTCGATACAGGTAACACGATCGTTGCGGTGATCAACGAGCTGCAACGGCGTACTCGTGACAACATGGCTGCCGACGTGCGTATTGCGGTGCCATGGTTTAAGCCTTCCCGAAACCAGACCGATACGGTGCCGGATTACTATGTGCATGAGACCGATGAATGGCTGGTGTTCCCGCACGAACTCGACGCGCTGACACCGGAGGAGCTCGCCGAGTACAAACCGCGCTTATCCAAAGTGATCAGCGGCGTTGCGTCGCGCAAGGCCGGCTAGACCGGTCGCCAAGCCATGCTGATCAGCGACATTATTGAGCACAAACGCGACGGACGCACGCTGGATGGCGATGCCATTGCGCGCTTTGTCGGCGGAGTGACAGATGGCAGCGTATCGGACGCGCAAATCGCTGCGTTCACGATGGCGACATGCCTGAATGGCATGAGCGCGGATGAAGCCGCGCTGCTTACTCGAGAAATGGCATCATCCGGTCGTATTTTGGCGTGGGATAGCAGGGCGCTCGGTGGGCCAGTCGTCGATAAGCACTCGACGGGTGGCGTGGGCGACAAGGTAAGTTTCCTGTTGGCGCCGGTCATTGCCGCGTGCGGCGGCTTCGTGCCCATGGTGTCTGGACGCGGGCTTGGTCACACGGGTGGCACGCTCGACAAGATTGACTGCATTCCGGGATATCAGGCGACGCCGGATCTGGCGACACTGCGCAAAGTTGTCGCCGAGCATGGTTGTGCGATCGTCGGCCAGACCGCAGATCTGGCGCCGGCGGATGCGCGCATCTACGCGGTCCGAGATGTCACCGGTACCGTGTCCTCGATTCCGCTCATCACAGCATCGATTCTCTCCAAAAAGATCGCAGCTGGTAACGACTATCTGGTCATGGACGTCAAATTCGGCAGCGGTGCGTTCATGCAGCCGATCGCCGATGCAGAGGCGTTGGCGCAAAGCCTCATCAGCACGGCAGCCGCTGCGGGACTGAAAACGCATGCATTGCTGACCAATATGGATGAGCCGCTCGGTACGACGGTGGGTCACATGCTGGAGATGCGCGAGGTTTACGAGTATTTGACTGAGGATGTACGCGAGACCAGGTTACATCAGGTCACAATGGGCCTTGCCGCAGAAATGCTGGTGATTACTGGCCTGGCGGATGATCGCGATGCGGCGCTCGGCGCTGCCGAGGCAGCATTGAGCAGCGGCCGGGCTGCCGAACGGTTTATGCAAATGGTCGCGGCTTTAGGCGGCAGCTATGACTACTTTGATCGGTTTGAGCACTACTTCGAGACTGCTCCAGTGATCATGCAGGTTCCCGCGGTCGAAGCAGGCTTTCTCGCCGCCGTCGACGCCCGCGCCATCGGGCAAGCGTTGGTCGCGATGGGTGGCGGGCGCCAGCGCAGCAGCGATGTTATCGATAAGCGAGTGGGCTTTAGCGACATCCTGCCGGTCGGAGCTGCGGTCAATGCAGAGCGGCCACTGGCACTCGTGCACGCGGCCGATGAGGCGCAGGCGCGCGCGGCTATCGCTGCGTATCAGCAGGCCAGTCAGATTAGCCACAAAGAGCCGGCATCCGAGCCGGTAATCAAGAAAGTCATGACGCGCGTCGCGTGATCCTGACACTCAAGGGGATGTCATGTCCGGATCGTTGATCAGTATTGTCGGTATCGCTGTTATCTTGATAATTGCGGTGATTTTTTCTGGCAATCGCCGTGCCATCAGCCCGCGCGTGGTGATGAGTGCATTCGCCGTTCAGCTCGGGATTGCCGTGCTGGTTTTATACTTGCCTGCTGGCAAAGCCGCGATTAGCGCCATTAGTGGCGGTGTATTACAAGTGATCGGCTACGCGAATGCCGGTATCGGCATGGTCTTCGGCCCGTTGTTCAACCCCGAAGGGCCGAACAGTTTCGCGATTGGTGTGTTACCCGTCATCATTTTCTTTGCCTCGCTGATGGCTGTGTTGTATCACCTCGGTATCATGCAGATCGTCGTGCGCGTGGTCGGCCGCGGTCTGCAGCTATTGATTGGAACGCGTCCGGTGGAGTCTCTAAACGCGGCGGCCAACATATTCGTGGGGCAGACTGAGGCGCCGCTGGTTGTTCGCCCTTACTTGATGAACGTCACGAAGCCACAGCTGTTTGCCATTATGGTATCGGGCACCGCGTCAGTGGCAGGTACAGTCTTGGTTGCTTACCAGGGAATGGGTGCCAATCTCGAGTACTTGCTAGCAGCGAGCTTTATGGCCGCGCCCGGCGGGTTGTTGATGGCCAAGATCATCATGCCAGACGAACCGGTCGTTGGTCGCGAGGCATCCGATGATGACATTAGCGGCGTGACTATTGAGCGCGAAAAGAATGTCATTCTGGCCGCGGCCTCGGGTGCCCAGGACGGCGTGCGCCTGGCCGTGATGATCGGCGCGATGCTATTGGCCTTCGTCGCATTGATTGCACTTTGCAATGGTGTGCTCGGCGGCGTGTTCGGCCTGTTCGGCATCGAGGATATGACTGTCGAGCGGATTCTTGGATTTGTGTTCGCGCCACTGATGTGGCTGCTGAGCGTGCCATGGGAGGAAGCCCAGGTTGCCGGCAGCCTGTTTGGCAAGAAACTCATTCTCAATGAGTTCGTTGCATTTTTCGATTTCGGATTGGTCAAGGACAGCCTGAGCCCGCGAACGGCTGCTGTGATCACCTTCTCGCTGTGCGGCTTCGCTAATCTCTCGTCGATTGCGATCCTGTTGGGAGGGCTTGGTGTGCTGGTACCGAAGCAGCGCGAGCTCATCGGTCAGTTCGGTTTGAAGGCGGTGCTTGCCGGCTCGCTATCCAATTTGATGAGCGCGGCACTCGCCAGTTTGCTACTGACCTTCTGAGTCCGCCTTAAGGCTGAAGCCGGCCGGCAACAACTCTTGAACGGTATGTTCGGTTAGGCCGCCGTTACCGTCGGCAAGCCAAACGCGTGTCTGCGCGTCTGCGAATTCGCTCATGCGCTGCCGACAGCCACCGCATGGCGTGCAAACGTCGATACCATCGACGCCGCCTGCGACCGCGATCGCCTTGATCCGGCGACCACCGGCCGCAATCATCGCCGCGATGGCGCTGGTTTCGGCACAGTTTCCAGCAGGGTATGCGGCATTTTCGACGTTGCAGCCGACGTGCAGTCGATCATGTTCGTCGATAATGGCTGCGCCGACTCTGTGGGTGGAGTAAGGCGCGTAGGCATGCTCGCGCACGGCAAGGGCCGAGGCCCACAAGTCGTTCTGATCGCTCATAGGGGTGTCCTGATCGTTATCCGCGCCAGCCATCTGCATAGTTGCATGATCATGGCCTTCATGGAGTCGGTTGTGCGCTCGAGAATTTCAGTAACGGCGCATTTTCCTGTTCGGTGCTCAGCAGAATGCTGCCATGCAGATCGAATGCGATGGTCTCTGGCTGCGCGAGCACGGGCATGCCTAAGGGGGTCAATGGCCTATTCAGCGCGTCAAGCCACGTTTCGTCGTTCGCGCGCGTAATTCGATAAGCTTCGCCATAGGTGAGCAGCGCCATCTGCGTGCCGTCTGCAGAAATATCCATGGCTGTCGGTTGATTGCGATATCGACCAAAGCGCGGAAACAGTCGCAGCTCCAGCGCCGTGGGCGCCGGAATCCTGTTGACTTCGCCAAGCCGCTGCGGTGTGAGCAAATCACTGTTGCCGTTGACTGCATGCTCGAGCGTTGCGCGCAGTCCCAATGCGTACAACACGGGTGGCGAGGTACGTTTGCTGAGCAACAGGATTTGATCACCTGGCCCATCGATCGCGACCGACTCTACATCCCGCGCGCCGTCTGGATAGGCCAGCCTCGCGACGCCGGCGACATCGACACGCGCAGGTAGCGAGGACGTGGCAGGTTCGCGCACGAAAACCAGCCCGACACTCTTGCGCGCAGCCCGATTGTCGCCAACATCGGCGATCATGAGCCAGGCCGTGTCGTCCAGCTCGAAACCGGCAAGATCTTCCCAGTCACGGTTCTTGACGCCGTCAACGGCTACTTGCTCATGCCGCATCGCCGGCAAATCAACCGCAATCAAATCGTTGCCATTCCCCTGATCGTTGACAAACCACAAGCGCCCGTCAATGCGGCGCGATGCACTCATGCCAGAGGCTTCCGGCAACAGCGCGAAGTCAAGCTCGCCAAGCAGCTGTGGCGGTTGGCTCTGCAATTGTGCAGGCGTTCGATCGATGCTCTGCGTTGCTTGCTGCGGCTCGCTTCCGGCAGCGCTGGTGGCTAACGACAACAAGCACGCGATGCGCAGAATCTGACACGCGGGTTCGCGAAGAGACATCTTGCGCATGAACCTATCTTACCGCGTACCAAACAACCGATCGCCGGCATCACCAAGTCCGGGAACGATATATTTCTTGTTGTTGAGTCGTTCATCGATCGCCGCGGCGTATACCGTGACGTCGTCGTGATCGCGGGCGACCTCTGCCAGGCCTTCCGGGCAGGTCACGATCGCGACGACGATAATGCGTTTTGCGCCGTTGGCTTTCAATAACTCAATCGTTGCCGCTGTCGAGCCGCCCGTGGCCAGCATAGGGTCGATGACGATGTGCAACGCATCTGTGGAGGTCTTCGGTAGCTTGCTGTAATACTCGACCGGTTGTTTGGTGTCCTCATCTCGATACAGTCCAACAAAGCCAACGCGCGCGGTCGGTACCAGGCTCAGGATGCCATCGAGCATGCCGACACCAGCGCGCAGAATCGGCACGACGACAATGTCCTCGGCGAGCTGCTGGCACTTGGCAACAGCCAATGGCGTCTGCACGTCAACTGACTCCAGTGCGACATTTTGCAAGGCCTCATAACAAATTAGCTGGGTAATCTCGGTGGCCAACTCCCTGAATTGTTTGTGACCGGTGCGCTCGTCGCGCAGTCGCGACATTTTGTGCGCGACGCACGGATGCTTTACCTCATGATGCATGGCAACGTTGGCCTCGTGATTGCGAACTGACGACATGCCAGCTTTGGCCTATTATAGACCGGCTGTGCACAGTTTGGGGCAAGCACGCGGATCACGCATCAGGAGGCGAATTTGGCCAAGTTGTATTTCTACTATTCATCCATGAACGCCGGTAAATCGACCGCATTGCTGCAGTCAAGCTATAACTACGTTGAACGCGGCATGCAGACGCTCGTGCTCGCTCCGGCGCTTGATGATCGCTACGGCGTGGGCCGTGTTACGTCCAGGATCGGTATCGATGCCCAGGCTGAAATTTTTCGCCGCGATGACGACTTGTATGCGCTTATCGATGCGCGTCAGCGAACTGGTGCGTTGCATTGTGTGCTTATTGATGAAGCGCAATTCTTAACACGCCAGCAAGTATTTGAGCTTGGTCGTGTTTGCGACCAGTTACGTGTTCCGGTCCTTGCCTACGGGTTACGTACGGACTTTCAGGGTGAGCCGTTTGAAGGCAGCAAATACCTGCTTGCGTGGGCAGATAATCTCAAAGAGATCAAGGCGATTTGTCACTGCGGCAGCAAGGCGACTATGGTGGTAAGGCAAGATGCTGACGGTAATACCGTCACGGCTGGCTCGCAGGTAGAGATTGGCGGCAATGATCGCTATGTGTCGTTATGCCGCGCCCATTTCAACGCAAGTTTTCATGGCGTCAAGCCTGCGAGATAGCCTGCGCACTCCTGTTCGCTGACGACATCACCATATTTGGCATTCATATCAAAAAGGTTTGCCTTGTGCGGGTCGGGGTGACGGTCGCCGCACGCGTCTGATACCACAATGGGAATAAAGCCATATGAACAGGCGTCCACACAAGTTGCGCGCACGCAGCCGCTGGTGGTCAGACCGGTTATGATCAGCGAGTCGATACCCAATGCCGTCAACGTCGATGCAAGTGACGTACCAAAGAAGGCGCTCGGGTATTGTTTCGAGATGACTAACTCGTCGCTACTCGGCCTCAGACCGGTTGGCCAGTTGCCGAGCGGATTGCCTTGTGCGAAGACCTCGAGTGGCAGCGCCTTTTGCACGAACCGGCCACCATCGATAAGACTCGGGTGGTAGACCACGTTGGTATAGATGACAGGCACATTCCGCCCGCGCGCTGCGTCTCGCAACCGCAACGCGCTTTCCAGCTCAGGCTGCACGTCAGCGTAGAGTGCACACGTCGGGTCGAAATAGGCTTGCACGAAGTCAATAAGTACCAGCGCCGGTCGCTGCCCGTAGCCGATGCTATGGCCATACGCATTGCGATAATTGTCGCTGACCGAATCACTCATGTACCGCTGCCATCAGTCGACGAAGATTTTGCCGCCCTTCATGACGAAGGCCATCTCGGTGAGCGCGGCAATGTCATCGAGCGGGGAGTCTAGGGTGGCGACAATGTCGGCCTGCTTGCCTGCCTCAATTGTGCCCAGGCTATCGGTCATGTCGATCAGATCGGCGGCATTCAACGTCGCTGAGACAAGTATATCCATTGGCGGCATACCGGCCTTGTTCATGAGCACAGCCTCCTGTGCGTTGGTGCCGTGACGTGAAACGCCGCTGTCCGTGCCATAGGCAATCTTTACGCCCGCCTTGTAAGCCTTCGCAAAACTGTCTGCCATGTCGCCGCCGACGGTGATCGCCTTCTGTTTGATTGCTGGTGTCATGAAATCCGAATTCTCGGCCATCTGCTTGACGGTTTCTCCGGCGATCAACGTGGGCACGAGGTACGCGCCGGTCTGCTTGAACAGCTTGATAGCCTCGGGGCCGGTGTAGCTTCCATGCTCAATGCTGTGCACGCCCGCCTTGAGTGCGGCGATGATGCCGTCTTCGCCATGGGCATGGCTGGCGACTTTGCGCCCCATGCGTTCTGCGGCCAGCACGACTTCGCGCAACTCGTCTGCTTCCATTTGTTGAGTGGTACCAGTTGCCCGATCCGTCAACACGCCGCCGGTCGAGGTGATCTTGATCAAATCTGCACCGTATTTGATGGCATTGCGCGTGGCCCGACGACAATCATACGGGCCATCGCAGATCGTCTCGGCCGTATACAGCTCCATCAGATCGGGTTTGATGCCACTGATATCTGCGTGACCGCCCGTGATGCCGACGCCACCGGCCGCGATGATACGCGGTCCATCGACCCAGCCGTTATTGATGGCATCGCGCAGCGCATACATTGACTGCGGGTTACTGCCCACGTCACGCACCGTCGTAAAGCCAGCTCTGAGCGTTTTCATCGCATAGTGGATGCTGCGCATGGCAACCAACTCGTCAGACATCTTAAGTGCGTCGCGGTCCTGGTTCGGTCCGAGTTCGCCTTGCAAGTGCACATGCATGTCCATCAGGCCAGGCATGACAAATGCGCGCTTGAGGTCAACCGTTGTGACGTCATCGCCAAATTCCGACGCGTTAGCAAAGCCGTCACGGATCTCGCTGATCTTGCCGTCAATGACGACCACCGTTTGTTCGGATCGCGGTGCCTTGCCCGGCACGCTGAGCAACGTCCCAGCATGGATAACTGTCGTTTCCGCGTAGGCAGCTCCTGCCAGCAGCATTGAGGCGATAGCCAGAAGTCGACGAAACGTATGCATATGGGCGCTCCCCAGGAAACCAGTCGCCACTTTGCCATCATGCGGCATCGCTGGCCAGCCGAGATGCACTTGAAATCCCATAGGCAAACCCCAGTTCCTTACTGTCTGACGGACGTCTCTGAGAGAGCCGGATGACACTTTATTGGTTATGTATTGCTTCTATTGGAGGATATGCAATGAAAACGATTGATTTGACACCCCTTTATCGCAACAGTGTCGGTTTTGACCGGGTCGCCGGGCTTATTGACAGTGCTTTGCGCACGGATACCGTTTCGCCGGGTTACCCGCCGTACAATATCGAGGTGACGGGAGAGGATCGCTACGCCGTAACGCTCGCAGTCGCCGGTTTCTCTGAAGATGAGCTTGAAATCAGCGTGGAAAAAGGCGTCTTGACCGTTCGTGGGCGCAAACAGGATGACGAGAGCCGCCAGTTCCTGCATCAGGGCATTGCCAATCGCGCGTTCGAGCGCAAGTTCAACCTTGCCGATTACGTGGAAGTCGTTGAGGCTGGCTTGACCAATGGTTTGCTGACGATCAGTCTCAAAAAAGAGATACCGGATGCAATGAAGCCGCGCAGCATCGCGATCAACGGCCGCAATGCCGCGATTACACATGACATCAAGGATGATCAGGCGGCCTGATTGTCTGCCATCATTAAACCCACGGTTTGGGTTGTGAAAGCGAATGAAGCTCCGGCAAAATGCCGGGGCTTCTTTCGTTTTTGGCACCCGCGACGGGCGTCGTCGAACGCGCATCGACGCTGAGGAAACTCGCTATGCAATCTGACAATTCCAGCTCATCGTCGCGGGATATCGCCGGCATTACGATTCGCCGGCCAGATGACTGGCATGTGCATCTGCGTGATGGCCAGATGCTGGAGATGGCTGTTGCGCATACTGCGCGGCAATTCGAGCGGGCAATCGTCATGCCAAACCTGCGACCGCCGGTGGTTGATACCCAGTCCGCGATCGCCTACCGAGACCGCATCATGGCGGCGCTGCCTGGCAACAGCCGCTTCACACCGTTGATGACCGCCTATTTGACGGACAACACGGATGCTGCGGATATCGCACGCGGGTTTGCGGATGGGGTCTTGACCGCCTGCAAGTACTACCCGGCAAATGCGACCACCAATTCCGCACAGGGCGTCACTGATTTTCGCAATGTCTATCCCGTGCTTGAAACGATGCAGCGCATTGGCATGCCACTTCTGCTGCATGGCGAGGTAACAGACGCTCACGTTGACATATTTGATCGTGAAGCCGTGTTTATCGAACAGGTGTTCGCGCAATTGGTCACGGACTTTCCGGCGCTCAAGTGTGTCTTCGAGCACATCACGACCGAGGATGCCGTGGATTTCGTGCTGGCCAGCGGTGAGCACATCGCGGCGACGGTAACGCCGCATCATTTGACCGTGAATCGCACGGACATGCTCGCGGGCGGTATTCGGCCGCATTTGTATTGTCTGCCGATCCTGAAACGGGAGCGGCATCGACAGGCGCTGCGTCGTGCCGCGACCTCGGGCAATGCGAAGTTCTTCCTTGGCACGGACTCAGCACCGCATTCGATAGGTGACAAAGAGTCCGATTGCGGGTGTGCCGGCATCTTCAACGCGCCAACAGCGATGGAGGTCTACGCATCGGTCTTCGACGAGGAAGGCGCGTTGGACCAACTCGAGGGTTTTGCGTCGCTAAATGGCCCGCACTTTTACGGTCTGGCCGTGAACGACACGACGGTTACGCTGGAAAGGCAGGCCCTAACCGTCGCCGAGCGGTATCAGGCAGGTGACAAGGTCGTGGTGCCATTCTTTGCGGGTCAGACCTTGCCCTGGCGATACGTATAGCTCGCCTTGCGCCAACCGTTTCCGGATACTGGACAGGGCACCGGCTATGTAACAAAAACGCCCCGTTCCCTGGCAGGGCACGGGGCGGATCATGCTGCCACCGCAGCGGCCGCTAGCGATCACTAGTGGCTATAGCGGCTTCCGACGGCGCTACGCTGTTAAGAACCGTAAGGCAGTGATGAGTCTTGCAGGAAGATCAATACGCGGCCATCGGGCGTCTTCACATAGCCTTTGGTGTACTCGACTTTCGTCTCTGAACCATCAGGCCCGGTGAAATAATAGTGGCCCATGGCAATGGCAATGTTGCCTTGCATCTTCACGGTATCATTGTCAAAGCGGACGTTAGACCAGGGGCGCAGCGCAAAACCAGAGTCTTCCTTGTACTTGTCATTGCCTGAGACAAAATAGCTCAGCGTGCCTTCGACATCAGGGCGAAAAGGTGTTTCAGCAGCCAGCGTTGGCTTGAATTGAATCGGGCCAAGGTCAAACGCGTAAGCCGAGCGAGCGGCTTGTTCGGCAACCTTTGGTGCATCCCTGCCAGCCGCGCCAATCGCAACAACTGCCTCACCCCAGGCTTTCTGGGCGTCACTGACATCTTGCTTCGTAATCATCGGTCCTTCCGGCAGGAACCCGGTGTGATCTGCGAATTCGTCGCCACTCGCTGGCGCAGCAATTAGGGCCGCGGCAGCGGCAACAGCAATGATGGAAGGCTTGATCATATCTCTCTCCGTATAGGTCAAAAAGCACCTCGCTGGCGCGTTTGCAGCCACCGAGTTATTAGTCGTCAAATTAGTGAGTTACACCGGGGTAGGGTTGACTCAGTCAAGGCGAAGTCGATCACGACCGTTGCCCCGCTAGATCAGGAGGACCAACGTGACAACGGTCATGACCATTTCCGCGTTGCTACGTTATAACATTGCAATTAGGTGGCGCAAGACAATCTACGCCTGATTATTGTGCGAATAACATCGACTTTTTCGAATTATTGTGTCGATTGCAATGCACGGCGGCGACGCCTCGCATAGAGCCAGCCCACAAGGGATCAAAGGAGGAAGGCCAAAAAAAACGGGTAGCCACAAGGACTACCCGTTATTGGCAAGCTGGTGGAGGCGGCCGGAATCGAACCGGCGTCCGCAAGCCCTCCGCTTTGAGGTCTACATGCTTATTTCGTCTTTAATCTTACTGCCGACAACCCGACGAACGAGGCACATCGACAGCCAGTTTAGTTAAGGTTTTAACTCTTGGGCCCCAAACATACCCGCCAGCGATCTTGTGAAAATAACTCCCGGGTCCGGACGCACAAGCACGTGCCGGGCGGAAGACAATCTACTGGTGTTTAAGCAGCGATTGCGTAGTTGTCGTCGTTTGCAACTATAGTGTTACAGCTGGTTTTACGAGGTAATCTGTCCCTCGGCATGCACCCAAAGGTTCGCGACCCACGTCGAAGCCATGTCGCCCCCTTTGTTCAGTACCCCTCTAATATGGGGTTTTGTCGCGCGTATTTCAATGATTTGCCTTCCGCTTTAAGAATGTCGCCATTCATCCCGTGTCAAAAAGCTAGCAACTACTTCAGAAATATTTTGCAAAGCATTGTTTTAATATCCATAAAACTGAATAGGTCTAGTGCTATTGACGAGCCTGGTGTTCCGTTATGATCAGCGCTATGCAATCTTTTGTTCAGGCCGTTTGCCGTCTACTATGTGTGGCCATGTTTGAAGGAGTGTTCACATGATGAGCCGGTTGCTGTTGTTGTTGCCCGTCTTGCTACTAACAGGTTGCGTGATCAATGTGTCTGCCAACGAGGACGACGAGCCGGACTATCTGATTTCTTCATCGCGCGAGGACAACGGCGCCCCGTATTCGGACGCCGTCAGGGCGGGCGACACCTTGTACCTGTCAGGCAAGCTAGGGATCGATCCGCAAACAGGCGAGTTGGCAGACGGTGGGATACAGGCAGAGACCTTACGGGCGCTGCAGAACATCTCCCGAACGCTGGATGACTTTGATTCGTCGATGGATGAGCTCGTCAAATGCACGGTATTTCTAGCCGACGTGGCCGAGTGGGGCGAGATGAATGACGTTTATCGCACATTCTTCCGCAACCCGCCGGCACGCTCGGCGGTAGGTGTCGGCGGGCTGCCGCTGGGCGCCAGAGTCGAAATCGAGTGTATTGCGTATGTGGGCTATTGAGGGCCGATAAGGGGGCAGATTGGGCCGGTCGGCCCTGCCAGCCTTGCGTGCGCCTAGCCGTGTTTGAGTATGCGGCCCTTCTGGCGCTCCCAATCGCGGTCTTTTTGGGTGGCTCGCTTGTCGTGTAGCTTCTTGCCTTTCGCGTAGCCAATGGTCACTTTGGCTTTACCGGCTTTCCAGTGCAGGTCTAGAGGCACAATGGTGTAGCCCTTACGGTCGACCGCACCAATCAAACGGTCGATCTGATCGCGATGCAATAGCAGCTTGCGTTTGCGTGTGGGGTCCGGTTTTACGTGGCTCGATGCGCTCAGTAGCGGTGAGATGTGCGCATTGAACAACCAGGCTTCGTCGTTGTGTAATTGCACAAACGACTCTGCGATTTGGCCCTTTCCAGCCCGCAGACTCTTGACCTCCCAGCCTTCCAGAACGATGCCGGCCTCGAGGGTGTCTTCGATCGAGTAGTCGAAGCGCGCCTTGCGGTTCACGGCAATCGTGTTCGGCGGCATTTTTTTCTTGTTAGATTTGGCCATGGCCAGCTGAGCCTCAGGCGGGCGCGAATGAGCGGCCCACTATTGTAGCGCAGGCCGAATAACGAGGCTGTGAAATGCCCGCAGTAGTCCGACAATCTCGGCGCCATTGACCGCGGTTTGTTGTGCAGAACACGGGTTTCGCGCAGAATCGCTGCAAAACAATCGCTGAGAGGGGTAACAGCGTGGCAAATATTTCCGCAGGCGGTTCCGGCCGTACGTCGCTGCATGGGCAGTGGTCGTCGCGACTCGCGTTCATTCTTGCAGTCACCGGTTCGGCCGTCGGGCTGGGCAATATCTGGAAGTTCCCGTACGTTGCGGGCGCCAATGGCGGTAGCGCCTTTGTGCTGGTGTATCTGCTGTGCGTCGTCATTGTCGGCCTGCCCGTGATGATGTCGGAGATCATCATTGGTCGCCGCGGCCGGCGCAATCCGATCGAAACCATGACGTTGCTGGGCAAGGAAGAGGGCTCAACCGGCAAGTGGGGACTCGTCGGTGGTATGGGCGTGCTGGCCGGTATCCTCATTCTGTCTTACTACAGCGTCATCGCTGGCTGGTCGCTCGACTATGTTATCGAAAGCCTGACTGGGTCCTTCCACAAGAAGGACGGAGAGGGGGTTACGGCCGTGTTCTCTGGCCTGACGGGTAGCTGGCAGCGCGTCATGTTGTGGCACACGCTGTTTATGGCGCTGGCCGTGTTTGTCGTGGCGCGCGGCGTTGAGAAAGGCCTAGAGAGCGCGGTGCGTTTCATGGTGCCCGGGCTATTGCTGCTTATGTTAGTGCTGCTCGTGTATTCAATGACGACGGGGTTCTTCGTGGCAGGACTGAAATTCCTGTTTACGCCTGATTTCTCGGCGTTGACGTTTGAGTCGGTGCTGATCGCGCTGGGGCAGGCGTTCTTCAGCCTGAGCATTGGCATGGGTGCGATTATGGCCTACGGGGCCTATCTGCCGCAGGACACGTCCATCGGCAATGCCTCGGTGATCGTTGTCATAGCCGACACGTCGATTGCCCTGCTCTCTGCGCTCGTAATCTTCCCCATTGTGTTCGCCAATGGCCTTGACCCGCAAGCGGGCCCCGGCCTTGTGTTCATTACACTACCGGTCGCATTCGGCGGCATGTCCGGCGGCATGTTCTTCGGCACGCTGTTCTTCGTGTTGTTGAGTTTTGCGGCGCTGACGTCAGCGATCGGCCTGATGGAGCCCGCGGTGGCGTGGATTGTTGAGCGCTTTGGACTGACTCGGAGGGCCGCTGCCAGTGTGATGGGCTTCGCTATTTGGCTGCTGGGCACCGGCACCGCGCTGTCATTCAATATCATGGCCGATGTGACCTTCATGGGGCGGACCTGGTTCGACAATGTTGATTATCTGACCACCAATATCATGCTGCCGCTGGGTGGCGTGTTGATCACGATTTTTGCCGGCTGGGTGATGTGCGCGAATTCGACGTCTTCGGAGCTGGGCACAACAGGCTTTTCGTTTGTCGCCTGGCGCTTCCTGGCGCGGTTTGTAGCGCCGATTGGCGTATTGCTGGTATTGCTCAATGGTACCGGCATCTTACCTGCACTGACCGGTGGCGGTAGCTAGTGCGACGGGTACGGCGATCGGCTCTGGTGCCCTACAGCGCCGAGCAAATGTTTGTGCTGGTGGACGATGTCGCAGCATACCCGCAGTTCCTGCCCTGGTGCAGCGATGCCGTTGAGCATGACCGCGACGAGCGCGAAGTTCAGGCTACGCTGGAACTCAACAAGGGTGGCGTCAGCAAGCGCTTCACCACGCGAAACGTTCGGCAACCAGGTGAGCGGCTGGACATGCATTTGCTCGATGGCCCATTCAGTCATCTCGAGGGCGTCTGGTTTTTCGAGCCGCTCGGCGACGACGGTAGCAAGGTGTCATTGAGTATAGACTTCGAATTCACATCCATGATGGTTGGCATGATGTTTGGCAGTTTCTTTGAACAGACCTGCAATTCACTGGTCGATGCGTTCACCCGCAGAGCGCGTGACGTTTACGGGTAGTCCCGACAGTGGATCAGTTATCGGTCAACGAGATTGCGGTGGAGGTTGCGTGCGCGCTTCCGTCACATCAGGTGGTCGTGCGGGTGGTTGTGCCTCCCGGCATATCGGCGCGGGAGGTTGTGAATGCCAGCCGTATTGCCAGCCTGTTTGACGGTTTGGATATCGATGCGTGTGCGCTGGGTATCTGGGGCGAACAGGTCGCCGACGAGGCTGGCGTGAAGCAAGGGGATCGAGTCGAGATATATCGGCCACTCGAGCATGACCCGCGCGAGGCGCGTATGCGGCTGGCAGCGGCGGGGCAAACCATGGGCGCTACGGGCGACTAAGGCTCAGGCAGTTACTCCAAAGGCGCATCGTCGCGTTTTTCGAGGCGGGCGACTTTGCCGTCTTCGAAATAGACCGTGAGAAAAAGCTGCGTGGTTGGCTCATTGCGGCCGATGCGCGTGTGATAAATATAGTCCCAGCGATCATCGTTGAACGGGTCGTCAACCAACGGTGAACCCAGAAGAAAGCGCACCTGGCTTGGTGTCATGCCGATCTTGACCTGATCTACATCGGCGGATTCGGCGATGTTGCCTTGTTGAATCGCGAGCCGGTATACACAGCCTTGCAGCGCGACTATGCACAGGGCGGCCAGGAGCAACAAGATGGCGGGGCGTGTTTTCATAGTGATAAACCAGGTTTCGTTCTGTTCTGTGCGCGACTTCCTGCCGCGTCGTATGCTGTCATTGGCCGCAACGTCGATCCTGCGCCGCGCGCATGATACCTTAAGCAGCAGAAATTATGACATCGCGATGACAGGTTTGCTCCCGGATTAGGCCAATTTCGGAGGCGATAGCTGGTCGCCACAACGTTGGAACACGAGAACGTGCCAGATAAAGCGCAACACGATGATCTTCGCAAGGCAGGCCTAAAGGTCACTTTGCCGCGTATCAAAATCCTCGAAATCCTCGAGCAGGGCTCCGCTCGCCACCTGAGCGCAGAGGATATTTACCGCGATTTGCTCGAATCAGGTGAGGATATCGGTCTGGCGACCGTGTACCGGGTGTTGACGCAATTCGAGTCCGCAGGGCTTGTGTCGCGGCAGAACTTTGAAGGCGCAAGTTCGGTGTTTGAGCTGGATGATGGCAGTCACCATGACCACATGGTGGATATGGACTCTGGCGAAGTCATCGAGTTTGTCAGCGACGAGATTGAGAAACTACAGCATGAAGTGGCCGAGAAGTACGGTTATGAGCTGCATGACCATAGTCTGGTGTTGTACGTCAAGAAAAAGCCGGGCTAGCTAGCCCGTTTTCTGCTCATCGACGAGCATCTCACGCGCGTGTTTGCGGCTCAGGTCGGTGATGTCCACGCCGCCCAGCATGCGAGCGATCTCTTCGACGCGCGCATCGGCCGACAGCGTCGTAATTGTGGTGCGTGTGCTTTTGCCATCGGTCATCTTGCTGACCTTGTGATGATGATGGGCCTGGCTCGCAACCTGCGGCAAGTGAGTGACCGCGAGTACCTGGCAGCTGTCCGCCAGTGCGCGCATTTGCTGACCGACGATCTCGGCAACGCCGCCCCCAACGCCGCTGTCGACCTCGTCAAAAATCATGCTGGGCAGCTGATCTTTGCGGCCTGCCGCGACCTGGATGGCAAGGCTGATGCGGGACAATTCACCGCCTGATGCCACACTGGCAAGGGCTTGCAATGCCTGACCGGGGTTGGCACTGACGGTGAATGCAATCTTGTCGTTGCCATGGCGTGCCGGCACGGCTTCGGCAAGCTCAGTGACATTGACCTCAAAAACGCCACCTGGCATGCCCAGCGTCTGCATGCCGTTCGTTACCTCGTCGGCAAACGCGCGCGCCGCCTTAGTGCGCGCCTTGCTCAAGGTACGGGCGGCTTTGCCCAGCGCGTTACGCGCAGCTTGCTCTCGATGCGACAGCGCATCCAATTGTTCGTCGGCATTTGCCAGCGCATCGCGTTCGGCGCGAAGGGTGTCGATATGCGCAGGCAGGGCATTCGCCTCGACCCGATGCTTGCGAGCCAAGCCTTCTATAGTTGCCAGGCGGGATTCCAGAAACTCCTGCCGTGCCGGGTCGGCTTCCAGACCGGCGTTGTACCGGCGCAGTTGCTCGGCAGCCTCAGCAATGTTGACCTCTGCCTCTGTCAGTAGGGCAGATACGGGGGCCATGGCAGCATGGTCGTATTCATCCAGCGCGGTGACTTCGCGAATCGCAGTGGCGAGCAGCGACTGGGCGTTGGCGGCATCGTCATCGTACAGCGCGTCGAGTGCCGCAATACTGCCTTGCGCAAGCCGTCCGGAATTGGCCAGTCGCAGTCGCTCCGGCTCAAGTGAGCTGACCTCGTCCTCTGACAGATCCAGTGCTTCAAGTTCGCGCAGCTGAAAGCTCAGAAACTCGAGCCTGTCTTCGCGCTGCCCCTGGGCGTCGCGCAACGCCTGTAGTGCACTGTCTGCCTCGCGCCATTGGTCAAACCGGGCTGCAACATTGGCGCGCTGCGTCGATAGCCCGCCGCGCGCATCGAGCAAATCGCGCTGCGTTTGCCCGTTCTGCAACGTCTGATGCTCATGCTGGCCATGGATGCCAACAAGGTGTTCGCCCAGCGTTCGCAGACTTTGCATCGGTACAGGAGTGCCGTTGATAAAGCCGCGACTCCTGCCATCGCGGCTAATCACCCGCCGCACATGGCAGGTTTGCTCTTCGTCCAACGACTGCTCAGCCAGCCAGTCGCGTGCGGCATCGTTGCCCGACAGAGAAAACTCGGCGCTGATGTCAGTGCGCTCGGCACCGGTACGAATCACACTCGTCGTCGCGCGCTGTCCCAGAACCAGGCCGAGGGCATCAATGAGTATGGACTTACCGGCGCCTGTCTCGCCCGTGAGCACGTTCATGCCTGCGCCGAACTCGACACTCACTTCATCGATAATGGCAAAGTTCCGGATGTGCATCAGTTGCAGCATGCGCTAGTCCTTTTGCTGCGCCGACGGTCGTCTCGAGCTGGCGCCCCAATTGAGTTTGGAGCGCAGCAACTCGAAGTAGTCATAGCCAGGCGGGTGGATCAGGGTCAGACGCTCGCTTGCGGCACTGATCTGTAGCCTGTGTCCAGCTGGCAGTGGTGCAAGAAACTGCCCATCAACACTGATTTCCGCCTCGGTTGACGCGCGCTGCGTTCGTTCGACGTCAATCACACTAGTCGCTGGTAAGACGATTGGTCGGTCGCTCAGTGTGTGCGGGCACACAGGTACCAACACGACCGCATCCAGGCCGGGTTGGATGATGGGGCCGCCACATGAAAGCGCGTAGGCGGTCGACCCTGTCGGGGTTGCCGCGATCAGTCCATCGCCGGCATGGTCGTTGACGAACACGCCATTGACGCGCGTTTCGAAGTCGATCATGCGGCCAGTCTCGCACCGGCCCAGCACGATGTCGTTCATAGCCAAAGCGCGACAGACCAGCACATCGCCGTCATAAACGGCCGCTTCGAGCAACAACCTAGACTCGCGCAACACTTCGTTGACCAGCACGGCGCGCAAAGACCGCTCCATCTCATCCGGTGAGATATCCGTTAGAAACCCGAGCCGGCCAAGGTTGATGCCCAGCAGCGGGATGTCGCGGCCAACGGCCTGGCGTGCTGCGTACAACATCGTGCCGTCGCCGCCAATTGCGATAAACAGGTCTGCTCGATCGGCGAGCTCTTGCTCCGCGACGCGGTCGGCAATGACCTGCGCGCTAGCCTCAGCGACCAACACCTGGACGCCTGCTGCTGTCAGAAAACTGGCTACCTGGCTCATTTGCGCCTGCACGACCTGGTGCTCGGGCTGGCCGAACAATGCGGCGGTGGTAATGCTGTCGCTCATGCTGCTTGTTTTTTCTCCGCCACCGCCTGCCTTTTGCATTGAGTCTGGTGGTTAGACTTCCGGTCGTCTTAGTTGACCGACGTGTGGTTATCAGTATAACTAATGCCAGCCCCTTACAACGCGTCGTTATGAGGTTGTTGGCGAGAAACCCGAGGTTAGCCAGAGATGGGTCGCACCACATCGTCCAATGAGGATCCAAGCCCGCGCGCGCAAACCCTGCTGCGGGCGCTTATCGAGCGCTATGTTAAAGAGGGTCAGCCAGTGGGCTCACGCACCCTGGCGCGGGATGCAGGGCTTGAATTGAGCCCGGCGACGATTCGCAATGTGATGGCGGATCTCGAAGACATGGGCTTTGTCAGCGCACCACACACGTCGGCGGGCCGGGTGCCGACGCCTGCAGGGTATCGTTTTTTCGTCGATACCCTCATGCGCGTCAAACCGATGGGCGCCAAAGCCGTGGGCGAGTTGCAGCGCCAGCTGGAGAATGACACCGGCGACACGTCAGCGATCGTTGAGTCTGCGTCAAGCCTGCTCAGTCAGTTCACCCATCTCGCTGGCGTCGTCACCGTGCCTCGCGCGGAGCGCATAACACTACGCCAGATCGAGTTCTTGCCGCTGAGCGACAAGCGCGTGCTTGCCATTCTGGTCATCAACTCGAGCGAAGTACAAAACCGTATCCTGCTCACCAATCGCGAGTATTCCCAGCAGGAACTCACGCAGGCGGCCAATTTCATTAACGCGACATGCGCAGGTATGGAACTATCGCAAATCCGCTCGGTAATCGTTGAGGAACTCGAGAAAGCCCGCGATTCGATGAATCAGGCCATGATTGATGTGGTCAGTGTGGCGCAGTCTGCAATTGATCTTGGTGCTGTGCCCAAGAGTGGCTACGTCATGGCGGGTGAGACCAACCTCATGGGCTTCTCCGAACTGTCGGACGTCGAGAAGCTTCGTCGACTATTTGACGCTTTCAATGAGAAGCGTGACCTGTTGGATCTGCTTGATCGCAGTATTGAGGCAAGCGGCGTGCAGATTTTTATCGGCGAGGAATCGGGTTTTCAGATTCTCGACGATTGCAGCGTTGTGGCATCGCCCTATGTCGTCGATGATGAGGTTGTTGGGGTGCTGGGCGTAATCGGGCCTACGAGGATTGCCTATGAGCGAGTCATTCCGGTCGTCGACATCACGGCT
>JBCCCC010000001.1:0-101242 GCA_039033695.1 Pseudomonadota bacterium | reverse complement strand
TGGTTGGAGCATAGCGGAAACGGAGCAGTTCTGCCGCTAGTATTTTTCGTCGTTGTGATCCAGCGCACTGAACTCCTCTGCGTCGAGGAAGCCATCGCCGTTGCTGTCGAGTTTCATGAATTGTCCTGCCACTTTTGCATTGGCGCGCGCTTCATCAGGACTAATGAGCAAATCGCCATTGACATCCAGCTCGCTAAAGCTCACAGGATCATCGCCGGCTTGCGCATCGGCGGTGCCGGCCAGTATGGCAAGAGTGGTTGCTACGGTAAGTACGGTCTTCATCATCGCTCTCCTTCTGGGGGGATTGAGTATTTGCGCGTTTGCGCATCAGTGAACCAGCAAGAACTCTGCCAACTTGACGAACACCCGGTAGTGACAACCTCTCACGGCAACGCGTTGCAAACCGGTGCAACGAAGGTGGCGACACGCGACGAAATGGTGTTGCGCAGCGCAGACACAAATCCAGGGAACTTCGCAGGACACGTTGAACGCGGTTGACAGGGACAATGGCCGCCATCGGCCATTCGCCAAAAAGTGACAACAATGCCGGGAACTCGCGGCAGCCATACCGGCGATGCCCGACTCGCAACCCGTCCAGGGATTATGACAAACTGTCGCCATTCGCTGACAGAGGGCTTTTTTTGTTCTCGAGTAAACCGATTTTGCGAAACGTGCACTAATAGGCTGAAGATCAGACAAAACAACACTTATGGTTATCTTGGCACTTCCTCCGGAGCTTGACTGACATGTGGTTACGCCGCGCACGTACAACACTCATGATTCCCCTGCTCGCCGCGCTTGCCGCTTGCGGCGGCGGCGGTAGCGCCGAGACACCGCCGGCGACAAGCGCGCCGCCACCCGCTGTGACACAGGCGCAGATCAATGCCGCTAGCCGATTGGCCGCACAAGCCACCTTCGGTATGCCATTTGAGGCGCTCGAGCCGATGGCAGCGCTAGGCCGCGAGGGTTGGCTGGAGGCACAGTTTAGCCTGCCGGTTACATTCCACCGGCCTGCAATCAACGAGATCTTGCAGCGTCGGGACGCGGGTGACTTCATACCGTTTGAGACGGACATTGAATACCTCGTGTTTTCCAAGCGACTGGCCTGGTGGCACACCACGATCACGGCCAACGATGCGCTACGCCAGCGTGTTGCGTTCGCACTGAGTCAAATCTTTGTGGTGTCCGATCAAGTTGATCTGCTGGAGGTCTACCCGTATGCGCTGGGCACTTACTACGACCTGTTGCTCGAGCACGCGTTTGGCAACTTCCGTGAGCTGCTGTACGACGTTGCGTTGAGCCCGGCAATGGGGGTCTATCTCAGCCACGTTAACAATCGACGCGCGAACCCGGCTGCGAATGTTTTTCCGGACGAGAATTTCGCCCGTGAAGTCATGCAGCTGTTCTCGATTGGTCTGTTCGAGCTGAATATCGATGGCAGTGCCGTCCGAGATAGCAATGGCGACCCCGTGCCAGCCTATACAAACGATGATATCCGCGAGTTCGCCAAGATTTTTACTGGATTCTCCTACGATACGGACAACGGCGGTTTCGGCAATGTCGATGCGCCGCGCTTTGATCGCCCAATGCGCATGTTTGACGCCGAGCACGAGCCAGGCGAGAAACAGCTGCTTCGCGGCATGGTGGTGCCAGCTGGACAATCGGGACTGCAAGACGTCGACATGGCCATCGACAATCTTTTCAACCACCCCAACGTCGGACCATTCATCGGTCAACAGTTGATTCAGCGACTAGTGACATCGAATCCCTCGCCCGCCTATGTCACACGCGTCGCCAGCGCATTCAACGACAACGGATTTGGTGTTCGCGGGGATATGCAGGCCGTGTTGACCGCGGTTTTCACTGATCCCGAGGCCATTGCGCCGCCAGCCAATAGTGGCTATTTCGGCAAGCTGCGCGAGCCGGTCGTCCGTTATGCATCCATACTGCGCCAGTTTGGCGCGACCAGCGACGACGGTTTCATTGCGGTACTGGGCTATTTCCTGGACGCACAGACACGTCAGCATCCGCTATCGGCGCCAAGTGTCTTTAACTTCTACTTGCCGACCCATTCACCGGCCAGCGACCTCGCCGATCAAGGTTTGGTTGCGCCGGAATTCGAAATCACGAATGCCAATACGATTATTGGCTATCCGAACTTTATCGACGCGATATTGTTTGGAGACTTCGTCACGGACGCGCCGCCTGGCTTTGGTGAGGTGACGCTAAAGCTGGACGCATGGCGGGATCTTGCCGGCGACGCAACGACCTTTGTCGATAGGCTGGACACACTGTTGACGTATGGGTCGTTGAGCGCCGAGACGCGAACGTTATTCGCGGATGCCATCAACGAGCTGCAGGACCCAGATCTCCGCCTGCGAGTCGGTTTGTATTTGTTTCTCACGGCACCGGAGATGGCGGTTCGCCATTGAGGAAGTACCTATGACCACCAGACGCCAGTTTCTGACCCATTCCTGCGCCCTCGGCGTGGCGGCGCCGACGCTAACCTCGTCAATGCTGAGCCTCGGCCTTGCAAGGCAAGCAGCCGCACAAGATGCCAGCGACTACAAGGCATTGGTGTGTATCCTGCTGGCCGGCGGCAACGATTCCTACAACATGCTGGTGCCAGCCGATGCCGATCAGTACAGCGCCTATGCCGGTATTCGTTCTGATCTGGCGCTACCGTCCACAGGCTTGCTGCCACTAGCGACACCCGCCGCCAATGGGCAACGCTACGCGCTTCATCCCGGTATGAGCGGTTTGCGGTCTCTGATTGACAATGGTGATGCCGCGATGGTGGCGAATATCGGCACGTTGTTGGAGCCGTTTGATGCGGTCGCGGTAGAGAACGGTGTAGCACGACTGCCGGTCGGACTTTTTAGTCACGCTGACCAGATCAACCAATGGCAAACAGCAATTCCCGACGGCCGCACGAGTAAAGGCTGGGCGGGGCGTGTGGCTGACCGCATGCAGTCGATCAACCTGCAGAACGGTATTTCCATGAACATTTCGCTTTCGGGAACGAACGTATTCCAAAGCGGGACAAATTCGGTCGAATACAGTGTATCGCCGGAGGGCGATGGCGCGAATAGCATCAATTCGTATCGCGATGGCACAGCCTTCGGCGACTTTCGTACGCGCATTCTTGATGAGGTGCTGGGCGTATCGCAGCCGCACGCCCTGCGCCGCGAGTTCAGTCAGCGCTTTCGCTCGGCGATCGACAGCCAGGCCGTGTTCGCGGACGCAATGAGCCAAGCCACGCAGCTAACCACACCCTTTTCTGCGGGACCGCTATCAGCCTCGCTACGACAGATTGCGCGCATCATCAGCGTACGGCAGGAGCTAGGTGCTGCGCGACAGACTTTCTTCGTGACTGTCGGTGGCTGGGATCACCATGACGAAGTGCTGGCAAACCAGGCCACGATGCTGCCGGCCGTCAGCTCGGCACTCGTCGAGTTTCGCAACGCTCTGGTCGAGCTCGGCATGTTTGAGGATGTCACCACGTTCACGATTTCGGACTTTGGCCGCACACTGACTTCCAACGGGCGCGGCTCAGATCACGGCTGGGGTGGTCATCACATCGTGATGGGCGGCGCCGTGAACGGTAATCAGCTTTATGGGGAGTATCCGTTGCTGGCGCCGAATGCGACTTTGGATGTTGGTCGTGGTATCTACGCGCCGACGACCGCCGTCGACAACTATTTCGCCGAGCTCGCATTGTGGTTCGGTGTGTCTCGTGGGGACTTGCCGGACGTCTTACCCAATGTTGGTAATTTCTACGATTCGCGGAGCAGCGAGCCTCCGATGGGCTTCTTGCTGTGAAGCCACGGATCTCGCGGGACGTGCGCTTTCAATCTATTCTTCAGATCCTGATCCGTAGCGATGACGGGTGAGCATGATGACGACGAGACGCTTGCGCGTGCCTATCAGAACGGCGATGTCCTTGCCTTCGAACAGCTGGTTCAACGCCATCAGGATCGCGTCTACCGTCTCGCGGCGGTCTGGCTGTATGACCCGCAACGCGCCGACGATGCTACACAAGAAGTATTCCTGCGCAGCGTCATCGGTTTACGCCGATTCCGATTTCGAGCAGCACCATTCACGTGGCTCTATCAAACTACGAGAAACGTCTGCCGGGAGTTCAATCGACAACGCGCCTTTGTGCCGCTGGAAGACACTGAGGCGCCTGCGCAGCCTAGGGCGACAGATCCGGTTGAGAGACTGGATACAACGCGCAAGGTCCAAGCGATGATTCGCAGCCTGTCGCCGCGCCAACAGGAAGTCGTCATGTTGCGTCTGTTCGAACAGTGCTCCGTGCGCGAAACCGCAGCGGTCATGCGGTGTCGTGAAGGCACTGTGAAAGCACTGCTACACAAGGCAATCCACAAACTACGCAGTGAGAGTGAGCAATGAGCGATATTCCGAAGCAAGAACTGCTGGACGCATATCGAGCGCTTAGAGCCCCAACCGACTTGGCTGACGTGGCGTTAGCAGAGGCGGCGCGCCATGCACATCAGCGGACCGTTCGACGGCCGGTCTGGGCCCTCGCGGCGACAGTGATGCTGATGGGCCCCGCAGTACTGTGGTTGTCATCCACGCAGCCCGGGGCGGTCTCCGGCGAGTCAACCACCATGTCGTTCAAGCCAACGCGCGTAAGCGTCACTCAGCCTGCCCGTCCTGTGTTAGCGAACGCGCCGTCGGTATCATTAGCCGTACCTGTCTCGGTCACAACGCCCACGCGTCCGCGCCCACCAATGAACACGATATCACCGCAAGGTGAGCCGACCAGTCAACTTATTCAGGAGATCTCTGATGCACCTATCTAGAAAACTCATATTGATTCCTCTAGCCTTCTGCGTCCTTAGCCTGGGCAAACCAGCGTTCGCCGACCAGAACCAGGAGCTCGCAACCATGCAGCAATTCATCAAATTGATGCAAGGCTATTACGACATCATTGAGTCGACGCATGCCGTATCGTCAGACGCGGAGAAATCAGCCATTCAACACATGCAAAAGATCAAGGAATTCTACGATGAGCGCGGTGAAGCAGCTCGGACCGTTCCCGTGTTGCGCGATGTACTGGCTAATACGACCAACAGCGCCGTGCGTAATGCGGCGACGATGCTGCTCAGTGAGACGCTTAAGGAAACGGGCCGTAGTGACGAGGCAATCGAAGTACTTATCGACGGCTTACAATCGACACTCGAAGAGGCCGGATAACGCCTACCAACGATTGCCAGGCAACGTCAGCGCACCAATGCGGTCGAGCCGATTCGCAAGGCTCGTGAGTTCCTCACTGAACTGTCGCCGCTCGTTCGCCAGCGATGCGCCATCGTCTTCCACCAGGCCTTGGCTCTGAGCAAAGCGATAGGCGTTCTCGAAATACAGTTTGCCGATCGAAGCTTCGCTACTGATCCGGCGTTGCAGATAGGCCTGTCGCGCATACGCCAGCGACTGTGACACACAGTCCTTTTGCGACAGTGTCGCGCCAGGCTCAAGTCGGGCAATGATATTCGCAACGATGCGATAGGCTTCGATGAACGGCAGTAAAGCTGCACGCGCGAATAAGGGGCGAAACTCGCGAAGAAAGCGATTGGCGAAGGCCGGATCGGCATCCAACTTGGTCGACCAGGAATCCTCATACCGGCGCAACTCCACATCAAGCTCGTGCCGGAAGTCGTCGCGCGGTGCATAGAAAAACTCGAACTTGAAGAGCTCCCGGATGCGCTCCGCCTCTGCCCAGAACGCCTCACTGCCCGCCGCACCAGCATCCGCGACCTTTAACAATGACATCTCGGCAATCGCTTTCACGATAAAGTGATGCACTGTGCTGTTTCGATAGTAGCTCGCGGTAGCGTGTTGTTCGGGCGACAACGCATAAACGACATCGGGGCCTTCATCAAACCTTGACACCAGGCCGTGCTCACCGAGTACGTCAGCGAGTTGGTTCAAATCGTTATCATTGCCACGGAGAAACTCGCTGGCCACCCGGATACCGCGCGCCCTCGCCCATTTCAGATAACGTAACATGTCCTTGCCAAGCTCGAGACGCGTGAGCGCGCGCGGCGCGACCCCAAGCAATATCGTACAAACCAGTGAAGACAGTGTGATAGGCGTGACTCGGTTGGCTTCCACGCCAACCTGTAACGCGATCTTCTTAAGCCCCAACGCATCATCGGCAACTGGCTGCGATGGGAGCGTCACGGGCTCTCCGAAATCAATATAGATCTTGCCAAGCGGGCGCCGCAGACCGCGAAGATAGCCCAGGAACCAGCGCAGGCTCTCCGGCTGCTTTACACCGCCAGACTGCTCCTTCACATAGTCACGCACGTCCTGAATCAAGTCATAGTTCAACGCGACGGGGATAATCTGCAGGTCGTTCGCATCGGTTGCCTCGGCAGCTTCAACCACATACTTCAAGATGCCGTAGCGCGGTGGCATCAACTTACCAACGCGTGATCGCGTGCCTTCGAACGCCCAAGTTAACGGGAATCGCTTCTCCAGCAAGTACCCGATGTACTGGCGAAAGATCGCCTTGTAGAGCGGATCATCCTGGAAGCTGCGGCGT
Source organism: Pseudomonadota bacterium (assembly GCA_039033695.1). Lineage (GTDB taxonomy): Bacteria > Pseudomonadota > Gammaproteobacteria > Steroidobacterales > Woeseiaceae > CALBPI01. The sequence goes on along the minus strand of JBCCCC010000001.1, from coordinate 94,674 downwards.
ATGAAAATCGCGCCAGATCTTCGCGCCGCATAGCCGAGACCCGCAAACGCCATATTGACGCCGCCCAGTAAATGCGGGACAGGAAAGTCGTTTTCGAACAAGGTCGAGTAGACGGCGAACCCATCAATATGTGATTTGTGCGTCCACAATAATACGCTCGGCTTTTGGCGCACGAGATCACGAAGCGCGGTAACTTGGGCCTGATCAACCACCAATTCCGGCTGATAACCCATCGAGATGACTTTGCGATTGAACGCAGCGATCACGTCTTGCCAAAAACTGCGCGGGATGGAGATGAGCTCAGCAAAAATCTCATCGGCCTGCTCATCCAGAGCTGCGACTGTCTGGCCGGTTTCCTCGCTCACGGCTCTGAGCGCATCAAGGTAGCCCGCAGACGCCCGTAGATTCTGAGCGACGCGGCGCGGCACTTTGTATCTACCACCGCGACGCTGGCGTTCTGCAATGTCCAGTGCCAAGCCCGCTCTGTTCGCGATGAACGCGGCCAGCCGCTCGCGCGATTCGTCGGCGCGGTCTTGAGCTGCGAATTGCGCTTGCAGCTCGCCAAGGGTAGCTGACCGACCAGCGATACACTGCGCGTTATCGCGATCCTGCGCCAAGAGACGTAGCGCTTTGCGAGCATTTGGCCTGCGACGATTGCCCCGCAACAAGTCACGAATTCGCGGTGATGTGCGCCTTTCACTGCCGTCTCGCCAGATCACGCGCAGCGGTGTCACGGGAGTAGCAGGCGGCAGGCCCAAGTGAGCCATCAGCGGCGTTGCGTCGATTCGCTCCGGATCAGAAGCGATTCGAATAACAACATGGTGGTAATCAGGTAAGGCCCCGCCCTGATCCCATTGCGCGGTAAGCCATTGTGTCAAGCACTCGAGCTCCGGGGCGTGGGCCGCATCCAGAATAAACAGCGGCGGCTCACTGCCGTCGGCCGGCCAGACCTTGTCTGCCATCTAGCGCGCTGCCTTAGTCGTACGTTTTGCTTTCTTACGAGTCGACGTAGTCGCCTTAGCCGTCTTGCGCGTCGCCTCGGATTTCGTCGCTGCCTTACGTTTCTTACGCTTTTTTGGCGCCCGCATCGTCTCCTGGCCCAATGCTTCTAGGAACTGATTGCGTACTTCGGCAACGTGGACATCTATGGTGTCTTTATGCCAATCGTCCGTTTGCACTGGCGGCAGAACATCGACTCGGACTTTGGCCGGCCGGAACACGAAGTCACCCTTTGGCGCGACATCCAGTGAGTTATGGATCACAACGGGGACCACCGGCACGCCTGCTTGCATCGCCAGGTGGAAGGCACCCTTCTTAAACGGGTTGAGCTTGGGCGTGACCGTCCGCGTGCCTTCAGGCGCCATCACGACCGATTTGCCTTCTGTTTGCATGATGTCGACCAACGGGCGCATCGCAGCGACCGCACTGCGCGTGTTCTTGCGATCTATGAGTACAGCGCCGCCGAGCTGCATCACCTGACCAATGATCGGTATGTTACGGATCTCTTGTTTACCGACGCCCGCCAGATCGCGACGCAGCAGTTTCAACACGATAACGACATCGGCTTTGCTCTGGTGATTAAAAATGAAGACGGCTGGTCGCTGGCTCCAAAGATGTTCTTCGCCGTGAATCTCAAGGTCCAGGCCAATGAGCGCGCTTGCCGTCTCAGCAAACAGCGCGTAGGAAAAATTCTGCATCTTTCGTCTACTACCCGTCAGCGCGAGTATGGGCAGCGCGGCAGCAAATGATGCGGCCAGGCTTCCCGTGGCCGCCACACTGCGCGCGAACGTTGCGATACTTGGCCGTCCGCGGCTCTCAAAACGCGCTATCGGCCAGCCACGATGCTTTGCGATCGTCGTGAGCCGCTTGTTCGGATTCAGCGGTCGGGGCTTGCCGACTGCTTCCATCAGTTCGATGTCGTCATCGCTGTCAGAGTAAAACACGCTGTCGGCCAAACGGGCATTGGTCGCATCGCAAATTGAATGCGCCGCCCGAACTTTGCCGGGTCCGAAACAGGTCGGGTGAATGACAGCACCAGTAAACACGCCATCGATAATCTCAAGCTCGGTGCATCTCACTTGCGTTACGCCAAGTTCACGTGCAGCCGGTGCGACCTGATAGGGCGTGGCCGACGACACGATTGCCACCGTATGGCCCTTAGCCTGGTGTGCCGCGATCAGCGCTCGAGCCTCAGGATAGATCAGCCGAGCAATGTGATGCTCAAACATATACTCTGCGAACGCCGCGTAGTCCGCTTCGCTGGCATCACGCAAGAACTGCATGGTGATCGCCATCATCGCGGAAAACCCCATATCGCCGATGCCAAAACGCGTCATTGCAGTGGCCAGCTCGGTGAATTGGCTCAGGCTAAAATCGCCACGTTTCAGTTGTTCGCGCATGAACGCCAACGCCGAGTAACCACTGATTATCGTGCCATCAAAGTCAAAGATAGCTGCGATTTCGGGACCATCGGGCAATGCATCAACAGTCGCTACCAGCTCCGGGAATTTATTCTTGTCCAACGTCGTGTTCGCCATACCGCTCAAAACTCGAGTGCGTTTCAGTACTCAGATTAGCATGAGCACCGCACGCTTGCCGCATCCGGCCATTGCCCGCCATACGCCGATTCGGCGGCCAGAAATCGCTAACTCCCGGAAATTTGCTAAGCTGTTTGTGTGGACGTGTGCTTCGGGTCTCCCAATTATTGGGGTATCCCCGCCAAGCTGTGAGAAACACGCGCATGACATCAACGTCCGAGCCCCAAGCGATTCTGGTTGTCAGTCGAGATGCCGACTTCACTAGACGTATCGCGATGGCATGCCAATCACATGCTCCGCAACTTGCCATAACGATTCGACAGATGCCGTGCGAGGCAACCATGCTGATGGCGATCAGTGACTTCGATGCGGTTCTGCTGGACGTTTCAGAGCCGACGTCTGGCGGTGTCGACAGCTTCGATCTGATCCACGAGGCCCAACCGCAGCTGCCAGTATTAGCCTGTGCGGGGCAATCCGAGGCCGCGCTTATCCTCAGCCTGATGGAGCGCGGCGCCGCGGATGTAATTGATCGCGATGCAGTCGAACCGGCCGGGCTGGTCGAGAGAGTGCGCCTAGCGGTAATGCGCAGTCGCGCGACCAACGCCGCTCAGCAGTTCCAGGAAGACGCCAGTGTCAACGCGTTGACCTATGCCATCGGCCAGGATCTCAACGCCTTGCTGGTAGCGATGATTCGGGACTTGCAGTCGGTCGAACCCATGTTGGTAGATCAACCGCAGTATCTCTCGCTGCTTAGAAGCGCGTCCAATACGGCGATGCGCGGTACCGATCTTACACATCGCATGCAAGTTCTTGCCCGCCCGCCTACCGATGGTCAGCCATCGGCGGGTCACGTACTGTGGGAGATGATGCCAAGCCTCGAACATTTGGTCGGGCCGACGATAGTCCTGAAGACTGAAATTGATCGCAGCAGCTGGCCCAGTCTGTTCGACAGTACGCAGCTGCGCGCTCTGGCGAACACCCTGGTTGGAAACGCCGTCACGGCAATGCTCGGCGTTGGCGTTATCGAATTGCATTGCAATAACCGGTCTCTCGATCACGGGCAGGCATTGGACGGCGAGCTGCTGCCGGCCGGGGACTACGTCGTATTGGAATGCCACGACAGCCGCTACGAGCAAGCCACCAGTCTTCGCCGTAGAATGATGGCAAAGGATGCGTCCGATGACGCGCCGCAACCTGAGCCGCCCGGTTTGGCACTTGTCACGCGCTTGCTGGAACGTCAGGGTGGCAGACTCATTCAGCGCTATATCGACAATGTCGGGTGCAGATTTGTCGCTGCGTTGCCACGGGCTACCTCGGATCGTTGGCGCACACGATCGCCTGCCGCGCGCAGCAACCGGCAACGGCGAGTACTGATTGCCGAGCCCGATACGTTTCTGCGAGATACCCTAGTCTCTTATGTCGATGCGCTGGGTTACCTGGTGGTTGAGACGCCCGCGCTTGAACAGTTGATGGATCAGCCGTTGAACGACAAGCCGCTGGATGCGGTGATCAGCAGCGCCCCCGCCCTGTCTGACCGTGCAGCACGCCAGGCGTTGACGCGTTGCGCCAGCACGCAACCAGGGCTTCGCATGCTGGCCATCCTGGATACATCGGCACAAGCGTTTGAGCCGCCTTCCGGCTTGTCAATCGCGCATACACTTTGCCGACCTTTCGACCTACTCAAACTAGCGCGCCATCTTCACCTGCTATGGGCCGCAACCGAAGCGTCAACCGATCATTGAACGCTCCCGTATCGCACGGGCGCGACGGCCAGTCAGTCTGCCGCACAGGAACGCACGACTGACAGAATGTCATCGCCATAGCGATCAAGCTTCGACTGACCGACCCCGCTAATCTCAAGTAGCTGGGCCTCGCTTTGCGGTCTTTGCTTGACGATCTCAAGCAACGTCGCATCATGGAAGATCATGAATGGCGCGATACCTTGACGCTGAGCTAGTGCAGTGCGTCGGGCGCGAAGTGCATCCCACAAATCACGCTCGTGAGGCGCGATACGACTATCGACGGCCGACGGGCGTCGACGAGGCGCAGCACGGGCTTGCAGGTCCTTGCGTGCAAACAATGTGGTCTGACCACGCAACAACAGTTTGCAGGAAGCGCGCATGGTCAATGCGCCATAGCGCTCAGGATCGGCAAAGAGATAACCCTCGACCAGCAGCCGCCTAACAAGTGACCGCCAGACACGGACGTCGGTATCAGCGCCAATGCCGAATACAGACAATGAATCGTGCCCGTTGTCGACAATTCGGCTTTGCTGACTGCCGCGCAATACGTCGATGACGTAGGCAGCGCCGAATCGCTGGCCAGTACGATAGATGCACGATAGTAATTTCTGGGCATCCTGCGTTGCATCCCAGGTCTCTGGCGGCAGCTCGCAGTTGTCGCAGTTGCCGCATGGCTCCGCGCCGACGTCATCGAAATAGGCCAACAACGGCTGACGCCTGCACTGTGCTGACTCACACCAGCCTAACAGGGCGTTCAACTTGTCCTGCTCAATCCGCTTGTAGTCGTCGTCAGCGGATGACTGCGCCATCATTTGCTGTAACCGCACAACGTCCTGCAAGCCATACAGCATCATTGCGCTGGCCGGTTCACCATCGCGACCCGCACGACCCGTTTCCTGGTAGTAGGCTTCGACACTCTTGGGCAAGTCAAGATGGACGACAAAGCGAACGTCGGGCTTGTCGATACCCATACCGAAGGCGATGGTTGCCACGACAATCATCGCATCGGCGGCCAGAAACTCGCGTTGCGTGCGCATGCGTAATTCGCGATCAAGACCCGCATGATATGGGCGCGCGTTGAACCCAAGACCGCGCAGGTTCTCGGCAGTGGCCTCAACTTTTTTTCGCGACAGACAATAGATGATGCCGCACTGTTTGACACGCTGGGCAAGAAAGCCAGTGAGCTGCGTATTACCGGGACGCTTGCCGCTGACCGTGTAGTGGATATTGGGGCGGTCAAAGCTGCCAACCAAGACTCGCGGCGCCGCTAGATCCAGCGCCACCACGATATCTTGTCGCGTCTGCCGAGTCGCAGTTGCGGTGAGTGCGATTCGCGGGACGCCTGGGAGCCAGCCCGTCAGCACGCCAAGATTGCGATAATCTGGTCGGAAGTCGTGCCCCCATTGGGACACGCAATGCGCCTCGTCGATTGCGACCAGACTGACATGCAGGCTCTGCAACAGACTACGGGTGCTCGGCGCTGACAGCCTTTCCGGTGCCAGGTAGAGCAGCTTGATGCTGCCGGTCCTGAGCGCGTGCAACGTAGCGGCCTGCTCTTTATCGGTCTGCATTGAATTCAAAAAGCCGGCGCCGACGCCGAGCTGGGCTAGCGCATCCACCTGATCCTGCATCAATGCAATCAACGGCGATACGACCAAGGTCACACCAGGCAGCAGTAGCGCTGGCACCTGATAGCATAGCGATTTGCCGCCGCCGGTAGGCATTAACAGTAGCGCATCACCGCCCTGCATTACCTGCGCGATGGCCTCCGCTTGCAACGGCCGGAAGTGCTCGTAACCGAAAACCTCGCGCAAGCATGCCAGCGCAGCGTCGTTGTTGGCGCTCATATCAATGCTGCGCTTGTGCGCTCAGTCCAGCCGGGCGACCAGCCAGTGCGTTAGGACAATATGCAACGATACGCGGGCAAGGCCAGCCTCGCAGCGGCAAAAACCAGGGTTTTTGCAGTGTTTTCACGCCCCAGGCGCCAATATTGATGTCATATCGCGATCTGCGTCTCAGCAATGCCGTAGCCCGCCGCGTAGAGTGAAGTGCAATCATTTAATACTGGTCGTTACTGTTATGTCGGAGTTCATTCTCTGGACAATGCCGGCTGGGGCCGCAATCTACGTATTGCTCGGCACCATCACGATGCTAAGCCGCCACCGTGATGCACGTGGCGGCGCCCATTGGCTGATGTTTGTGCTCGCGTTGTGGGTCATTGGCTCAATCATGCAAATGGCGGCCACTCGGGAAGATATCATTCTTAGTGGTTTGCAGCTTACGCTTGCCAGCGCAGCCCTGGTTCCCCCGCTCGCATTGTTCACAGTCTGCCACTTCGCCGCGCATCGTATCGCACAGCATCATCGTGTGCTGGTGATTCTGATCCCTATTGTGACCATCATGGCATTGGCCACACAGCCCTGGCATGACCTGATGTGGACGCCAGCCACCACGGTCGGTGCCGCAACCAATGGCGCGGTCGTTCAGTACGGTGCCTGGTTCAACTTCGTCCACGCGCCGTTCTCATTCGGATTGTGCCTGATCGCCGGCATTCTGCTCGTACGCTTTGCGATGCGCAGCGACCCTCGACGACGGCGCTATCTGATCGGTTTCGTTGCGCTGACATTTATTCCGGTGATCACGAGCTTTGCTCATCTGAGCGTTGCGCCATTTGCAATGAACTCGCCAACGGGTGTTGCCATCGCTTTTGTTGCACCGTTCATCAGTTGGCTGGTTTTGCGTCACGGCGTGCTCATAGAGGACGGGCTGGAGCACCGTGCCTTGTTCGAGCAAATGCATGACGGTGTACTCGTGCTGGATGACGAAAATCGAGTCATCTCTGTGAATGCGACAGCGGAGCAGCTGCTGCGCATTGACGCCATGCAAGTCAAGGGTGATCGATTGCGCAATCTGCTGCCCGATATCGCACTCGCTGCCGAGAAGGCGGCCGAGATACCTGGCGACGAACAGGCCGTTGTCTTTGACAGCAGGAACCTCGCGCTCCGGGTGACTCCCGTGCAACATGGTAGCAGCGGGATTCGCGTGCACTTGCTGATTTGTCGCGACGTCACGGTCGAGCATTCGGCAATTCGCCAGTTGGCACGCAACGAGGATATGCTCCGCAGCCTGATCAACAACGTCTCAAACGCCATTCTTCGGGTACGTAAGACGAGTCCTGACGCGAGGCCCGACGAAGCCGATTTTTGCGTTCTGATTGCAAATCCGGTCGCCGCGCAATTGCTCGACAGTGAACCCGACGCGCTCGTCGGCAAAACCATCCTGCGCGCCCTGGAGTTGACTAAATCTCGTGATTTGCGCGCCGCGTTCAAGGCGATTGTGCCGGTGTTGCGCGGCGCGGCCGAAACCGGTTTGCGTGCCGAGGGAGAGTTTCCGCTGCAACGCGAGGACGAGGAGCACTGGTTCAAGATGGTGGTCGACCCGGTCGGTGACGATCTTGGTATTGTCTGCACAGACATCACCCGACAACGGCAACAAGAAATCGCGCTGGAGTCCGCCGCATTCATGGACCCGCTGACCGGTGTTCTCAACCGTCGCGGATTTGAGCGACGCGCAAGCAGCTGTCTGGCGGAGCAAGACGATGACGCGGTTGGCGCATTGCTGTTTATCGATTTGAACAGCTTCAAGCGCGTGAACGATATCCACGGGCATGAAACCGGCGATCTGGTTTTGCAGATGGTCGCCGATCGTCTGCAAGGCGCAGTGCGCGACATCGACATGGTGGCTCGTATCGGCGGTGACGAGTTCGTCATTCTCGCACCGCAGACGCCGGCCGATGCCGCCAACGCCCTTTGTGAGCGGCTGCGCGAATGCCTCGGTGAGCCCTATCAGGTCGCCAATATGGCGATGAATAGCTCGGCGAGTATCGGCCTGGCGCTGTTCCCGGACCAAGGCGTGACACTGACATCGCTATTGCGTGTTGCCGATGCGTCGATGTACGAGTGCAAGGCCCGAGCACGCCTGACGATCAGCGGCTCGTACAAGGTTGTGTCGATTAAGGAATAGGCAGCTAACCCAGCAAACGCTGGTTTTTGTTATCGTGCTCTGATTCGCAGGGGGATAACAAATGCAAGAACCGCTGGCCATCGCAGATTGGGACGAACTCGAAGATCGCAAACCACATGGCGTGCTCGTGTCGAACGTAGACCTAGTCGTCGTCCGCTTTGACGATAACGTCTCTGTATTGTACGGCAGGTGCGCGCATCGCGGCGCATTGATGGCGGATGGCTTTGTCCGTGGCAACAACCTGATCTGTGGGCTGCACGACTGGGACTACCGCCTGGACACGGGCGTTAGCGAGTATGACAACAGCGAGACGCTGCCAAAATTCGATGCGGTTGTAACAGACGGCAAAGTCTGGATCGACGAAGTGCAGGTTCGCGCGTACGAGCTGTCGCACCCGCAACCCTATGATCGTGATGCTTATCAAGGTCGCTATCAGGATCCGACCGGCACGAGTGCCGAACCGCATGTCAAAGCAATCCAGAAACTCGCCAATGACGGACTCTCGAAAACCGGCCATCACGGCCCCTCCTCTGCGATGGGTGTGCCGCGCGATCAGGTACCGCTTTGGGATGACCTTCAGTTTCTAACGGCACAACTGCACAGACTGCCGCTACTCGATGACGTTGAGGTCGACACCTCAATCACCATCGGGCCTGCCGCGGGCAAGCCGTTGACGCTCGATATTCCGCTGTTCGTCTCCGACATGAGCTTTGGTGCGCTGTCGCTCGAAGCCAAAGTGGCGTTGGCGATGGGCGCCGAGTTGGCCGGCACCGGCATTTGTTCGGGTGAAGGTGGCATGCTGGGCGAGGAACAGGCGGAGAACTCGCGCTATTTCTACGAACTGGCGTCAGCTCGATTCGGCTTCAGTTGGGACAAAGTGCGCCGCACGCAAGCGTTTCACTTCAAGGGCGGCCAAGGTGCGAAGACTGGCACTGGCGGGCACCTGCCTGGGAGCAAGGTCAATGCCAAGATCGCCGAGGTGCGTGGCATTGGGCAGGGCGAGGACGCGATTTCGCCAGCCACGTTTCCAGACTGGACGCGTTGGCAGGACTTCGCCGAGTTTGCCGGTGAGGTGCGTGAGCGCACGGGCGGCATACCGGTCGGGTTTAAGCTGTCCGCGCAACACATTGAAGCCGACATCGACACGGCATTGCGCATTGGTGTCGACTACATCATCCTGGACGGGCGCGGCGGCGGAACCGGTGCAGCCCCACTCATTTTTCGTGACAACATCTCTGTACCGACGATTCCGGCGATTGCGCGCGCGCGACGGCATCTCGATGCGGCCGGCGCCAAGGACGTGACTCTGATAGCAACGGGTGGCCTGCGAACGCCAGCGGATTTCGCCAAAGCCATGGCGCTGGGCGCCGACGGGGTCGCGTTATCAAATGCAGCGCTGCAAGCGATTGGTTGCCTGGGCATGCGCGCCTGCCATACCAACAATTGCCCGGTCGGCATCGCGACACAAAAGCAACACTTGCGCGAGCGGCTGCCGGTGCAAGTCGCAGCTCAGAGGCTGCAACGTTTTTTTGATGCAAGCGTTGATCTGATGAGCGTGCTTGCACGTGCAGCCGGGCACGACAAACTGTCCGCATTCAATGCGAGCGACCTTACGACTTTTAAGCAGGACATGGCCAATCTGACTGGCGTCGCCTATGGCGGCGTGATCAGCAAGTGACCTTGCATCATCGCGCGCTTTCCGCCGGCGACATCGCGCGCTGATCAAACACGGCAGTCGCGCGATCCGGGAAATCGCTGAAAACCCCATCGATTCCGGCATCGATCAGCCAGTTCAACAGGTGCTCGAAGCTGTCGAATCCTGCCGGCAACGCATCAGCGCGCAACGTATACGGGTGCACCTCGAGACCCAGCAAATGCGCCTCTTCGATCAGCGGGGTCGCCAACACGGTGCCGTCGTCCGCAATACTGTACAACTGCGGTATCCACGGCCCGATACCCGCTACGACACCTTTGAGTTGGGTTAGGCCGCCGGGCGTCAACAGGGTCGCAAATGGCGTCGGCGCTTCCTGCCAAGCATCGTCCGCAATCAGCTGAATCTGCCTATACTGGCACTTAAGTTCATTACGTAAGCGTATGTTTTCATTAACATCAAAACACTGGACGAACACTTGATCTGGCCGCTGCTCATAGCCGCTTTGCGAAAGCGCCTCGAGCAGTAGTTGTGCGACATCGACGCCTTCCTTGTGATGCCAGGCAGGTTTCTTGATTTCCGGATAGATGCCTGTTTTCGTGCCCATGGATGCATTCATCCCTTGCACCAGCCGGATTTCCTGGTCCAGCGTGGGTATGCTGAGACCACTATCACCCACCGGAAAACGACTTGGGAACACCGCCCGACCCGCGGCATCGGTACGCTCGGTCAGCTCCAGTGATTGCAGTTCAGCCAGCGAAAAGTCGCGTGCGTAGTAACGACCATCGGCGCGCTGGCGATCTGGGAAAACTGCCGCAACATTAGTGACACGATCAACATGGATGTCGTGCAGTACGACAAGCTGATCATCTCGCGTCGCAACGACATCCTGCTCAAGATAATCGGCACCCATTGCATGCGCCATCGCCTTTGCGGCCAGGGAATGCTCAGGCAGATAGGCACAGGCACCGCGATGTGCAATGGTTAAAGGGCGTGTTTCAATGCGGCGCTGTGTCGTCATCATCTAGCTCTCCTGCCAAACACATGACTGGCGATCGGGGTAACCCTGGGGCGATTCGGAGAGCGCTGCCAAGGCGCGCACGGCGTGTTTGCAACGACTGGTCAGGGAAAATCGATGACTTCCCAGCGCTGCGTGTCCTCGTGCCGTGCTTGACGCCGAATTGCATCAACGATCTCTCGATTATTCCACTCTACTGTTTCACTGGCTTTGCTGGATAGATCGCCTGGCACGGTGGTCGTACGGCCGAATGCGTTGATCAGAATGATCGGCTTCTCCAACGCTTTGGCCGCATTGATTTGAAAGTCGATCCAGTCGCGTTTGTCCGCATACAGGCTTGCCAGAAGAATTACGACTTCGCCTTCATTGATCTGTTGTCTCAACGCATCCTCGACACCTTCTACGCCACCGCTCGGTTTGGCATTCGGATCGCTCACATTGAAATAGTAGAAGCGGTCGATACTCTCCAAATACTCAAATACACGCAGATAATCGTCGCTCTCGGCGAAAACGTGGCTGACAAAGACTCGGATTGGATTGTTTTCTGACATGTTTGGACCCCACTCAGGCGCGCTGTTTTAAAAAGCGCGAACCTGACCTAACTATCAGGATTGTAACCAAAAAATAGCGCCTGTGCCTGCTTTTCCCGATACAATAGCTGGCTACGCCGGTCCAGTCGCAAAACTGACGGCATTTTGCAAATTTCGTCCTGGGTCTTGCATGCGGTTGGTCCTATACAATATTCGCTACGGGGTTGGCGCTGGCATCAGCACGCATCTACCGGTGCCTGGTGCCGGCTATGTGCTGGGCAACAAAGGCAACCTCGACAAACTCATTGAGTTCCTCAAATCAACGGCGCCGGACATCGTTGGCCTGATCGAAGTCGACACCGGCTCGATACGTAGCCGCAATGTGAACCAGGCTGAGATCATTGCCCAATCATTGGGACATACCAGCTCATACGAAACCAAGTATGGTTCAAGCTCGATTAACCAGCTGCTGCCGATCATTCGCAAGCAGGGCAACGCGTTCCTGGCCGCGCCGACTATCCACCATGAGCGGTTTCATTATTTTGATACAGGTATCAAGCGCCTGATCATCGAACTTGAACTCGATAATGTTGCGATCTTTCTCGTGCACCTGTCTTTGAAGTACCGCCATCGGCACTTGCAGCTTCGTCACTTGTACGACTTGATCGACAAGACCAGCAAACCTGCGATGGTTATCGGCGATTTCAATACGTTCTGGGGTCAGAACGAGATCTATCTGTTCCAGAAAGCTGCGGGCCTTACCAGCGCCAATTCGCAAGCACTGCCCTCATACCCTGCCCGCGCTCCTCGAAAGGAGTTGGATTTCATCTTGTATCAGCAGGGTATAACCATTGACGATTTCAATATTCCGGATATTCAATTGTCCGATCATTTGCCCTTGGTCTGTGACTTTCACACGGCCTGAAGTTGACGGGAGCCCCCTATGACCGACTACCAACACTGGAAGCCCGAGCGCGACGAACAAAACCGGCTATGGCTTGGCATTGACAAGGCTGATGCCGGCGCCAATGTCTTGTCCGGGCCGGTTCTGCGCGAGCTGGATGCGTTACTGACCGAATCCCAAGAGGACCTGCCAGCGGCTGTCATTGTCCACTCGCTGAAGCGCAGTGGCTTCATCATGGGCGCGGACATCAACGAGTTCACAGTCATCAAGACCGAGGACGAAGCCTATGACCTCATACGGCTTGGACAGACCGTCCTCGACAGGCTAGAGCAATTTCCAGCACCGACCGTTGCGGCGATCGACGGGTTCGCATTGGGTGGCGGGCTCGAACTTGCGATGGCATGCCACTACCGCGTTGCGATTGATGGCGGCAAGCCGTGCATCGGCTTGCCGGAAGTGAAACTCGGCATTCACCCAGGTTTTGGTGGCACTGTTCGCGCGGTGAGATTGGCCGGGGTCGCGCAAGCGATGCCATTGATGCTCACGGGCAAGTCCATAACGCCAGCCAAAGCGAAAAAACTGGGTCTCGTTGATGCATTGTGTTCTAAAGAGGAATGGCGTGAGGCGTGCATTCGAATCGCCAATGAGCAACCGGCGCGCGCACGCGCCCCATTGACGGCGCGACTCATGAACCTGCCGGTTGTTCGCGGGTTCATCGCCAACAAGATTCGCCAGCAAACCGCTCAGAAAGCCAATAAGGCGCACTACCCGGCTCCATTCGCGATTATCGACCTGTTTGCCGACCATGGTGCGAGCGAGCGATCGGGCTATGACGCGGAAGCGCGCTCGATTGCCAAGCTGATGGTCGGCGAGACGGCACGCAACCTGGTACGCGTGTTCTTTTTGCAAAACGCGCTGAAATCCCAGGGCCGCAAGACGGAACAGGCGATCGAGCATGTGCACGTGGTTGGCGCTGGCGTAATGGGCGGCGACATCGCAGCCTGGTGTGCACTGAAAGGTCTGCAGGTAACACTTCAGGACCGTGCCATGGAGTACGTGACACCGGCCATCGAGCGCGCACACAAGCTATACGCAAAAAAGGTACGCAACGACACCGATCGTGCAGCAACGATAGCGCGACTGCAGGCTGACGTTGAAGGTGCCGGGGTTACCAAAGCTGACCTGATTATCGAAGCAATTTACGAGAACCTTGAGGCCAAGCAGGCGCTATACAACGATTTGCTGCCGAATGTGAAAGATGCCGCCATTCTGGCGACCAACACGTCAAGCATCAGAATTGAGGAGTTACGCGAAACACTGCCCAATCCGGAACGCTTCATTGGCCTGCACTTCTTCAATCCAGTCGCGCAATTGCCGCTGGTTGAGGTTATCCAGGCGGAAGGCACCGACCCAGACGTGGTCAACACGGGGTTGGCTTTCGTCAAGAAGATTGGCAAATCGCCGCTATTGTGTCAAAGCGCGCCGGGTTTCGTGGTCAATCGCATCCTGGCGCCTTATATGGGCGAGGCGTTTCGCCTCGCAGAAGAAGGCGTGGCTCTGCCGGTGATTGATCAGGCCGCACTGGATTTTGGTATGCCGATGGGGCCAGTTGAACTCGCTGACTCGGTCGGGCTGGACGTGGCACTGAGCGCTGCGCGCGTACTTGGCAGCAAAGACGAGGACATGACACGGCTGATTGCCATGGTCGAAGCCGGAACACTCGGACGCAAGAGCGGTCAGGGGTTTTACCGCTGGCAAGACGGTCGCGCCGTGAAGCCTGAAGCGGGACACAGCGATGCGCCTGCCGATCTGACCGATCGCTTGATTCTTCCCATGGTTAATGAAGCCGTGGATGTGTTGGCAGACGGCGTTGTCGCCACCGAGGAGTTGCTTGACGCCGGGGTGATCTTTGGCACCGGTTTCGCGCCATTTCGCGGAGGCCCGCTGCACTACTGTCGTGCCCGAGGTGTCGATGCCGTTTGCGAGCGCCTGACTGCGCTGGCCAATGAACACGGCAGCCGGTTTACGCCAAAAGCTGCCTCGTGGATAAAATTTACCGGAAATGGCTGACGGGCATGCAACAAACAATAGACAAGCAATTGACTGTACAATGCGCGAAGCGGCTGGCAGCAAGGGCCTCGAGTCGCAACTACAATAGCCATAACGATACTCAATGACTGAGCAAACCCTGACAATTGATGACCTGCGGCGCTTTTCGCCGCTGGATGGTTTGAAGACCGAGAATCTGTCTGCGCTAGCCAAGAAGACTCAAATTCGCACCCTCGAGCCGTCGCAGTTGATGTTCAACGAGGGCGATAGCGAGAAACGTACTTTTTACGTGCTCTCGGGTAGCGTTGAACTGCTGGAACAAGGGGACGTGGCGCAGACAATTCGTGGAAACAAGCCTGAGGCGCGCAACCCGGTGGCGCCTATGTTACCGCGACGCTACTCCGCGCGAGCTCACGACACCGTTAAATACCTGTCCATCGATAGCGACCTGCTCGATGTCATGCTTACCTGGGACCAGACCGGTTCTTATGAGGTCAGCGACCTGCGCGAGGGTCTGGGCGTTTCTGACGACTGGATGACCACCTTGCTGCAAAGCAAAGCGTTTCACAAGATCCCACCTGCGAATATTCAGGCGATCTTCATGCGTATGCAGCAAGTGAATTACAAGGCAGGCGACCAAATCATCAAACAAGGCAACGATGGTGACTACTTTTACGTGCTGACGCGCGGCAGTGCGGTCGTTACCCGTGAAACGCCATTGAACCAGGAAGGCATCCGGCTGGCCGACCTCGTCGTAGGCAATACGTTCGGTGAAGAGGCACTGATATCTGAAGCGAAGCGCAATGCGACTGTAACGATGGCAACGGACGGCGCGGTCATGCGCCTTGGCAAGGACGATTTTCGCACGCTACTGAATGAGCCGATGCTAGATTGGGTCGACATGGCCCAAGCGCAGAGCATTATCGACAATGGCGGGATATGGCTGGACGTTCGATTGCCCAGTGAATTTCAGAACTTCTCAAAACCCGGCGCGGTCAATATGCCACTGTATTTCATCAGACTTAAACTGAGCACGTTGGACAAAGATACGCCGTATGTCGTGTGCTGCGATACGGGCCGGCGTAGCTCAGCAGGCGCCTACATCATGAACGAGCGCGGCTTCAAGACGCACGTGCTTCGCGGTGGCTTATCCCAGGGTTAACGGGCGGACTAGCCGCACCAACTACATTGTGTGGGTCGCTTTCTCACCACCCAGTGCGCCGGCCAGATAATTCTCGATTTTCTTCTGGGTATTGCCCTGATCCTGCTCGGAGAATTGCACACCAATTCCTGCTGTCCGTTGGCCTTGCGCGCCTTTCGGTGTCATCCAGACCACTTTGCCTGCAACCGGTAGTTTCTCGTCTTCACCCATGAGGCTGAGCAACATGAATACCTCATCGCCAAGCCGATACGAACTGTTGGTTGGTATGAACAGGCCACCGTTGCGGATGAACGGCATATAGGCAAGATACAATGCGCTCTTGTCCTTGATCGTCAGTGTCAACAGGCCCGGTTTAGTCATGTGCTTTGCGTTTCCGACGGGCTCGTTTCAACCCATGCGCTTTTGTTGTTTGCGGTAACCACGCAGCCCTTGCGCCCATGGCAGCAGCATTGCCTCCATAGCGAGTTCCGGGTTGTAGCTCCCGGGCGTCCTGGCGATTAGCCGGTTTACCTGATCTAGATAACAAAAGGCATCGCGGGTGTCCATAACATAATCTCCAAAATCTGAACTGGATCGCAGTTCAGGCGCAAATCGCGCGTAAATGAGCTGTTGTACGAACGCCCGCAACCCGTTCATGACGAGCCTTGGAGAGAGTTTGCGCCAGCGGCCCGCGACCTGCATCGGCCCCTCACGCCCCGTCGCGATGGCGACAATGTCCGTATTGACCTGCCGAGCGACGGCGATGTCATCACTCGTCAGCAGGTCCCGCGCAGCCAGCGGTGCACCATTGGCGATGAGTAGCGCAAGCGCAATATCTTCCCGGGTGCTATCCGTCTGATTCGCGAGCCAGCCTGCACTCTCCGACGTTGTTGGCGGCAACAGCCGATAAATGGTCGTGCGGCTGGCTATGGTCGCCGGGATCTTCGCCATATCATCGACCACGAGAATCAACAGGCTTTCGGACTGCGGCTCTTCCAGTGTCTTAAGCAGGCTATTCGCAGCAGCGGTTGTCATTGCATCGGCTGGCTCAATCAATGCCAGCTTACCTGCTGCCGCATGACTCTTCAGGGTGAACTGCGATGTGAGCTCGCGCACTTGCTCGATTGAGATCTGCTGCTTGCCTTCCACGACGCTCACACGGTGGAAATCCGGGGTTTGCATGAGATCGTCAGCGACATCCAAAATGCCGGATTCGGCCTGCTCGATGTCCAATCCGAGAAAGCGCCGCGCCACGCGCGCCGCTAGCCAACGTTTGCCGACACCCGGTCGGCCCGCAAGCATCAGCGCATGCGTCAACGTCTTGCCTTCCGCGCGCGCCGCAAGATGGCTGTCGATTTCATCAATCCAAAACATTTTTAATCAATATTTTATGCAATTTATTTAATGTAGTTACTAACTATGCTGGTGATGCGCTGCAAAGGCCTCGGCCATCACCTGATCAATCTGCATGACCATGTCATTGAGCGTGCCCCCCGTATCGATGACTCGATAGCGATCCGCATGTGCCTCTGCTAGTGCAGCGTAGCCCGCGCCTGCACGCGCAAAAAACGCGTCCCCCTGTTGTTCGATACGGTCCAACGGAGACCCGCGGTCGGCGAGGCGCTCACGTATGATGGCTGGCTCCGCCTGGAGCAATAGTGTTCTCGCTGGCCACATATCGCCATGCACGAGGTCGGCGAGTCGATAGATCGCATCCAGCGCAAAACCGCGCGCGTAACCCTGATAGGCAAGCGTCGTATCGGTGAAACGGTCACATAGCACCCAATCGCCGCGGGCCAATGCCGGCCGGATGACGTTCTCAACGTTTTGCGACCGAGCGGCAAACATCAGTAGCAACTCGCTCGCATCGGTCAGTTGCTCATCGTGATGGCCCAATGCAATGTCCCTGATGCGCTCTGCAACTGGCGTACCCCCAGGCTCGCGGGTCGAGATAAACCCGATACCGCGCGCTTGCAGCCAATCGGCAGCCATCTGGATACTGGTGCTCTTACCGACGCCTTCGAGACCCTCGAAGCTGACAAACATACCACTGCGTTCGCTCATGGTGAGCCTCTCAGCCGCTTCAAGTAGCGCTGCACAGCGGCTTCGTGCTCGGCGTTTGTCTTGGAAAAGTAATGGCTGCCATCGGGCTCACCTGTCGCCACGAAAAACAGCTCCTCGCCGTCGTCAGGCTGCGCGGCAGCGCGCAGTGCTGCCCGACCGGGCAACGCGATGGGCGTTGGCGGCAGGCCATCAATTCGATAGGTGTTGTAGTCGGTAAGCGCCTGGATGTCGCGACGCCGAATATCGCCATCGTAGTCAATGCCGATGCCATAGATGATCGTTGGGTCGGTTTGCAATCGCATGCCTTGGCTCAAACGACGAGCGAAGACACCCGCAATTCGGCCTCGCTCATCAGCGCGGGAGGTTTCTTTCTCGATGATAGAGGCAAGCGTGAGGAGTTCGATCTCGGAACCAATCGGGTGGTCTTCCGGCCGCAAGGAAAACGCCTGGTCGAGTTCGCGCTGCAGTGCAATATGCGCTTTGCGCAGGATCGTGGAGGCAGTTTCACCTTTAGCGAACTTGTAAGTATCGGGATAAAGCCAACCTTCGACATGACCCGTGCCAATCTGCAACTGCGCCGCCAATACCTTGTGCATCTCATCGGTAAGCCATGGTTGGCCGTCAGCACGCCGGGCAATGCCGGTCTGCAGATCATTGCGAATGGCATCGTGTTCCAACACCGCTTCTATCGCCTGAGCGGCCGTCCAGCCTTCGATCAGGGTCAGTTGCTCCAGGTCGACGCGGCCAGCGACGATCAGGTCAAGCAGCTGCTGTGGCGTCGTACCGGGGACCAACGTGTAATCGCCCGCCTTGATCTGGCGGGCGACGCCTTGTCGCCGCGCCTGCAGCCGCAACCAGTGCACATCGTCACTGATGCCGGCCGTCTTCAACTGCGCTAGTACGTCTTGCAGCGTGCTGCCGGGCACAATAGAGAACTCGACGTCGCCATCAAGCAGCATCGGCTGCTCCAGATAGCGCTGCATTGCATACCATCCGCTGCCCACGGCCGCTAACGCGACCGCGATGCCAACCAGCGCGGCGATAGCAAGCTTGCGCACTAGCTCGACCACTCAGCGTTCAAAGCGTGCATAAGCCGCGTGGTTACAGGCCTGTCTTCCGGCAACCTCGCGCCATCGATCGTCAGGACGGGCACAATGCCGCGTACGGCGTTGGTTGCGAAAATCTCATCCGCCGAGTGTAACTGCGCCGCCGTGAATGCCAATTGGGCTACCTCGGCGCGCTGGAGTACCCACCCACGTGCGACCCCAGCCACACCGGCGACATCGATTCTCGGCGTCACTACATTGCCCTCGCTGACCATAAATACATTGCTCATGATACCGCAGCGAACGATGCCGTCATCAGTGCACATAATGCCCTCGTCGAAGCGATTGCCGTGCCATTCGCGTCGCGCCAAGACCTGCGGCAGGCGGTTCAGGTGCTTGATGCCGGCGAGTTCCGGCTGCCGGGGCAATACGGTTTGGCAGACGCGCACATGCCAACCCGAAGAATCCGGCTGACGGGTGCCACTGGACAGCACGGCATGGGGTGGTTCTTCGGCATCCGTCGCGTAACCCCGGCTGCCAGCCCCGCGGGTTATGAGTAGCTTCACAACCTGATCGGCGGCATTCTCCGCAGCGAACTCGGCCACTTTGCTGATCAGCTCGTCCATTGCGGGCAATGCAATACCGAGCTTTTGCGCACCGCTCCTAAGGCGACTAAGGTGCCGTGCTAGCCAGGGGATGCGACCTTCCGAGGAGCGCATCGTTTCAAATAACCCATCGCCGTAGGCCAAGCCTCGATCATCCGCGCCGGGCGCCTGTCCGCGGTTTGCATCGAACCACCGCATCAAGATTCGCCACCGACTGCTCGCAACAGGCCTCTGGCTTTATGCCGAGTCTCGTCCAGTTCGCGAATCGGCCGCGAATCAGCCACGATACCCGCCCCGGCGCGGCAACTTAGCTGCCCCGCCCGCCAGGAGAATGTGCGGATCAGGATATTCAGGTCCATATCGCCGTTGAGGTTCAAATAGCCGATCGATCCCGTGTAGGCGCCCCGCGGCTCGCCCTCCAGGTCTGCGATGAGCTGCATGCAACGAACCTTTGGGCAGCCGGTAATCGTCCCACCTGGGAAGACGCTTGCGATGACCTCGCCGGGGCCGGCGGTGTCCAGCAACTCGCCCGTAACGTTGGACACAATGTGATGCACATGGGCATAGCTCTCTATGCTCATGTACTCGTCAACATGAACACTGCCGGCCTGACACACTCGCCCAAGATCATTGCGTGCAAGATCAATCAGCATCACATGCTCGGCCTGCTCCTTTGGCGTGCCCAACAACTCACTGACCAGCGCCTGGTCTTCTGCTGCCGTTCTACCGCGCGGCCGCGTACCGGCAATGGGCCGCGCGGATACGCGCCGCTGACTGACCTGCACGAGGCGCTCTGGCGACGACGAAATCACTTTGAAATCGCCGAAGTCCGCAAGCCCGGCGAACGGCGCAGGATTGACGGCGCAGAGCCGATCGAACAGGTCCAATGATGCCCCGCCCTGCATGCGACCGGACCACGAACGCGATAGATTCGCCTGGTACACCTGCCCTTCGCCGATTGCGTCCAGGGCGGCTTGAACGGCGTCAGTAAACGCATCCGGCGGCGACTCGGTCATGACCACCTGCACGGGTTCTCGCTGCGCCGGAATCGACGACTTCGTTGCGTTAATGGCATCGAAAACCACCGGGCCTTCGGCGCCGACCTCGCGAACATGAAACGCCGTTCTGCCCTGCGCATCGTGCACGACCACGATCGCCTCAACGACGCGACATGCCACGGCGATAGGCTCACTGTTACTCATCGGCAACTTAAGCACCGGCTCGATCTGAGCGGCGAGCTCGTAGCCCAGATATAAAAACCACCCGCCAACAAACGGCAGAGCATGCGCCGGACCTTGATGGGCTTCATCGGCAAACCAATTGTTCAATGCCGCCAGAAAGTTCACGCCGTCGGGCGACGGCGCGCTACCACTGGCAGACAACACAAAGGCATCGCGCTGCCAGTCCAACCTTAGGATGCCCGTGGGCCTGCAAAACAGGACGTCGCAGCCCGTCTGTGCGTCTGCACTGGAGACGCTTTTCAGGAGGTAGGGGTAATCTGACGGGTCTGAGCGATGCAGTTCCGCGAGGTCCGGCACCGTATCGAGCGCAGTAACGCGAATGCCCGCGTCCGGTTCAGTCGTGCGACCGCTGCCGCCGTCCAATGGGCTATGCCGCACTAGGCCTTCTTGAAAACCAGCGTTCCGTTGGTGCCGCCAAAGCCGAATGAGTTGGACGCAGCATAGGTCATCTCTGCATCGCGGGCGGTACCCGGCACGTAGTCCAGATCGCAAGCCGGATCGGGCTCATCCAGGTTCATTGTTGGCGGGATCACCTGGTCACGCAGTGCAAGCACGGTGAAGATCCCCTCTACGGCCCCAGCCGCTCCCAGTAGATGCCCTGTCGAGGACTTGGTCGCACTGACTGCAATTGTTCTGGCATGGTCACCAAACGCGCGCTTAATCGCTGTAGTTTCAGCAACATCGCCCGCTATTGTAGAAGTAGCATGAGCATTAAGATAAGCGATCTCATCTGTATTGACGCCCGCGTCATCACAGGCATTTTGCATACTTCGACATGCGCCTGAGCCATCTTCTGGCGGTGACGTCATATGGAATGCATCGCCACTCATGCCAAATCCCGCGACCTCGGCGTAGATGGTCGCACCGCGCGCCTTGGCGTGTTCGTACGACTCAAGCATCATGGCACCAGCACCGTCGCCTAACACGAATCCGTCACGGTCCTTGTCAAAGGGCCTGCTGGCCCGTTGCGGGTCATCATTGCGCGTGGACAAGGCGCGGGCGGCACAAAAACCGCCAAGCCCAAGCGGCGTCGTCGCATATTCGGCGCCGCCTGCCAACACAGCATCAGCATCGCCATAGGCTATCATTCGTGCGGCAAGACCAATCGCATGAGTCGACGTCGTGCAAGCAGTGACCACTGACAGGTTAGGCCCCGTAATGCCATGCATTATGCTGACATGGCCGGAGATCATATTGATAATGCTTCCGGGTACAAAAAATGGCGAAATCTTGCGCGGGTTATGATCGGCAAGGTATTTGGCATGATTTGCCTCAATTGTGCCGATGCCGCCAATACCGGCGCCCATGAGCACGCCAATGCGATGGGCATTGGCTTGCGTGACCGAAAGACCGGAATCGGCGAGCGCCTGATTGCATGACGCAATGCCGTACTGAATGAACAGGTCCATTTTGCGGGCATCTTTAACGGGGATGCCTTCGGCGGCTGGGTCGAAACCCTGTACGCAGCCACCGAAACGTGTCGTGAAGGCGCTAACGTCAAACGTATCGATCGCTCGAATACCTGAGTTGCCAGCGATGACATTCTGCCATGCCTCGTCGATCGTATTTCCGACTGGGGAGACGATCCCCATGCCCGTAATGACAACGCGATTCTTCGCCATAACCTTCGCCCAAAAAATGACACGGCGCTAAACAGCGCCGGTCTATCCGTTCTAGAATGGAATTCCGCAGGAGCCGCTCCGCCGAAGCACGGCGCTCCGTTGGATCAGCTGCTACGACGAGCCGTCACGTAATCGATGGCCTGTTGCACTGTCGTAATTTTCTCAGCGTCTTCGTCAGGAATTTCAGTTTCAAATTCCTCTTCCAACGCCATTACCAGTTCGACCGTGTCCAGCGAATCTGCGCCGAGATCGTCGACAAAAGACGCCTCGTTAGTGACCTCTTCTTCTTTAACACCAAGTTGCTCTGCAACAATGCCTTTAACCTGGTCTTCAATACTGCTCATTAGGTGTGATTCCTCTGGATTAGATGAACAAGTGGTAGCCATCCGAATGGGCGGACCCATCGATATCGCGAATGACCATCCCGCTATTATACAAAATATACGCAGGCAGCGACAAAACCTGCTGCCTGACGCCAAGCGCCGGCATTGTAAGTCAAATACGGCTGCGCTGCCACCGTCATTTCACAGCAAAAACACGTTAGTAATCCGTTGCTTAGCGCCCTATCAACTCATCAACATGCCGCCATTTACGTGAATCGTCTCTCCGGTGATGTAACCGCCAGCGGGGCTGGCCAGAAATACGACACATGCCGCGATATCGGCAGGTTGTCCCAGGCTGCCCAGCGGCACTTGTGACAACATGGCCTCGCGCTGTTGGTCGTTAAGTGCATCGGTCATGTCCGTCGCAATGAAGCCTGGTGCGATCACGTTGGCCGTAATACCGCGACCGCCCAATTCCCGCGCAACCGACTTGCTAAAACCGACCATCCCTGCCTTGGCCGCAGCGTAGTTGGCCTGGCCTGCATTGCCCATGCTACCAACTACAGACGCAATCGAAATGATCCGCCCGGCACGCTTTTTCATCATGCCGCGAACGAGGCCCTTGGTCAGCCTGAAAACGCCACCAAGATTCGTGTTAATCACGGCATCCCATTCATCGTCTTTCATACGCATCAGCAAGTTGTCACGCGTAATGCCAGCGTTGTTGACCAGGATGTCTACAGAATGTGATTTTATGGCGCCGAGCAGCGCGTCAATCGACGCCGCATCCGCAGTGTCTAGTATTTGGCCTTCACCCTGGTCACCAAGCGTCTCGCCGATCGCCGCCGCGCCGGCCTCGCTCGTCGCCGTGCCAATGACATATGCGCCGGCGGCTGCCAATGCGCGGGCGATCTCCGCGCCGATGCCGCGCGACGCACCTGTCACCACCGCCGTCTTGTCAGTCAGCGTAGCAGGCGAAAAAATAGTCTCTGTCATCGTCGTGCTCCCGTGTCACTCCGCCGTTGTCATCGCCAGCGACGCATCGAAATCGTCGATCGATTCAAGCCCGCTGGCGCTTACCGTCTTCTGGATCCGTTTCTGAAGCCCGGCCAGAACTTTGCCAGGTCCACACTCCATGATGTGTCCAACACCGTCACTGCCAATCGAACGCATGGTCTCAACCCAACGCACCGGGCTGTAGAGTTGCCGGACCAGCGCGTCGCGAATGTCGGCCGGGCTGCTACAAGCGGCAACATCGACGTTGTTGATGACCGGAATCTCAGACGACGCGAAATCAATTTGGTCGAGGATACCGGCCAACTGTTCTGCCGCCGGCTGCATCAGCGCACAATGCGATGGCACGCTTACGGGAAGCGGCAGCGCCCTGCGAGCCCCGCCCTGCTTGCAATTCTCTATCGCCTCGTCGACTGCTGCGCGCTCCCCGGCAATCACCACCTGTCCCGGCGCGTTAAAGTTAGCGGCTGAGACAATGCCCGAGCTAACAGCCGCGCAAGCCGCTGTGACGACCTCATCATCGAGGCCTAAAATAGCCGCCATGGCGCCCTCACCCGCCGCAACCGCCGATTGCATGAGTTGTCCGCGTTTTTGTACGAGAAGCAGCGCATCCTCAAAGCCAAGACTGCCGGCGCAGACCAATGCCGAGTACTCACCGAGACTGTGACCAGCCATCACCGATGGTGTCGCGCCACCCGCGCTTTGCCAGGCTCGCCACAACGCAACGCTGCACGCCAACAAGGCCGGCTGCGTGACTTCTGTCAGTGACAAACGTTGTTCGGGGTCCGATTGGCAGACCTCCCAAAGGTCATAACCCAGCACGTCGCTGGCCGTTGCCATTGTCGCCTGGACATCGTCGTGCTGCGCGGCAATATCACCGAGCATGCCAACCGACTGAGAACCCTGGCCCGGAAAAACAAAAGCAAATTGCACAAAACCACCCCGCGCAAGTTAAAAGCGGGCGCAATGATGGCATAAATCGCTCAGTGCCGCGACGGCACGACATGCTCGCCTGCACGCCGACGCCAGCGCGAGAATGCAATAAGAAGCAGCGCGCCTGCGCTGCCCGCGCAGGTGCCAATGAGATGCGCGAGCGTGATCACCGGTGCGCCGATCAGCTCGACGCTGGACACGGACGCACCATAATACGTCTCCCAGCAAACTTTGAGGGCCAGCCCCAACAACAGCAGCGTTGACTCGAGACGATGTGACGACCAGCGCAGGACACAACCGATCGCCAGCAACCCGTGGACCACGCCGGATGCGCCAGCATAACCTGACAGCTCAGGTGCAAACAGCAGCAAACTCACGGAGATTGACAGGCTCAACAGTACGAAGCTCGCCAGCCATCCGAGGACGGTTAACGCGCGCCCGACCAGCGCAAGCACCAAGACCAGTGCAGCGCTGTTCATTGCGGCATGAGCGAAGTTCAGGTGAACCACGTGAGCGCTGGCGAGTCGCCACCATTGATAGCCGTCCAGCATCGCGCTGCGCCGATACTCGAGAGCAGCCAGCACCGCCTCACCGGCCAATTGCAACAAGAGCACGGCGAGGACCGAAGCCAACACCCACAGCCAGCGGAAGTTCGTCACAGTTGTCATATTATTCGACGCAATTCACATTCAGAGCCGGGAATTCACTCTGATATAATACGGATTTCGAACTCATGGCGTGTTTAAGCGTCAAACTCTCTGCAATTTTATTGTCAGCGCATTAGCGCGGCGACTTGGAGCTTTCAGTATGCACGTTATGCGGACAACCTATTCACGGCCAGCGCAGGTGGGCTTCACGCTCATTGAAATCATGGTAGTCGTCGTGATTCTCGGCATTCTGGCCGCTGCTATCGGGCCACGATTGTTCGATAACGTTGGCAAGGCGCAGATTGGCCGGGTCAAGACCGATCTGCGCACGATCGAGCAAGCACTCGATCTATATCGCTTGGACAACTTCAGCTACCCCACCGCCGAGCAGGGCCTGCAAGCCCTGGTCGAGCGGCCAAACGACCCGAACCTAACCAATTGGGGCCCGACCGGCTACTTGCCGCGCATGCCATTGGATCCGTGGAATCGCCCCTACGAATATCTGAACCCCGGTCAACGTGGCGAGATTGACGTCTACTCGCTGGGTGAAGACGGCAGGCCCGGCGGCGAAGGCGCCGCAGCAGACATTGGCAACTGGGATCTGTAAGCGACTCGCGAAATAGCCATGCACGCACATACCTGCCAAGGCGAGCGCGGGTTTACGCTCATCGAGATCATGGTGACCGTGTTCATTATTGCAATTGCCGTCGGTCTTATTTTGCCGAGCATCGGCTGGGTAAAGAAAACGCAAGTCACCGAGAAGGACCTGCGTGAACTAGCGGCACGCGTCGCACTGGCTCGCGACGAGGCCGCATTGCAGGGACGCAACTTCGGCGTGCGCTTCTATCCAGACGGCTATGGATTCTTCGACCTGGACCCAGATACCGGTGCTTGGCTCACGTTATCCGACGACGACTTGTTAACGACTCAGCAGTTTTCTGACGACATACTCCCGGCTCTGGTCATCGAGGAACGTGATATCGAGCTGGAACCGCCCAGCAAGCGCGATGACGACGATGACCAACTGCTGGACGCATTTGGCAACGTGATTGAGACAGCGACAGATGTGCCGCATATCGTCATTCTGGCCAGCGGCGAGGTGACACCCTTTCAACTCTCGCTGGAGAAACTCGGTGACGATCAGTTCGCGATGCTCGAAAGCGACTTTCTCGGCCAGCTTGAGCTGGTTCTGTCACGCGAATGAGTAGCGCTATGGGTGGTCATCGGCGCCAGACACGGGACGCCGGATTTACGTTGGTCGAAGTCATGATTGCGCTGACCATTGCAGCGCTGGGGCTCGCAGCCATCGCCGTATCACTGCAACAGAACATTGCGACCGCGGCAAGACTTCGCGACCGAACGATGGCCCTGTACATTGCCAGCAACACGATTGCTGAGCTGCGATTGAATGCCGCTTTCCCCGACGTGGGTCGAAGTACCGATGAGGTGGATTTCGGTGATCGCGAATGGCTGGTCGTCACAACCGTGCAGGAAAGCGGCATTGAGGGCTTACGTCGCACCGACGTCGCTGTGGCCGACAGCACGCAGCCGGACCTGATCATTCGCACCACGACCGGCTTTGTTGCGCAACGTGCAGCGCTGCCGTCCGCTGCGAAACCAAGCTTTAGCACCGGTGTCGAGCGACTCGGAGAGTCCAACTGATGCGCACGGGGAGCCGACCCGCCAGTGGTTTCACGTTGGTCGAAGTCATGATCTCGCTGGTGATCTTCTCTTTGATTGCGACCATGTGTTACACAGCACTGACCCAGGCAACACGTGCGTCGGCATCGATCACCGATCAAATGCAGGCGCTGCAGGAATTACAGCGCACGTTACAAACACTCGCCAGCGATATCGCCCAGGCACAACCGCGGCCCGTTCGGGAACCGGTCGGCGACGCGTGGCGCGGCGCATTCCTTGCCGACGGCCGAGACCCTTACCTTTTGGAAGTTACGCGTAACGGTTACGCGAACCCATTGGGCATGCCGCGAGCGACATCGCAACGTGTCGCCTACCGGCTCGAAGAGGAACAACTCATTCGCACGCAATGGCCCGTGCTCGACAGTGTACTAGCCACCGAACCGGTCGACGTCGTGCTGCTCGAGGACGTTATCCGAGTTGAGTTTCGTTACCTCGGTGACGGTCCCGATAGCTGGACCGCAGAATGGCCGCCCGGATTCTCCGGTGGCGCGAATGCGAACGCACCGCGGGCCGTCGAACTGACGATCGAACACAATCGCTGGGGTGAGATGCGCCGGCTTATCGAGATTGGCAGCTAGGCATGCGCAGCTCCCCCTCTCGCAAACACCAACAAGGCGCAGTCGCGATTTTTTTTGCGTTACTCATCGTGATCGTCACGACCAGCGTCGCCGTTGCGGTTTCCTATGACATGGCACTGGATACACGCCGAACGCAGTCGTTGCTTTGGCAGGAGCAGGCGCGTCTGGTGGCATACGGGGCCGAGGACTGGATTTCCGATGTGCTGCGGCAGGACACCGTCGATACGAGCGATGATCACCTGGGCGAGCTGTGGGCGCAGGAGCTGCCGGTGTTACCCGTCGACGGTGCCGGCGTACAGGGACTGGTCGCAGGCTCCCTCGAAGACTTGCAGGGCCGCTACAATATCAACAACCTGGTGGACCCTGGCGGCCAACCGGTCACGCTTGAGGTCGAACGATTCCGTCGTCTGTTACAGCTGTTGCAACTCGATCCGCAATTGGCTGACGCGGTGGTTGACTGGATTGATACAGATAACGACATCAGTTTCCCTGGTGGTGCCGAAGACGACGTCTACAGCGGCCGTATTCCAGCGAACCGAACGGCAAATCAGCCCTTTCGTTCGATCGGTGAGCTCGCGATCGTGGAAGGTTTTGATACAGAAGCTGTCGACAAGCTGCGCCCGTTATTGACGGCGCTGCCAAAGACCACTCAGGTCAACGCGAATACGGCACCTGCGCTTGTGCTGGCAATGATGGGCGATAACATTAGCGCGCAGGACGTAGAGTTCATTATTGAAGATCGCCTTGAGTCTGGTATCGAAGATCTTGACCAGGTGTTCGGCGGCTTTATGGATGCCGACGCGATTGGCGCGCTGACAACGGCAACCGAATTCTTTGGGCTGCGCACGGTCGTGCGTATTGGCACTGTCAGGTTCACCATGTACTCTCTCATCTACCGCAGTACAGATGGCCAGACCGCCGTGTTGTTGCGCAGCTTCGGTAACGAATACTAATGACCCACAACGATCAACGACTGATAGAAGCCCGACCCGCGAACCCAAGGTTCGCGCCGTGAGCGAGCGCGTTTTCGTCGGCATGACGCCAGGTGATGACACGCCTGTGAGTTGTATCGTTGTCGATGCGGCCGGTGCGCCGCGATCTCGTGCTTCGGATATGCCGTTGCAGGATATCGCCGCACTTGCTGGCGAGCGACCGGTCGAGGTCGTATTGCACAGCATGTCTGTTGTGCGAACTCAGTGTATGTTGCCGGTATCGGGCAGCAAGCTCGCACAAGCAATGCCGTATGCGCTCGAAGAGCAATTTGCTGAGGACGTCGACACCTTGCACTTTGCCGCATCCGGCGCCGATGACGACGGTACGCGCCTGGTAGCGGCTATCGCGAGATCTGAGCTTGAGGCTTGTTTGCAGCGCCTGTCCGACGCCGACATAGTGCCACGCGCAGTCTACTCGAGCCACGATGCGCTGACGCCGCTGACAGGCTTCTCTCAGCTATTGGCAGTCGACGATAGCATCATCGTGCAGGGCAATGACGGCACGCTCGCCGGCTTCCAGGGTGTCAGCCCGTTGAGCATCATGGAGGCGTGGCGAGCCAGCGCCGACGCCACAGAAGACGACGAGGAATCGGGCAGCGACAATGTTCGCATTTACGCCGATCCGTCAGCGCATGCGGCGCATAGCGACGACTGGGCTCGCATAACGCAGGACTTCGCCAACGCCGATATACGCTTGCTCGATGATGGCTGGCTGGCGTTCGCCGCCAGAGCCTTGGTAAACCGCGACGCGATCAATTTCCTACAGGGCAACTACGCTGCCAGCTCTAATACGTTAGCAGTGTTCAAACCTTGGTATCTGGCAGCAGGCCTGCTGGGGGCCGCGTTGTTACTCGGACTGGTCACCCGATTCATCGACTACCGTGATCTTGCCAATCAATCGGCGCAGCTTGACCAGGACATTGCGAACTATGTTGGGCGCGTTACCGGTAGCAAGCCAACGCTGAGCGCGGCAGAGCAGCAACTGCGCGCCTTGCTGGGCAGCCGCCGTGGTGGCAGCGCCACGAGCGGCGGCAACACGACCAGTAGCCGGCCGTTTCTTGAGACGCTGCGCGTGGTTGCTGAGGCTGTCGATGCCGATGACTCCAATACCGTCGACGCATTCAACTATCGCAACGACGTGCTTGATATTCGTCTGACGACCAGTAATGCGGCAGCGCTCGAAGCACTGACCAAGAGCATTGGCGAGGCTGGCCAGCTCCGTGCTCAGATTCAACGTACGGAACAGCTGGATGACAGCGTCAAGAGTTTCGTTCAAGTCAGACCGGCAGCAGAATGATGGAATGGTTTGAATCGCTTCAAGAGCGCGAGAAACGTGTACTGCTTGGCGGCAGCATCATCGCGGTAATCGTCCTGCTTTACAGCTTCGTTATTGACCCGGTATATGCTGGACATCGCGTAGCCGCTGACGACGTGCAACGCAAGTCACAACTGCTCACGGAGGCACAACGTCGCTTGCCCGTGGGGGGCGATGCCGGACCCAGCGGTGAACCGGTATCGCCAACGCAATCGTTGACCTTATTGGTGGCCAACACTGTGGATGCAGCAGGCCTCTCGCAGGCCTACAAGAGCAGCTCACCAACCACGGACAACGGTCTTCGCGTTTCTTTGGAAAACGCAAGCTTCGACGTGTTGGTGGCGTGGCTCGCACAACTTGAATCGGCGCACCAGGTAACGGTTATTGCTGGCAGCTTCACGCGACGCCCAGAGCAAGGCCGGGTCGACGTCAGTATCGTCCTGCGACGATGATTATGGCCAGCAGCATCTCAAGAAAACGCCTGATCGGTATCGCAAGCATCGTGTTTCTGATCGGTCTTGTGGCAAAACTACCGGCCGCAACCGCCCTCAATTGGTTCCTGCCAGCCGACATCG
The DNA here is from genome assembly GCA_039033695.1 of Pseudomonadota bacterium. Lineage (GTDB taxonomy): Bacteria > Pseudomonadota > Gammaproteobacteria > Steroidobacterales > Woeseiaceae > CALBPI01. Next base: position 64,423 of record JBCCCC010000001.1, on the reverse strand, counting down.
AGACCCGTGGCATCAGCGGTACACTGTGGCAGGGCAAGATGGACGCACTTAAGGTCAATGGCACTGCGATCGGACCTTTGGCGTGGTCGCTCAAACCCGCTGCGCTCATCACTGGCCGACTCGCAGCTGATATTGAAGCGGGTCTGCCGGGTGGTTTTTTTGACGGCCATGTCAGCGCGGGTCGCGACGTCTTGGAGCTCAATGACGCACGTGTCGCCGTCACCTTGGCGCCAATAACGCGACTGTCCCCAATTGGCCCCAGCGAGGGACTGCTCCAAGCAACGATAGTGACAGCGCGTTTTGAGACGATGTGGCCTGTGGCCGTGGACGGCAACGTCATTTTGCGTGATCTTGTTTATCCGCCCGTAGGTCGGACGCCGCTAGGCAGCTTCTCTCTTGACTTCGACCCGGCTATGGAGAGACCTGCTGATTATGCTGTCTCGGGGCAACTGAGCAGCCTTGAGGGACCGTTCGACCTGGACGGCGGGTTATTTCTTGGCGATCAGCGCGCCTACTCGCTGCGCGCAGAGATTGCGGCCAAAGCGGATGCTGACCAGGCAATCCGTAACGCACTACGGCTATTAGGGCCGGCAGATGCGTCCGGCAAGCAGCGTCTCGTGTTTGACGGCAATCTATAATTACGGCGTTGCACCGATTGCCTGCAAGTGTCCGTAGCGCGGGAAGTACAAGGCGAGTTTGATCGGCCCAGGGGCTCGCTCGTTAGTCTCATAATACTGGGTCACGAGTTGGCGGTAGCGCAGCAATTGCGCAGTATAGCGTTCGCTCTCGTTCAAGAAGAACGCCTCGATACCGCCGCCCTCATGCTGTGAGGTTTTGTAGTCAATAATCCACAGATAGCCTCGCTCATCGCGCAGTATTCGGTCGATAACAACCCGCACGACGCGCCCATCCACAAGTCCTGCCAATGGCAGTTCAGCCGCACTGTCCGCATGGTCATTAGCCAGTATCCATTGACCGATCTCGGCGTGAACCCCCTGCTCGACGGCAAGCTGTACGCTCGCGACCGCGTCTGCGAGTTGCGCGCGAGGTACGCCCAGTTGGCCCAAACGTTGCTGCGTTCGCGCGTCGAAACCACGGATCTGAGATAGCGCGGCGATTGGCTCAGCCTCGCCGGCCAGGCGGTATAGCCACTCATGCACAACGGTGCCAACATGTCTTGCATTGTCGCCGGCCCAGTCAAATTCGATTTCCAGCCTGGAGGCCGGCGATTCAAAACGATGATCGCGCGCGCCCAATGGACCCGGCAGACTCGGTTGCCAAACGGACGCGACCTGGCGGTGCTTGGGTTCGATCCACGCTGAAGCCGAGGAGCCCGTGCGCTGTCGCACCGTGCCGGACAAATCAATCGTCGCAAACGGCAGCTCACCGACTTCGCCCAGGCGATGCAGAAGACTGGACGCCCTGGCTGGCAACAGTCCGTCGCCAGCCTTATTCAGTTGCCGTGAGGCGAACAAATGCAGTGACTTTCGCGCCCTCGTACAGGCCACGTACAAAAGACGATCCAATTCATTGGCGCGGCGCTCGCGGTCGCGCCGGTAGAGCAGATCGTGCAGGTAGTCGGGGGTCGACGTTGCGCGCGGCGAATCGGCGCTGAACAGCACGCCGGTCGCCCCATTAATCTCCTGTACGTCAAGGTATAGAGCGGGCTTGTCGTCGCGCCGGGCATCGCGCTGCAGGTCCGGCAAGACTACATGATCGAACTCGAGCCCCTTGCTCTTGAAAATCGTCATCGCGTAGACGCCAGCACCTGGGGCGCTGCGAGTCACGCGCGCATCATCGAGCCGATGTTCCAACTGGGAGACATCGTCGAGCTGACCGCGGTCCTCGAGCGACTCGAGTGCATCGAGAAAACGCCACGCGTTATCCAACTCGTGCTCGGACTTCAACACCGTCGGACCGCCCAATCGACACCAAAGCGTCTCTACGCGCGCGCGCAGCGACAGCGTTGCAGCCTGTTGGCGGAGCGTATGAAATTGTTCGACAAACCGGGCGAGAAGTGTTCGCGTGTGTAGGTCAAGATGCGCGCACAAACCATCATCCTGCAACCCGCCGAGAAAGGTCTGGCTCGCGCCGGAAGCGGTGCGACGCTCAAACCCGACCCACCAACGATCAATGTCGTTGAGTGATAATCCAATGAGTGGGCTTCTCAACAGGCCAAGCCACGCGATTTTGTCGCCGCCATGCGCCAGCACGCGTGTCAGCAAGAGCAAGTCAATCACTTCAGGCAGCTCGGTCAGGCGGTCCATCTCAACTGCCTCACAGGCAATGTTTGCGGCGTTCAGCGCTGCAAGCACTGGCTCCATCGGTGCACGCGCACGGCTTAGAATGCCAATGCTGTCACCCGGGAACTCCTCGCGCAGCTGCCTGACCAGCGCTACAACCGACTCAGCGGTCGGCCCGTCGTCGCCAATGCCGACGTGCCAGCTTACGGCACCATCCTGGCTTGCCTCTGGCCTGGCGACAGAGGCGCTGTATGCGACGCGATCGACAGTCGCATCACTCTTTGTCCCCATGACCTTGGCGAAGGTGGCATTGACCCAGTCAATCACCTGTTGGTCGGACCGAAAGTTCGTCTCAAGGACAAGTCGCTCGAGTGCGACCTGGCCAATACCCTCTCGCCACGCTTGTAAAAACAAGCTAACGTCGGCGCCACGAAAACGATAGATCGATTGCATCGGGTCGCCAACGCAAAACAGGCTGCGCCCATCATCCGGTGACCACCCCGCCGTTAGCGCTGCGAGCAAACGATACTGTGATGCGGAGGTGTCCTGCATCTCGTCAACCAAGATATGGCTTATACGATAGTCGAATCGCAAGGCGAGATCGGTTACCTCTCCAGTCTGCGGATCGCCCAACGCATTGATGGCGCGCGCCGCCAGCGCTGGATAGTCCAAGATCGACTGTTGTTGCATGCCTTGTTCTAACTCAGCCGCTAGCGCAGGCAACAGCGTTAGCAGTGATTCAATAATCACCCATTGATCATCTGCGTAGTATGGATCCGGCAGCCCGGCCACTTGCGCCAAAGCCACTTCGAGACCGGGCACGTTGGCCAGATCGCCCAACAGCGACTTAAAGCTCGCCTTTTCGACTTTGTCTGCGGGCAGCAGTCCGATGGTCTTGTCGGCCCGTTTGCGAAACGTGCCTTGCTTGGTCTGACAATACGCGTTCACTTGCCGCCAGAAATCCAGCGATTCGGGGCCGTCGCCGGGCCATTCCGCCGGCGGGGGGCTCGCAAGCACGTTTGCCGGGTCGATCGCGGCAAGTTGATCACTGGTGTGCTGGAGCAGGTCGAGCAACGAGCGGCGCGCGGTTCGGGGGAACAACTCATCGACGACCCGCAAATCGACCTGCACAAAACGCGCAAGGATGTTTTCGCTTTGCGCACGCAAGGCATCGGCGGGCATTTGTACCGCTTCAAGCAGGATCGGCAGCCACCGCTCGCGCCGGCTGAGCATATGCTTGAAGTGCGCACGCCAGGCCGATGTTCGCCCGTCGAGGTGGCGATAGAATCGGCGCGCCGCGCTATTGAGCGGATGACGCTCGGTCAGCCACTCCAACAGACTATCTGCAGCCGACGCATAGAGCGCTGCCTGTTGGTCGCTCTCGGCAATTCGAATACCGCCAGCACGGGCGCGGATCGGCGTCGCGGTCACGAGGCGGCTATTGAATGCGTCAACGGTCATGATCTGCAAGCGCATGGGATGCGACAGCAACGACCAGCCGCATTCGCGATCACGCTGCATGGCGCGTTCTGCGTCGTGGAAAATGTCGCGCGAATGATCGTCTGTCGGCGCGTGACCTGTCGCCGCAGCTTGCAGCGCTTCAACGATCCGCAGCCGCATCTCCGCGGCTGCCTTGCGCGTGAACGTAATGGCCAGGATTTCCTCGGGGCGCTTGACGATAGCCAACAAACGCAAGAAGCGCCGCGTCAGTAGTGACGTCTTACCGGAGCCGGCCGGCGCCTGAACGATAAACGACCGATAGACGTCCAGCGCCTGCTCTCTTGCCGATGCATCTTGCAGCACGTCAACCATCGCGTTGTGCCCCAGCAATTCGCGTCAGCAGCGCATATGGCTGTTGCTGGTCGGCGGGCATTTGTGGGTTGAGGCTGACGACACCCTGCACGAAATCGTGTGCGAGGCGCTCAGTCTCGTGCCACCAGCGCTCACGCCAGTTATCGAGATCCGTCGTGCGCTCAATCTTGCGCCCCGACAACCCCACATCAAGACCGTCGACAACCGATGCAACGAAGCCGATATTCCCTGCACTGAGGCCCGCCAATGCCAAGCCTGCTAGCGGCTCTTGTTCGGTAATCGCATACAACGCCAGTTGCAGGTGTTGCTCATACAGGGTCGACACTCGCACCCCGATGATGTTCGCGCCGGTCTTGTAGTCGATGATCAACGCATGGTCACCAACCTGATCCACACGATCCACACGCAGCTCCAGGCGCAACCCCCCCAATTCGAGCGTGCGCGGTTGCTCCGTTGCGACGACCTTGAAATCGGCGCGCGTCAAGTCGAGCCTCACAAAATCCAACAGCAACTCAACGCAGCGCTGCTCTTCCATCCGCAACAATTGGGTGAGTAAATCGTCACTGACGGCAAACTGGCCGCGCATGGTTCGCGCCACTGCCTGCTGCGCGGCATCCGCAAGGTCGGACGCTGGCAAGGATTCAATCTCGCGGCGACTCGACAAGCCTCGATAAAATTGCTCCAGCGCCTGGTGCACGAACTGGCCGCGCATTGAAGGGTCAATGCCAACGGCTGGCTCACGCAATACGCGACACGCCCAACGGCCTGTCAGCATCGCGATAAAAGGATATCGCGCTTGCCATTCAAGTACTGCGTAACCGCCACGGACCGCGCGTTGCGGCGAGAAACGACCCAAAGCCTCTGGCTTGGAAACGACGCTAACCTGACCCACCAGCGCATTGACGCCGAGCGTCGCGGCAGCGGACATAGCGGTTCCCGGCTCACCCAACTCGCTAAGCATCGGAGATGCAAATAATGTGCTGTCACCGTCCTGTGTCGCGAAACTGGCCACCCAGTGCACGGCGCTGCAAGACAACTCGTGCAATTGCCGCCGCCAAAACGCCTGCGAGCGCTCGGGCGTCGCGTCAGGCATACCCTTGGCAGCCTGCAAGCGTCGCGGCAACAGACTGTTGGGTTGCGCAGCCGGCGGCCAGTGCGACGCGTCCAGTCCCGCGACCCAGATTCGGTCGAACGCAAGCCCATTCATCTCCAGAGGGCCACAGAGCAACACTGAAGCGTCCTGCCCTTCCGGCTGATAAACAGTATTGGCGAGCATGTTTCGCAAAGTTGACAATGCAAACGCGCCGCTGCAAACCCTGTGCAGAGCATCCAACGACGACAATCGATTCAGCACCTCGAAATACGCATTGCGCAACTGAAATACTTCACTGTTCACATCCACGGTCGTGAGCCAACCAGACTGTTTGAGTACATCGGCAAACAGTGCCGCCCAGTCCGATGGTGACTGCTGCTCGCGCCGTGGCGCTGACTCCGATAGCACCTTCAACCAGACTGGTATCTCAACACCTGCGCCAGTGCAGAATGCCACCAGGCGATCCGGCGTCCACAGCCGATCCGGCAAGTCGCGCAGACGCAATTCCAGCGCCAATGCGTGCTCGTCTTCGGCGGCATGAAACTCAGCAGCGCGGAGCAACCGTGATAGCGACTGAAACCGCACAGGTCCGAGCAAGTAGCCAATACACTCCATCGCATTGGCAATTGCAGGATAATCAGCGAGGGCCTGCGCAAAAGAGACTTCGACCAACCGATCGCCGCGCTCCGATTCGACCTCTCGACGACACTGTCCTGCCGGGTTGAGACCCTCAAGCAATAAACGACGAGCGCGAGCTGATTGTCCCGCAAGACCGGGCACGACAACCGCAAGTCGTGCTGTTGGCTGCAATTCAAGCTCACGCCTCACCCACGCGCCCGCGAGGATCAGCTCATCATCGTTCGAGTCGCACGCGACGTGATGCGCCGGCGCATGGGAAGCCGCGCTTTGCACGATCAGTTCAACGCCGTCGCGCTGGATCTGGCGCATGAACGCGTGCTGGGCCGGGTTCAATTCGCCGAAGCCCGCAAAAACCACTGCCGCCGGCAGCAAGCTTTGCAAGTCCGCATGATGTGCAAGCAACACGTCGGTCAATTGAGGTTCGATCAACCACCCTTCGCGCTCCAGCAATTGCCGCAGATCGTTGAGACATGCCACGAAAAACGCGCTGTCATCGTCGTGGGCCTGACGTTTCAGCTCATCGTCGCTGACCTGCCAATCGCAGAGCAAGCCAAAGGCGTTGGCGACTTCATCGATTAGCGCCTCTTGACCTGCAACGCCGACATCGGAACGATCAAGCTGCCGGTCAACGACGCCCTGCCACACCGCACGCGCCTGATCAGCCGACAGTAATGTCAGCGCCTGAATGTCGGCACGCCGATCACACAGTTGACTAAACAACTGCCGCAGCCAGACCGGCAACGTCCTGACCTCCAAGGGACGCCATGCAGTGCGCCCGGCAGCGATCTGATGCTCGGCATGCGCACGCGAGATAACCCGAGCGAGCCGGCGGTTCGCGGTCACCACCAGATCCGGCGGCGTCTCAATCAGCGACGCGAGCTCGTGGCGGAGCATGACCTCGCTAATCGGCCGTGGCGACGCGCAATCGGGTTGAGCGCATGCTTTCCAAAATTAGGCCGATCTTTTCGAACACCGTTTGCATCTGCGCCGCTTCTGGCAGCAAGGTCATGCGAAAGTGCGTGCGGTAGGGTGTATTGAAGCTGCTACCCGGCGCGAGCAGGACGTGCTGTTCCTCGAGCAGCCGAAGCGCGAACTGCTCGTCGTCGAAATCGGGCAGGTTAACACCGACAAACGCATACATTGACCCTTTCGGCACCACCAGCTCAAGATACGGGCTTGCCGCAACCGCATCAATAACGGCCTGGCGGCTCTCGTACAGCCGCCCGCCCGGGCGGGTCAGTTCGTGGATACTCTGATAGCCTCCCAGCGCGGTCTGCACGGCCCATTGGGCAGGTACGTTACTGCATAGTCTGAGTGCGGCCAGCAGCTCAAGCCCATCGATGTAGTCACGCGCCCAATCGGCCTTGCCGCTCAGCGAGCACCAACCAACGCGATAGCCGCAAGCGCGGTAGACCTTCGACAGCCCGCTGTAGGTGATGCAAAGCGTATCCTTGACCATGGTCGCCATCGGCACGAACTCAGCATCGTCATACAGCATCTGGTCGTAGATCTCGTCAGCCATAACGACCAATTTGTGGCGCTCGGCGAGTGCCGCTATATCTTCTAGCAATTCACGCGGATACACGGCGCCGGTAGGATTGTTTGGGTTGATCAGCACAATGGCTCGTGTGCGCGAGGTAATCTGCTTGGCAATCGCCGCCGGATCGGGCAGAAAACCGTCTTCCGGACGACAGTCATAGTGAACGGCATTACCGCCGTTCAATGTTACCGACGCACTCCACAATGGATAGTTGGGGCTCGGCACCAGCACTTCGTCATCCAGGTTCAGTAACCCGCGCAACGTCAGGTCAATGAGCTCCGACACCCCGTTACCAATGAATACCTCATCCGCTGTCACATCCATGATGCCTCGGCTCTGCTGTTGCATCACAACTGCCTCGCGGGCCGGAAAGATCCCTTTCTGGTGGCAGTAGGCCTCGGCAGAGGACAGATTCTCGATCATCGCCAGGCGCATCGACTCCGGTGTGCGAAATCCAAATCGCCCCGGATTGCCGATGTTCAAATGAATGATCTCGTGACCCTTTTTTTCCAGCTCATGCGCACGCCGCGACAACTTGCCGCGGATTTCGTAGCGCACATGCTCCAGCCGTTCGCTGGCTCCAATACTCGTCATAGCTTTATCCGCCCGTAGACAACTGCCTGAAGCTTACGATGAGTTTGGCGCAACGCCTAGATGTAAGTGCAAAAAAACCCGGATGGCCACCAAGGGCCACCCGGGCCGGGTCCGCACGGAGAAGTACGGATGCTTCGCGGCAGGTCGCTGGCTACTGCGACCCGCCACTTTGCCTGTTGATGTCATCTACGCACCAGACTGAGACGGTGCGGCCGCACATCAAGCGGAGATCGCAGCGCCGCACCTTTTGCTATGAAGGTTGAACGGGCTGCGAAGGCCGTCGGGAATCGTTGCCGCTCGGCCGGGAAGACACGGTTAGGGTAGCAAGGCTTGAGGCTCTCGGCAGTCGGTCGATACGAACCTAAATTAGATATCACTATAATAAAATACGGTATCTATCTGTTTTTTATTGTTTTGTAACAACCTTAGAAAACAGCTGCCCCACTAATACTTGGCCGCTTTTGCCGCTGCCAACCGGCAAGTCAGGCACGGGATGTGCGCAAAACCCTGTCACTGGCTCCCTCGTTGTGGTCGTTACGCTTGTCTGTCAGGTGCGTGTCAGGGACAATACGCGGCTGAAACCGAGGGCGCGCCTTAAGTAACGCGGCCGAGGGCCACATGAGGGCTGTTCCCGGCAATGGCAGGAAACCGCAGCCCATGCATTCAGCACAGGAGTACTACCTTGGACAAGATCCTTGTCGGCCTGAAACGGGTCGTCGACTATAACGTTCGCATCCGAGTCAAGAGCGACGCCAGCGGTGTCGAGACGGATGGCGTCAAAATGTCGATTAACCCTTTTGATGAAATCGCACTTGAAGAAGCATTGCGCATTCGCGAGCGCGGTGATGCAAGCGAAGTCGTTGTGTTCTCGATTGGTGGCACGGAATCGCAGCAGCAGCTTCGCACTGGCCTTGCGATGGGCGCCGACCAGGCGATATTGCTGGAAACGGATCAGTCATTGGACTCGTTGGGCGTCGCCAAGGCGATCACAAAACTCGCCGAAGAATTGCAACCAGGACTGGTCTTGCTAGGTAAGCAAGCGATCGACAATGACAATAGTCAAACCGGCCAAATGGTCGCCGCACTTTGGGGCCGCCCGCAGGCGACGTTCGCTTCGGAAGTTGCACTTGAGGGTGACAGCGCGCGAGTGACCCGCGAAGTTGACGCGGGCCTTGAGACCATTAGTGTCGACTTGCCGGCCGTCGTCACAGTTGACCTTCGCCTGAATGAGCCGCGCTACGTCAAACTGCCGGATATCATGAAAGCCAAGAAGAAACCGTTGGAAGTCCGTGCACTCGCTGACCTTGGCGTGACACCTGACGATGCATTTGAGGTCACGCAGTTTGCGCCACCAGAGCAGCGTAGCAAAGGCATCATGGTTGAAGACACGGCCGCGCTGGTGGCGGCACTGAAAGACAAAGGGCTCGTCTAATGGGAAACATACTCGTCATTGCCGAACACGCAGGCGGCACACTCAATCAGGCTACGGCTAAATGCGTAGCGTGCGCATCCAGCATCCCTGGCAGCACCATTCATGTGCTGGTGCTGGCCGATAGTCAAGACGTTGCCGCACAAGCAGCACAGCTCGACGGCGTCAGCAAAGTCCTTTGCGCTATCAACCCGGCCAACGCACAACCGCTGGCCGCCGTATTGGCACCTCAGGTTGCCGCGATTGCTGGCGACTACGATTATGTCTTTGGACCTTCCACCACGTATGGCAAGGATCTTATGCCACGTGTTGCTGCCCTGCTCGACGTCAATCAGCTATCAGATATCATGGCGGTTGAAGATGCTCGCACATTCAAGCGACCGATCTACGCGGGCAACGCGATCACAACGGTTCGCGTCAAGGATGGCTATAAGGTCGTCGGCACGGTCAGAGCAGCCTCCTACAAGGCTGTTGGCGAGCAGCCCGCCTGCGACTTGGAAACCGTTGATCCCGGCGCCGAGTTGCCGACGCACTCGCGCTACGTAGAGCTGCAATCCGGCGCCAGCGATCGTCCTGACCTGCAAACGGCAGCGAAGGTTGTTTCTGGTGGCCGCGCCCTTGGCAGCGAAGAGAGCTTTTCAATCATCTTTGATCTTGCTGACACGATGGGCGCAGCCGTTGGTGCATCGCGAGCCGCGGTTGATGCCGGCTACGTCCCCAATGAGCTGCAAGTCGGTCAAACCGGCAAGATCATCGCGCCGGACTTGTACGTGGCAATCGGGATTTCGGGCGCGATCCAGCATCTCACCGGTATCAAAGACGCTGGCACCATTGTCGCCATCAACAAGGATGAGGACGCGCCAATTTTTGACGTTGCCGATATCGGCCTGGTTGGGGATCTGTTCAATGTGATCCCTGAACTCAAGGCTGCGCTCGGCTAATGCCGCACAGTGCTTTCGGGCCGCCAAGGCCCGGAAGCGCTCAAAAAACCAGGAAAGAAATCGCCGATAGCAGCGCCGCAACCGCGCTAATGATCAACGGCCGATAGCGACGCAACAAACGCTTCAGGGTCGCCTCCGTACCCGGCGAGCTTCCTTGTGCCTGGATCCGCTGCATCATGGAAAGGGCGCCACGCAAATACGGCCTTGCCAGCAAGAACATACCCAGCGATAAGGCCACTGCAGCCATAGCTGCAAACACGGATGGTGGCAGTCCAAGCTCACCCACCCGCAGACCATATATGGCAACAACAGCCAACCCTGCGGTGGCCAACAGCGTGAGCAGATTCTCAAACTTGCGAAACTGTGCGCGACCAGGCAACTCGGGGAACACGACGGTGGTCACGACCAGCGCCATGTAGCCTGCGATCAGACTGACAATCAGCACGACGCGCCCGATCGAGACAACACCGCGCGAATGGACCAAGTAGACGATCGCCAGTCCCAGCGCAGCAACAACGAGCAGTAATCCGCTGTTCGCCAAGCGAGCCAACCCACCGTAGCGCATTCTCGCAACCGGCGGCAGCGTATGCCGCGCGGCCAACCGCACAGCCCATAGCCCCCCAGCCAATACACCTATACAGGCAATCGCCAGGCTCACCATGACGATCGTCGCGATAGTCACAATGCCAGCTGACCCAGCCCGGAATCGTGCGACTTCGGGCGTGCCATGAGGCGGACTACAGAGCCTCTAACACCGATTCGGCGGCGCTGACCTTGAACTCGCCCGGCGCTTCAACGGCCACGTGGGTGGCGACGCCATCATCCACGATGATCGCAAAACGCTGACCTCGCATTCCCATTCCAAACCCGGTTGCATCAAGCTCAAGTCCCAAAGCCTTACTATAATCGCCATTGCCATCTGCAAGCATCAGCACCTTGTCGCTGGCGCTACCTGCCTTGCCCCAGGCGTCCATTACGAACACGTCGTTAACGGCCATACAGGCAACGGTATCAACACCTTTCGAAATAAACTGATCCGCCTGCTCAACATAGCCTGGCAGGTGATTCATCGAACAGGTTGGCGTAAATGCGCCGGGCACTGAGAACAGGACGACTTTCTTGCCCGCAAACAGATCATCAGTAGTCATTGCTGAAGGTCCGCCCTCTGCCATAATGCCGAACCCACCGGCTGGCATCTTATCCCCTGCTTTAATTGTCATTTCGAACTCCTTGAATTAATTAAATTTATTTAACCGGTACTCGGGTGCTCTCGAGCCCGCGTATCGGATTTCCAGTTCTTACGTAGAAAGTGCAGTTGCCCCGGGGAATCTGCCGGCCTTTGGCAGCATTGCGGGCACATCGTGTTGCAAGACACTCTCCAGCCACCCACTGATCGCAATGATCTGCTCAAGGTCCAAACCCGTTTCATAGCCGGATCGCTCCATTAAGTAGACAAGATCATCGGTGGGTATATTGCCAGTCGCTGCAGGCGCAAATGGACACCCGCCGATGCCACCAATACTCGCGTCGAGTGCCGTAACGCCTGCCAATACAGCAGCATAAGCGTTAGCGAGGCCTGTGTTTCTCGTGTTGTGAAAATGGCAGCGCAATGGGATGCCGGGCAGCGCGTCGCTGAGCATCGACACCAGACGCGTAACCTCTGCCGGCGAGCCGACACCAATGCTGTCGGCAAGCGCAATCTCCGCGGGCTCGCCGTCGGCCACGGCATGGGCGATTTCAAGGACACGCTCGGCCGGTACCTCCCCCTCAAAAGGGCACCCAAAGGCCGCGGATATCGTGACGCCAGGAGTGACCCCCGCTGCGCGTGCCTGACGTGCGATCGTCAACCAATCATTGATTGACTGCGCAGTCGGGCACCCTTGATTGCGCTGATTATAGGTATCGCTGGCGACAACCGGCATTGTAATCTCATCGACGCCTGCCGCGACCGCCCGATCAAACCCGCGTTGGTTGAGCACGAGCCCGATATAGGACACATCGTCGTGACGCGGCAACAGCTTCAGCAACGCCTCTGCATCGGCCATCTGCGGAACTCGTTTGGGATGCACAAAGCTGGTGACTTCAATACGCCGAATTCCTGCGTCAATAGCACGCGCAATCAAGACCGCTTTTTGCTCAGTTGGCAGTACCGCAGGCTCCGACTGCAAACCGTCGCGCGGGCTGACCTCAACAATCTGTATAGGGCTTCGATCGCTACTCATCCGACGATAATACCAGCTTGCTGACCATGACACGCGCCTTGCCGAAGTGCTTGTCAGGCTCGATGCACAAATGCTGCATTGCAATAATTTTAATCTGGACTAAACTATAGGGCGAACTTGGCGGTGCTATAGCCGCCCCAGCGGAGAATGTGTGCATGGATTTTCAACTCACCGAAGAACAGCAAATGATACAAGCCGCGGCGCGCGACTTCGCGCAAAGCGAAATTGTCCCAGTAGCGGCCGAATACGATGCGTCCGGTGAGTTTCCGAGCGACACGATCGCCAAGGCTGGCGAGCTCGGCTTCATGGGCATTGAAGTGCCTGAGGCGTATAGCGGTGCCGGTATGGACGCCATCTCCTACGCGTTGTTGATGGAAGAAATCGCGGCAGCGGACGGCGCCCACAGCACGATTGTCTCGGTGAACAATTCGCTCTACAACAATGGCATCATGATGTTTGGCAACGACGCGCAGAAAACGGCGTTCGTTGCGCCGATCGCCAGCGGACAAGCCATTGGCGCCTATGCGCTTACTGAGCCACAGTCAGGGTCAGACTCCAGCAACATGCGATCACGCGCCGTGCTGGCACCCTCAGGTGATCACTACGTGATTAATGCCAAGAAGTCCTGGATCACGTCCGGCCCAGTAGCGCGCTTTATTGTCGTGTTTGCCATGACGGACCCGGAGGCCGGCGCCAAGGGCGTTTCAGCGTTTGTCATTGACACGAACGAGCCTGGCTTCGCGCGTGGCAAGACAGAGCCCAAGCTGGGCATCCGTGCCTCGGCCACCTGCGAAATCGAGCTCACAGACTACCGGTGCCCTGTCGAGAACCGCCTTGGAGATGAAGGTCAGGGGTTCAAGATCGCAATGAGCGTGCTTGACGCGGGCCGCATCGGTATTGCCGCCCAGGCACTGGGACTGGCCCGAGCCGCGTATGAGGCGAGTGTTCAGTACGCCCAGGAACGCGAGGCGTTCGGATCACCGATTGGTTCATTCCAAATGAATCAGGCAAAGATTGCTGACATGAAGACAAGAATAGAGGCGGCACGGCTATTGACGCTGCAGGCTGCATGGTCAAAGGACCAGGCCAAGAAAACCGGTGGTCGCAACACGTTGAACAGCAGCATGGCCAAGCTCTATGCGTCAGAGACGGCGATGTTTGTCACACATGCCGCGGTACAGATGCATGGTGGTATGGGATACAGCAAGGAACTACCCGTCGAGCGCTACTTCCGCGACGCCAAGATTACTGAGATCTACGAGGGCACAAGCGAGATCCAGCGAATGGTGATCGCACGGAACGAAACAGGATTGCGCTAACGCTATGGCTAGTGGCAGCGCATCTTTGTCCCGCTAGATTTCGGTAAGTCTACAGACTGATTTGCACGCATGCTCCGGCGTGCTATTGAAGGTCGCGGCGGCGATCCGCGATTGATTAGTTCTCGTTGTCCGCGACATGAACGATCAAACCATCCATCTCATCGGTCACTTCGATCTGACACGTAAGGCGGCTGTTGTCTTTGCGCTCATAGGCAGCATCGAGCATGCTATCTTCCATGTCGTCCATCTCGCCCACCTTGTCAGCCCATGCGTCGTCAATATAGCTGTGACAGGTTGCACAGGCGCACGCGCCGCCACACTCAGCGACAATACCGTCAATGCCATTGTTAACGGCGGCTTCCATCACCGTGTAGCCAGTCTCTACGCTGACTTCTTTTCGGCTACCGTCTTGTTCTACGAAGATGATTGTGGGCATGAACTCTCTCTCAATACTCGTTACACAGCCAATTTGGCGCCATAAGCCAGCTTTTCAAGGCCTTGTGCGCCATCGACAGGTCAATGGTGGCTGCTACCCATACGAAAAATGGCGGGCGCAAGCCCACCATTCTTCGTGACAGTCGTTGGATTTGGATCTAATCGTCAGCTGATGAGTCCCGTCTCACCTGCTGGCGGGCGATTCTCAGCTGCTCAAGCCGAGCTTGGTCACTTTCGATGACCTTGACCCACTGCTGAGCCAGAGATCGGCTTCTGGAGTCATCCATCGCCTTACGGAACTCAGCCTTTGCATCAGCTAGCTTGTCTTGGTTATACAAACACATACCGATGGTGATATTGCTGTCAGACGCCTTCTGCAAGCCGCCTTTGCGCAGGCTGCTCCGTCCAGCCTCAACGCACTCAGCGTATTGCTCGGTATTCAGGTAGGAAATCGCCAGGCGTGCATCCAGATCGCCATCCGTGCTCAAGCGCGCCGCTTCCCGAAGTGCGGGGATCGCCTTTTCGTCCTCTGCGGCCAATGACCACGCCTGGGACAACAGTCGATAGTTCTTTGCGTTTGAGCTGATCGTGCCGGCCTTCATGCCCTCTTCGAGCACGACGGCACCCTTGTAAGGAATCTCACCTTGCAAGTACAGCTGCGCCATCGTGACCAGCTCCGACTCGGTCGTTAGCAGGCCGTCGGTATAAAGCGCCTCATAGACCGCAAGCATGTTCTTTTCTTCGTCAAGCTCCGAGTAGATACCACCCAGCGCCATCCAGTAGGATTTCTTCGGCCAGCCCGCCACCAGCAGCTTAAGCGTATCGCGAACGCACGTGAAACGCTCGACCTGGTAGCACGCATAGTACTTGAGGTTATACCAATCTTCCTTAACCGGTTGTTCGCGGCGTTTCGCCTCGGAAATTGCTGAATCGAGTGGCGCCAGCATCTGCTGATACTGGCCGGTTTGAGAATAGGCCTGCGCTAGCAACACGTAGGCATCGGGCGCAGGATTTGGAGTATCAGCAAACCAGCGATTCAAGTATTCGATTGTCTTGGGGAAGTTCTCTTCGGTCGCATACAGCTGAGCAATCGTATAGATCGTCTGCATACGCATCTGCTGCTCTACTTCCGGAATCGCGACCAGTTGTTCATAAGCGCGAATCGCGCCGTTCGTGTTCTCGCGACTATACTCAATGAAGCCCTTGAAGTTCAGGACATTCGCGCGCTCGAACTGGCTGATACCATCATCACGCAGCAGCCCGTCAATGATGCGCAGCGCACCTTGCATGTCTTTGGTGTCTACTAACTCCTGAGCTCTTGTCAACTTGTCATAAACAGGTTTGCTAAGTGCCTCGGCCTTCTTGGTCTTACGCTCCGGTGGCTCATCTTGTGCGGCAGCATGGTGGATCGGCGTCAGCGCGAGCGTCAACACCAGCATGGCACCGGCAAGCACCTGGTTGAAACGGCTCATGATAGATACTCCTGTATGAACGCTAGTCATGCATCTACTTCTCAAGCTGGAATCGAATTCGGGTCTCAACGCCCGGCACTTCTACCGGTTGTCCGTCAACGACGCGAGGTTTGTATTTAAACTTCAGCACGGCCTGAGTGGCTGCGCGATTAAACAGCGAGCTCGTCGAATAGGTCACCTGCGGATCGCGGACAGTGCCGGTTGTGGTGACGGTGAACATCAGATCAACATAGCCTTCCAAGCCGCGTTGTGCGGCCCTGTTCGGATACGCTGGCGCCACACGTACAATCGGCAGATAGTCGCCGTCGGCATATGACAGCGCGCCAGGCCCCGCAATGCTGGCGTTTGTGTTCACCGAGGGCGCACGAACGGTAATCGCACCGACGTCCGGATTCACGTCATCTGACGGCGGTGGCGGCACATCAGGTGGCGGCGTTTCTGGCTTCTGCGGCTTCTCTGGCTTGCGCTCTTCACGATTCACCGTTTCCTGCTGTTTGACACGGACGAAATCTAACACCATACGATCACGAGGATCGCTCAGCGCAGCTTCACCCGTCACGATCAACAGATTCATCAGGAAAAACAGGAAAGTCGTTACAACTGCGCCAGTGATGACGCCAATAATGTATCTACTCATCCGTCACTACCTCTGTTGCACAAGTGCTATTGGTTTGCAGCCAATGACACGTTGTCGACGCCAGCGGCACGCGCCGCATCCATCACAATGACCAGCGTCTCATTCTGGGATTTCTTATCCGCCTGAATAACCACCGAGCCTTTCGGGTTCTCTGCATGCAGACGCTCAATATTCGCCCGTACCGCACGTGGATCAATCCGGCGACGGTCCATCCAGATTTCATTGTTCTCGCCAATGGCAATCAGGATATTGGCGTCATCGACAGTCTGCGCTGTTGGCGCATCTGGCCGGTTAACGTCGAGACCAGACTCTTTGATGAACGATGCCGTAACAATAAAGAAGATCAACATGATAAAAACGACATCCAGCATGGGTGTCAGGTTAATCTCATTGTCTTCTTCTTCCGAAGCGCCCATAGCGCCCATAGACTTACGCATAGTCGCGTTCTCCTTAGTGGTCCATCGTGAGCGAATCTTCGAGTAACTCGATTTCGCGCTCCGATCGCCTCGTTAATATTGTAATCAGCAGTACACCAGAGAGTGCGCCCACCATACCCGCCATCGTCGGGATAGTGGCCTGAGACACACCGTCAGCCATTGACCGCACGTTGCCTGAGCCGGCGATCGCCATGACTTCAAACACGCGGATCATGCCTGTCACTGTACCCATCAACCCGAGCAACGGACAAAGCGCCACCAGCGTTTTGATGAACCCCAGCCACTGCTCCGATTGCAGCTCGATTTCCGAGATCATCGCTTCGCGAATCTTGTGCGCGTTCCAGGAACGCCTTTCGCTGCGCGATTCCCACTTATCACGCGCTTCCTTTACCAGCTTGGGCAAGCCCGTCTGGTAGAACAATGCACGCTCGACAATCAAGAGCCACATGATGAACACCGTGAACGCGATCGCCCACAACACTGGACCACCGGACTCCATGAAGGCCCGAACCGAGATGAATTGATCTTCAAACCAACGCATGAATCAATCCTTATCCCTTGTGGGCGGCTTCCGAGTGTTCCGCGATCAATCCTGCGCTCTGCTCTTGCAGGATGCCGAGCAGACGCTTGGCACGACCAGCAAGAACGGTATGCAGCAATACCATCGGGATTGCGACAACCAACCCAAGTACCGTCGTCATCAACGCTTGCGAAATACCACCAGCCATCAGTTTCGGATCACCCGCACCATACAGTGTGATGACCTGGAAGGTCTTAATCATACCGGTCACCGTACCAAGCAGTCCCGCGAGCGGTGCGACCACAGAGATAACTTTGACGATCAGCAGACCGCGATTGATTTTCGGCACTTCTTTTAAGACAGCTTCGTTGAGCTTGAGTTCCAGCGTTTCCGTATCGACGGACTTGTTGCTTGCGTACGCCGTCAGAACGCGACCCAATGGGTTGTCAGACGATGGGTTGTCAACATTCTTGAGCTGACGGGTCACTTTGCTGTTGGCCGTGACCAGGCTAAGCATGAGGAACAGTGCGATGATCAAGCCTACGATGCCGAGCACGATGATGCAGTAACCAACGATACCGCCCTGTTGCACGCGCTCTACCAGGCTCTTGCTTTCGACTAGCGTGGCCAATACGGCGCCGCGCGTGGGGTCAATACCAACCGTTACCGTATCACCCGGAGCGGCGTCAAATAACGACGCCGTGCTGCCCGTATAGCGACCTTGTGGTTGCTTGGGCAGACCAGACAGCACCCCGTCGTCACCAACATCCGGGTCAAATTGCATGTAGCGGCCGTCCGCTACGACATTAAAGTTACCAATACGAATGATCTCGGTAGCTTCCACGGCACCTTCATTCGTGATGGCGTCTGCCGTAAACCGAACGACTTTGCCCGACTCGTTGATTTCGCGCTGCAATTCGAACCAGAGCCGCTCAATCTCTTCGATGGACGCAAGATTCGTAGAACTCGCCATCTTGGCGCCAAGCTCGACCAGGAAATCTTCGCGGTCTGGGAACTGCAGGTTAGTCAGTGAGCTGCCAAACTTGCTCTGCGTGTCGCCCGCCACTTGCTGCAATACGCCGAACAGCTCTTTGAGCTCACCCAGACGCTCGTTGAGCTCAGCTTCTTTAAGCGCAAGCTGTGCATTGTTAGCCTCGAATGTCCCCTCCAACTGCTCGCCGCGACGCTCGGCCGCCGTGCGCTCGCCACGGGCCGCATTCAACAGGTTGGTCTGTTCAGATTTACGGGCGTTGAACTCCGCTTCCCGACGTCGCGATTCGGCGGTATCAGATGCCTGGCCCTGCTGAATCTGGCGTAGCAGCTCGTTCAAAGAAGAAGCTTCCTGAGCCTTGGCCGGAGAAAACGCCAATACCGCAGCAGCGATGGTTGCCGTCAATAGCGGCTTCATTATTGCTTTATTCATGATTATTCAGACTCCGGTCCAGATACGGGAACTTGAACAAGCTCCGGTGCAATTTGCTGCGTTGCCACCGCGAGGCCCTTAGCCACCTCGGCCCGGTACTCATTGGCGATCTCGAATTGCTTGGTCTGCGGGTTGTAACGACCGGTGATGCTCTGGTCGTCCTTCTGGAACAACAGGGCGACTCTGCCGAGACGCAGGAACTGAGCCTCAATGTTGTTGCCGTCAATATCGATCAAGTCATTGTAGGATTCGATCGTGCGGCCGTAGTCGACCTCAATCTGGTAGGCCTCCATCGCTTTGCGAAACTTCTCGGCCGTGCTCACGTCCGGGTCGTCCATCAACGCCTCGAGCGTGGCAATGCGACCTTCGCGCTCGTCGAGCAAGAACGGGATATCCAGCGCGACAGACTGTTTAAGGCCGGCAACCATGCGCGTAATCAACGGCAGTATTTGCCGGTTGATCATGGTTGCGTTTTCCATGGAGACATCGATTTCAGCAAGTTTCTGGTTCTGACGATCAACCTGTGCTTGCAACAGCTGGTTGTAGATCTTCAGCCCGTCAATCTCTTTGTTGATCGCACGATATTCATCGGTGATAGAACGCGTTTGCGAAACGATGCGATCAATTCGGCTTTGCGACTGCACCTGGCGATCCAGGCGTGTGTTTTCAGCGCGAAGCACTGAATCGACGGATTGCGCAGCAGCAGGCACAGATAATGCCAGCGATGCGACAGCCGTCATGAGCACGCCTGCGCGTGTACCGATTTTGAACGGTTTCATGAAATCTCCTCGACGATCTTCAAGACTATTTAGAGCTATTGGTAAACGACACAACGCAACGATGCCGACGTTAATAAACCGTCGGCAAAGTTACACAAGAAACAAAATGGGTGGCAGACAGTGCGAGAGTGGGTCTTGGCAACGCGCGCGCCGACGTGCCCGGAAGGGCAACATTCTGGCCACTGGCGCTGCGACGTTCGCACGCTTCCTTCAATGCTATTTCCCCCGAAATAACCACACTACCGAAATTAGAATCAACCCGGCGTTTTCGAGCGATACCCAATGGCTTACAACCCCTGATGAAGCAAGCCGGCAACGCCTGTTCGGCAGAGAATAACACAGCGTGAAGCATGTTCCAGCCCGATTTTACGTTCCGCCCCGGAGCGGACACAGCATGTGTTGCATAAGGTCCAGACTGACAAGCTGTGTCAGCAGAAACTGACACCGATTGTATGTCGCTCACTATTTGCGACGCGCCTGTTGATCACCCAATTCAAGTTTAGCAATGGAAACCCGATGTACCTCGTCCGGACCATCCGCCAACCGCAACGTGCGGGACATCGCCCACGCATAGGCAAGTATGAAGTCACCCGACACACCGCCACCGCCATGGCATTGAATCGCGCGATCGATCACACGCAGCGCCATATTGGGCGCAACGACTTTGATCATCGCGATATGCGAGCGGGCGACCTTGTTGCCGACTTTGTCCATCATGTCGGCAGCTTTTAGGGTCAACAGCCTGGCTTGCTCAATATCCATGCGTGACTCAGCGATGGCCTCGCGCACGACACCTTGGGCGGAGAGCGGCTTGCCAAACGCAACACGCTCATCGACTCTGGCACACATCGCCTCCAGCGCGCGCTCGGCCAACCCGATCAAGCGCATGCAATGGTGAATACGACCTGGCCCCAGTCTGCCCTGCGCGATCTCGAAGCCGCGCCCTTCTCCCAGCAACAGGTTACTGGCAGGCACCCGCACGTCTGTTAGCACAACTTCGGCATGACCATGCGGCGCATCATCATAGCCAAACACACTTAATGGGCGAATGATGTCGACGCCGTCGGCCCGCGTTGGCACCAAAATCATGGATTGCTGGGTATGGCGGTCGGCGCTGGGGTCTGTCTTACCCATCAAGATCATGATCTCGCAGCGCGGATCCATCGCACCGCTCGTCCACCACTTGCGACCATTGATGACGTATTCATCACCGTCGCGCTCGATACGACACTGAACGTTGGTTGCATCCGATGAGGCGACCTCCGGCTCGGTCATTGCGAACGCTGAGCGAATTTTGCCCTCGAGCAATGGCTCAAGCCATTGCTGCTTGTGCGCTTCGCTGCCATAACGCTCGAGCACTTCCATGTTGCCAGTATCTGGCGCGGCGCAGTTAAATGCTTCCGGTGCAATCGGCGAGCGCCCCATAATCTCGCACAGCGGCGCATACTCTAGGTTGGTCAGGCCGGCACCCCGATCACTCTCGGGCAGGAACAGGTTCCACAAACCCGCCGCCTTGGCCTTCTCCTTTAACGACTCCATGACCGGCGGAATGGTCCAGCGATCTTCTGCGTTCTCAATATAATCGTGGTAGGCCTTTTCATTGGGATAAATGTGTTCATCCATAAATGCCTGTACCCGGGCTCTTAACGCCTCGACTTTGGGTGTGTATTCAAAATTCACCGTCGCAATCCCCACTAAGTAAGTCAGTTGTCGCATAAGCAGCCGGGAGCGCATTACCCCGGTGCCGGTTAGCAGGCAAGCATACGCTGCCGCCCGCGGGCTGGCTAGCGGCAACTTGACTTGCTCAACTTGCCCGGCATGAAATGGGACTCTATGCTTGCGAGCATTCACCATCAGGAACCGCACTATGAAAGCAGCACTGGTCAAGACCCATGGCACACCCGACTCGATCGTTATTGAGGAGATTCCCTCGCCGTCACCGAAAAAGGGCGAGGTGCGGCTTCGGCTGCGAGCATGCGGCGTTAATTTTCCGGATGTCCTGATGGTTGCCGGCAAATACCAGGTGCAACCGGAGATGCCATTCTCCCCGGGTGCCGAGATGGCCGGCGAGATCATCGAATTAGGCGAAGGCGTCAGCGACCTGGCGATCGGCGATCGCATGCTGTGTATGGTTGGCTACGGCGGCATGGCAGAAGAGATTTGCGTGCCCGCCAAGGCGCTGGTGCCGATACCTGACGGCATGGACTTCAGCACGGCCGCGGCGGTCATGTTGACCTATGGCACGTCCTACCATGCCCTGAAGCAACGTGCACAAATCAAGCCAGGCGAAACGCTGCTTGTGTTAGGGGCCGCCGGTGGCGTTGGTCTGGCGGCTGTGGAACTCGGCCATCTGTTGGGCGCCAAAGTCATCGCTGCCGCAAGCTCCGATGAGAAGCTGGCACTGGCAAGAGAGTACGGTGCCGACGAGACAATCAATTATAGTGAGGTCAAATTAAAGGATGCCGTTAAGGCGCTGACCGGCGGCAAAGGCGCCGATGTCATCTACGACCCGGTCGGCGGCGAATTGTTCGATGATTGTCTGCGCTCGCTAGCCTGGTGCGGGCGACTGCTGGTGATCGGCTTTGCCAGCGGCACGATACCGAAAGCGCCGGCAAACCTGCCGTTGCTTAAAGGCAGCTCAATCGTCGGTGTGTTCTGGGGGGCATTCACCCAACATCAGCCGAAAGAGCATGAGATCAACATGCAAGAGCTAGTCGCCTGGTTTATTGGCGGCCAGCTAAAGCCACATATTGGGACCGTATTCGGGCTGGATGACGCCGCGGCAGCGATGAACGTGCTGGCCTCGAGACAAGCGATGGGCAAGGTCGTCATCGAGATCTGACCCCGGCTATTGGCGGCTCGCGAAATTGGTCACACTCGAAACTTTTCTGGAACAAGGTGCGTCACGTCACTTCGGAAAACAAAACGTTTGACAGTCAGGCTGTCTTTAACGATGATCGCGCTATGTTAATCGCAACGTCCAACCGCGAAGTGTCACTCGAAAGGCTGCTAAGCCTCGGCCTTCTTGTGCTCCTTACACCTGCGAGGTGCGGCTAGCGTTCGTTGATCTGATATTCAATCCGAAAGCCCCGCACCCGCAACGGTAGCGGGGTTTTTTTTGACTAAGAATACGGGCCATGCACCCAACCCAGAATGACATTCATAACCAGTACACAAAGACAGGGATAACTCATGAAAATGTACGGCACCGCAGATGTTGATCACAGCGCACTGCAAGGCAAGAAAATCGCCATTATCGGCTACGGCAGCCAAGGGCGTGCTCACGCATCGAACCTGAAAGACAGCGGCTATGATGTTGTTGTTGGGCTGCGCCAGGGCGGCGCGAGCTGGGCCAAGGCGAAAGCAGATGGTCATACAGTGCAAACGCCGGCCGAGGCAGCTTCAGGCGCAGCGCTCGTCGGCTTGCTGACCCCTGATGTCACGCAGGCTGCGTTGTACAAGGCTATTGAACCAAGCCTTGCCGAAGGCGCCACGTTGATGTTTGCGCATGGATTCAACATCCAGTATCAACAGATTCAGCCGCGCGCCGACATCCACGTCGTCATGATCGCACCGAAAGGGCCCGGTGATCTTGTGAGACGTCAGTACCTCGAGGGACGCGGCGTACCCTGCCTGGTTGCCGTCGCCCAAGATCCGAGCGGCAACGCCCTCGCGCAAGCGCTGTGCTATGCCGATGGCATTGGGGGTGCCCGCGCGGGCGTACTTGAGACCACATTCAAGGAAGAGACGGAGACCGACCTGTTTGGCGAGCAGGCCGTCCTGTGCGGTGGCGCGACAGAATTGGTACTCAAAGGCTATGAGACGCTCATCGAAGCGGGCTATCAGCCGGAGGTCGCCTATTACGAATGCATGCATGAGCTGAAACTCATCGTGGATTTGTTGCACGAAGGCGGACTCAAAAAGATGCATGAGTTCATCAGTGAAACAGCGCAGTGGGGTGACCTGATCAGCGGCCCTCGGGTTATCAACGACGATGTCAAAGACAACATGCGTGCGGTGCTAAAAGACATCCAGGACGGCAAGTTCGCCCGCGACTGGATCGCCGAGAACGAAAACGGGCAGCCCGAGTATCGCCGTTTGATGAACGAGGACCTTGCGCACCCGATTGAAGCGGTGGGCAAAGGACTGCGCGACAAGATGCCGTGGTTGGAGAAGTAACCACGAGGCTGCCCTCCTCACTGACAAGGAAGCAACAATGAACGCAACGCAACACGATCCGGTCCGGATATTCGATACGACACTGCGCGATGGCGAACAGGCGCCAGGCTGCAGCATGACGCTTAAGGAAAAGCTTCGCATCGCACAGGCACTGGATCAGCTCCGCGTTGATATCATAGAGGCCGGTTTTGCCGCTGCCTCTCCGGGCGATTTTGAATCGGTAAGCGCTGTTGCAGAACAAGTGCAAAACGCGCGCGTGGCGAGCCTGGCTAGATGCAATCCCGAAGACATCGATAAAGCCTGGCAAGCCGTGAGCGCGGCCCGCTACCCGCGCATCCATGTGTTTGTCGCCACTAGTGAGATTCACCGCACCCACAAACTCAATATGGCGCGCGATGAAATCCTGCGGACCGCCGTAGGCGCTATCAAGATGGCGCGCGAGCTTTGCGATGATGTGGAGTTCTCACCGGAAGACGCATCGCGCACGGAGCCGGAATTCTTGACAGAGATTGTCACCGCGGCGATTGAGGCTGGCGCCACAACCATCAATATTCCGGATACCGTTGGCTATACGGTCCCACAGGAGTTCGAGGCGCTATTCCGCCACCTCGTCGCAACCGTACCGAATGTTGCGGATGCCGTGTTGTCGGTCCATTGTCACGATGATCTGGGTATGGCGGTTGCCAATAGCCTGGCGGCTGTCGCCGGCGGCGCGCGCCAGATCGAGTGCACCATCAATGGGATCGGCGAACGAGCAGGTAACTGTTCGCTCGAAGAGGTCGTGATGGCCCTTGATACGCGCGCTGCGCACTTCGGCACGGGCACGAACATCGACACCACGCGTCTCTACCCGACGTCACGTTTAGTCGCATCGGTAACCGGCATGCAAATTCCGCGTAACAAGGCCATTGTCGGCGACAACGCCTTCGCCCATGAGGCTGGAATTCATCAGCATGGCATGCTCAAACATGCCTCTACCTACGAAATCATGGTGCCCGAGCGAGTGGGCATCAGTCGTTCCAACCTGGTGTTGGGAAAACACAGCGGACGGCACGCGTTTCGCGAACGCATCAATGAATTGGGATTCGAGGTTGACGACTTTTCCCTGAACGCTGCATTCGAGCGATTCAAGCAACTGGCTGACAAGAAAAAAGATATCTACGATAGTGATATTGAAGCGCTGCTGATGAATGATGTCGGCGCATCGCAAGGGCCGTGGTATCTGGACTCACTGAACGTCTCGACCAGCACTGGGTCGCATGCCACGGCAACGGTCGATATGCACCGGGACGGCGGCGATTCCGTCGTCGAAGCCGCTGTAGGCAGCGGGCCCGTCGAGGCGGCTTGCACAGCACTCGAACGCATTACCGGCATCGAGCTTGAGCTGCAGCACTATGATGTTCGCGGTGTCAGCATTGGCGAGGACGCACAAGGTGAAGTCACAATGACAGTCATGTTCAATGGTGTCACCTACCGCGGCCACGGCGTGAGCACAGACATCGTTGAGGCGAGCGCGCGAGCATGGCTGGATGTCATCAATCGGATTCAACGCCGTCGCGAGCAAGGCCTTGAAGATCTGACCCCAAGTGACGACTTGCAACATGCAAGCGTATAGCGACAACCGGTTGGTAACCCACGGAGAGCACCGTTGAGCAAGACGTTATTCGAAAAGGTGTGGGAGCAGCATGTCGTGGTGCCTGAAACAGACGATACACCGACGGTGTTGTACATCGACTTGCACCTCGTACATGAAGTGACCAGCCCGCAGGCGTTTACAGTACTGCGCGAGCGCGGGTTACCCATTCGTCGTGTAGATCGCACGCTTGCCACAATGGACCACTCCACACCAACCACACCGGTGAGAAAGCTGGCCGATATCGATGTTGTCGGCCCTTCTGCAGCCGCGCAGATTCGCAAGATGCAAAGCAACTGCGAAGCGTTTGGACTGCCGCTGCGCGGTTTCGACAGCGACGAGCGCGGCATTGTGCACATCATCGGCCCGGAGCTTGGCGCAACCCAACCTGGCAAGACCATCGTCTGTGGGGATAGTCACACCTCGACGCACGGCGCATTCGGCGCCCTCGCATTCGGCATTGGTACTACCGAAGTCGGACACGTGATGGCGAGCCAGTGCCTGTTGCAACGCAAACCGAAAACCATGGCGGTCAATGTTGAAGGCCAGCTACCGGATGGTGTGACACCGAAGGACTTGATTCTCGCCATCATCGGCAAGATCGGTGTGGACGGCGGCACCGGGCACGTCATGGAGTATCGCGGTGAAGCAATTCGCGCCATGGATATGGCCGGCCGGATGACAGTCTGCAACATGTCGATTGAGGCCGGCGCCCGCGCGGGCATGATTGCACCGGACGAGACGACATTCGCCTACCTGCGCGGTCGGAAGCTCGCGCCGCAGGGGTCTGCATTTGAGCAGGCTGTGGCACGCTGGCAGGAGCTCGCCACTGACGACGATGCGGTGTTCGATAGAAAGGTCACCATTGACGCCTCGACCCTCTCACCCATGGTCACGTTCGGCACCAATCCGGGTATGGTCACACCGCTCGACCAGCCGCTACCCGCCAAACCTGCCGATGGAAGTTGGGATCGGGCGTTGGACTATATGCAGATCGAGGCAGGAAAACCCTTTGCGGGCACGCCTGTCGATGTCGTCTTTGTTGGAAGTTGCACCAATGCGCGCCTGCCCGATCTCCAGGCAACAGCAAAGATTCTTGAGGGTCGCAAAGTGGCCGACGGCGTCAAGATGCTCGTTGTGCCTGGGTCGCAAAAGGTCAAAGCCGAAGCAGAAGCGCTGGGCCTGGATCGGGTGTTTACAAATGCCGGTGCTGAATGGCGTGAATCCGGTTGCTCCATGTGTCTAGGTATGAATGGCGATACCGTTGCCGCTGGTAAGCTTGCAGTCAGTACCAGCAATCGAAACTTCGAGGGGCGTCAGGGTGTAGGCTCACGAACCGTACTTGCCAGTCCGCAAACCGCTGCGGCCAGTGCGATCGCCGGTTGCATTGCCGATCCACGCACCTATCTCTAGCACAGTCTCATCGAGGACAACTATGAGCGCTTTCGAAACTCTGACGTCTCGCACCCTGGTGATGCCGCGTGCCGATGTTGATACCGATCAGATCATTCCGGCGAGATTTCTGACCACGACAAGCCGTGACGGGCTGGGTCAGTCATTGTTTGCCGATTGGCGTTACCTTGAGGATGGCAGTGAGGATCCGGCGTTCGAGCTGAATCTCGCGACCAATGCCGGCGCTCAAATCCTGGTTGCCGATCGCAACTTTGGTTGCGGGTCTTCGCGCGAGCATGCCCCATGGGCGCTGCTAGACTATGGTTTCCGTGTGATTATCAGCACCGAAATCGCCGATATCTTTCGGTCTAATTCGCTAAAGAACGGCCTACTGCCAATTGTCGTAGACTCGTCAGTGCATCAGGCGTTGTTGCAGTCGCAGTGCACGCTCACCGTTGATCTGGCCGACAAAACACTGCATATAAAAGATGGGCCACATGCTGGCCTGTCAAGTCACTTTGAGATCGATAGCTTTTCTCGCTATTGCTTGATGAACGGCATCGACCAGCTCGGCTTCCTGCTCGAACACACGGACGACATCCAGCGTTTCGAGACCACACACGACAAGGTCAGCCCTGCATGAAAGCCACGATTGTCGCACTGCCTGGAGACGGTATCGGGCCGGAAGTCATGGCAAGCGCTATGGAGGTATTGTCAGTTATCGCTGACCAGTTCGGTCATGAACTGACTATTCAGCAACACCTGATCGGCGGTGCCGCACTGGACGAAACTGGCCAGGCACTGCCAACAGCGACCCTCGATGCTTGCCGGCAAGCCGATGGCGTCCTACTTGGCGCCGTTGGCGGACCCAAATGGCAGGATCCCGATATCAACAAGCGGCCCGAGTCAGGCTTGTTGCAGTTGCGCGCTGCACTCGGTTTGTTTGCCAACCTGCGACCCGTCGTGCCGCTTAACTCCATGCACGACGCGTCTCCCCTGAAGTCCGACAGGCTCACCGGTGTTGACATCATGGTGGTGCGCGAACTGACGGGCGGCATTTACTTTGGCGACAAGACGGAAGGCGTTGATGTGGCCGAAGACGTGTGCCGTTATACGCGTGAAGAAGTCACGCGCATTGTGCGTGTGGCCGCGGAACTCGCACGCCAACGCAAAGGTCACCTGACGTCTGTCGACAAGTCGAACGTCCTCGCGACCTCGCGCCTCTGGCGAGCTGTCACCACACAAATCATGGCCGACGAATTTCCGGATGTGACGTTGGAGCACCTATTGGTTGACGCGGCGGCAATGCACTTGATCGCACGGCCGGGCAACTTCGATGTGATGGTCACTGAGAACATGTTCGGAGACATCTTGACCGATGAGGCTTCGATGCTGGTCGGCTCAATGGGATTGCTGCCCTCCGCGTCTCTCGGCGCTGACGGCGGCAATGCTCGCCGCGCTGGCCTGTACGAGCCTATCCATGGTTCGGCACCGGACATCGCCGGTAAAGGCATCGCGAACCCCTGCGGCATGATCGCCAGTGTTGCGATGATGCTACGGCACAGCCTCGGCCTGGAAAAGGAGGCAGCCGCCACTGAGCTTGCGATCAAGTTGGCGCTCGATGGTGGCGCGCGCACCGCCGACCTTGCCAGCAGCCGGCAGACGTTGAACACGCAACAAATGGGTCAACGGATCATTCGGCATCTGACCGACGGCTGACGCCGCCAGCATGACCTAGGCCGCAGACACTCGTGACGGGAGCGCGGCGAGAAATTCATTGATTAGCTCGGACAGCGGCGCCAAGTCAATCAAGAAGCCATCGTGACCGTGCGGCGACTCGAGCGTCCGATAGACCGCGTGTGGCATGTGCGAGGCCATGAAGCCCTGCTCATGCGGTGGGTACAACACATCGGAACTGACCGACACGATCAACGCCGGGCAGACAATTGCACGAAGTGCCGCAATGATGTCCGGAAAACGCCCACGACTAATGTCGTGGCTATCCATCGCTTGAGTCAGTCGGTAGTAGCTGGCAGCATCAAAACGCTCGACCAGCTTGTCACCCTGATAGCTGAGGTAAGACTGCACGTCAAAGCCGGTCGTTTGGTCGGGCGCACGGGGAAAGCGCGATTCGAAGTTCTCCCAACTACGATACGTCACCATCGCCATCATCCGAGCTGCGGCCAAACCACGTGCCGGAATAGCCGATGCCCTGTAGCGCCCATCACGCCAGTTAGGGTCCGCACCAATCGCTTGTCGTTGTGCCTCACCAATACCGATGCACCACGCCGAATGGCGCGCAGAAACGCCAATCGGCGCAATGGCACCAACCAGATCGGGGTAGCTCGCCGCCCACTCCATGACCTGCATGCCACCGAGCGATGGTCCAATGACAAGCTTGAGCTTGTTGATGCTCAGCGCATTGATCAACGCATGCTGGGCGCGCACCATGTCACGCACAGTGACCTCGGGAAACGCTGTCCCGACCGGGTCACCAGACCCGTCTGCGTTCGGCCAGAATGGTCCGCTGCTGCCGTAACAGCCACCGAGCACATTACTGCAAACGATGAAGTCACGGGCTGGGTCCAGCGGTGCTCCCTCGCCGATCAAACCAGGCCACCAGTTATCGGCATCAGCCGACCCCGTGAGCGCATGGCACACAAGCACCGCGTTGTCGCCCGCTGCGTTCAACGTACCCCAGGTTCGATAAGCCAAGCGCACGTCGGGCAACACCTCACCCGACTCAAGTGCCAGCGCCTCTGGCAATCTAAACAACGCCGTTTCAACAGAAACCGGACCTGCTAAATGCAGACTCTCACTCATGCGGCGCTGGCCGCCCTCGCGGCATCGAACGCCTGCTCAAAGTCGGCCTTGATGTCGTCAATGTGCTCGATGCCCACCGATACGCGCACCATATCCGGCAACACGCCTGCAGAGCGCTGTTCTGCCTCGCTCAGTTGCTGGTGTGTTGTCGCTGCGGGTTGAATGACCAACGTCTTCGCATCACCGACATTCGCCAGGTGACTCGCGATCTGCACGTTATCGATAAACCGCTGTCCCGCTTGCGCGCCGCCGCGAATACCAAACGTCAAGACGGCGCCGAAACCGTTCTGGAGGTACTGCTTCGCGCGCTCGTGATAGCCGTGCGATTTCAAACCCGGATAGTTCACGTAGGCAACATCGTCATGCTGCTCCAACCACTCGGCCAACGCGAGCGCGTTATCGACGTGTTTTTGTACGCGCAGAGAGAGCGTTTCCAGCCCCTGCAGCAACAGGAACGAGTTAAACGGGCTTTGTGATGGGCCAAAGTCACGCAAGCCCTCGACGCGCGCACGGATTGCAAAAGCGATATTACCGAAAGGACCTTCTTTGCCGAACACATCGGCAAACACCAAGCCGTGATAGCCGGGCGATGGATCCGTGAACATCGGGAACTTGCCGGACGACCAGTCAAAGTTGCCGGAGTCCACGATAACGCCGCCAATCGAGGTGCCATGCCCTCCAATCCACTTGGTCGCCGACTGCACAACAATGTCCACCCCATGCTCGATTGGCTTGAGGACGTAACCTGCGCAGCCCAGTGTGTTATCGACAATGAGCGGAATACCGTGCTTGTGGGCGAGATCCGCCAGCGCGCGAAAATCAGGGATGTCAAAGCCCGGGTTTCCAATAGCCTCAGCATAGATTGCCTTGGTGTTCTCGTCGATCGCCGCCTCATAGTCGGCAAGATCGTCACCCTCGACGAAGCGTACATCGATGCCGAGGCGCGGGAATGAGACCTTGAACTGATTGTACGTACCGCCATACAGCGAACTTCGCGTGACGATATTGTCGCCAGCCTGCGCTAGTGTCGTGATGGCAATGAACTGTGCGGACTGACCGCTCGCTGTCGCGAGCGCCGCGACGCCGCCTTCCAACGCGGCCACGCGTTGCTCAAACACATCGGTGGTGGGATTCATGAGTCGCGTGTAGATGTTGCCGAACTCTTGCAGCGCAAAAAGACGCGCACCGTGATCGGCATCGTCGAACGTATACGAGGTGCTTTGGTAAATCGGTACTGCACGTGCATTGGTACCGGGCGCTGGCTGCTGCCCCGCATGCACCTGCAATGTGTCAAAGTGAAGCTTGCTCAAATCCAGGGTCATGTCCGCTCTCCGTAAAAAATGCCAAATCCTGCGAATTCCAGGTCAGGCGCATACCGCGACTGACCACAAGGTTCATCAGAACTGCTATAGACCGTGCATTGGGAGAGAAGATGACACCCTTCACGGCCTTTGGCCGAGCTATGCCACATCTCATCTCTCGATCGCGACACGATCCGTAGGAGTTGGCACCTTGCGCGCGGGTTAGGCTCGCAGGTTGCCCCGGCATCAAAGGGCCTGTCCCTCCGCCGGTCTCGATGAGTAACGCCAATAATCTGGCCAGCGATTCCGATTGTCAAGCGACAATCTCGATCACGGTACTTGCTCATTGACTGGTAGCTATGTATTATTGCGCTACTGTATTAACACGCTATTACATTAGTTAATGAAGCCGAACCGGACAATCTCCGACAAACGCCAGCGCGAATGCGAGCTCGGACTCAGCGAGGCATTCGCTGTGCTGACCAACCCACGCGATGTACATGCGTTATTGCAAGACATCTGCACCCCCGCAGAATTGCAGGCATTGGCAGATCGTTGGCAGGTTGTATTGTTGCTCGAGCAAGGACTGCCGTACCGCACGATCCATGACCGCACCGGCGTCAGCGTGACCACAATCGGACGGGTTGCCCGCTATCTTGGCAACGGCGCCGGCGGCTATCAGGCCGCACTCGAACATCTACCCCACTAAATCACCACGGGCAAACCCATGCAAACTCAATCAGAGCGGCTGCAGATAGCCGTTCAAAAATCTGGTCGACTCACAGAGAAAACCATGCAAATCCTGCAACGTTGCGGGCTGGAGATTCGCAAGAGCAAAGACCAGCTGTTCTGCTTCGGTGAGAACATGCCGATTGACCTGCTATTGGTCAGAGATGACGACATCCCCGGCCTGGTCGGTGAGGATGTCTGTGATCTGGGCATCGCCGGCCTCAATATCATCGAAGAGAAGCGTCTGAATGGCACGTTCGGCGATAGCGATGCACCGTTTCATGAGTTGCGCCGTCTCGGTTTCGGCCAATGCCGGCTGTCGCTTGCAGCGGCCACAGGCACCGACTGGACAGGCCCGGATTGTCTGCAAGGCAAACGTATTGCAACCAGCTACCCGGGTCTGACACGCGACTACTTGCAACGCGAGGGTGTGCAGGCCGAAGTCGTCTATTTCTCGGGCGCCGTTGAAATCGCACCGCGTCTGGGTAAAGCAGAATTCATCTGTGACCTGGTTTCCACAGGATCGACGCTCGCGGCAAACCAGCTCATCGAGTTGCACACCATTCTGGAGAGTGAAGTCTGTTTGATTCAGACCAACGCCAGCATCAGCGACGAAAAGCAGGCTTGGATAGATCGCTTGCTGGTGCGTATTCAGGGCGTACTGCAAGTCAGCGAGAGCAAGTACATCATGTTGCACGCACCGCGCAGCGCGCTGGCCGAGATTACGCGCATTCTGCCGGGCTCAGAAGCCCCGACAATCTTGCCGCTCGAAGGACGGGATGATCGCGTCGCGCTGCATGCCGTATGTCGGGAGAACGTTTTCTGGGAGACGCTGGAGAGCCTTAAGGAGGCCGGTGCCAGCTCCATGCTGGTGCTACCGGTCGAGAAGATGCTGGCATGAAGCTCCCGCGTTACCAATGGTCTGACCTTGCCCGCGCACAGCAACGCGCGCTATTCCAGCGCCCGGCCGTTGCCGACAATGCCACAATTGCCGCAAGTGTTGCCGATACGATTCGCAAGGTTCGCGCGGAAGGCGATGCTGCCCTGTACGCGCTGACGGCTCAGTTTGATCAGGTATCACTCGACGCGCTGAGCGTCTCGGACGCTGAATTCTCTGCGGCCGAGGCATCGTTATCCAAAGACGCGCGAGAAGCGATCCTGACCGCCATTGACAACATCGGTACGTTTCACCGCGCGCAACAAGCGGCACCGATACGCGTGGAGACGATGCCAGGTGTCGTGTGCGAACGGATCAGTCAACCGTTGGACGCCGTCGGGCTTTATGTGCCCGCCGGATTAGCACCACTACCCTCTGCCGCGATGATGCTCTCTGTACCTGCCGCTATTGCGGCGTGTCCCATCCGTGTGCTTTGTTCGCCGCCAGACTCGCAAGGCCAGATCGACCCGGCCATTCTGTTTGCGGCGCGCAACGCCGGCGTGAGCACTGTGTTCAAGCTGGGCGGTGCTCAGGCAATCGCTGCGATGGCCTATGGCACGGCATCGATTCCAAAAGTGGTCAAGGTATTCGGCCCGGGCAATGCCTATGTCACCGAGGCTAAGTCGCAGGTTGCCAGTGACCCGATGGGTGCCGCACAAGACATGCCAGCCGGCCCCTCCGAGGTATTGGTGATTGCCGATGCCGCTGCGAATCCGCAATACGTCGCGTCGGACCTGCTGTCGCAAGCCGAACACGGTCCGGATTCGCAGGTCATCTTGTTGTGCGACGATGCGCAACTCATTGATGCCGTGCTCGCGTCCATTCGCGATCAGCTAGCGCTTCTGAGCCGGGCTGATACGGTACGCGCGTCACTCGCGCACAGTGCACTCATTCAAGTCGACAGTATTGGCCAGGCCATTCAACTCAGCAATGAATACGCGCCAGAGCATCTCATCCTGAATCTCGTCGATGCGCGGGAGCGATTACATGATATCCGGAATGCAGGTTCAGTGTTTATCGGCCAACTGACGCCCGAGTCTCTGGGCGACTACTGCAGCGGCACCAATCATGTTTTGCCGACCTACGGCTATGCGCGCAACTACAGCGGCCTTGGCGTCGATCAATTCATGCGTTACATGACCGTGCAGGAGGTCAATCCTGAAGGCCTGCGTCAGGTTGGCCCCGTCGCCGAGACACTGGCGGCGCTCGAGGGCTTGGATGCGCACAAATTGGCCGTGAGCTTGCGCCTGGCAGATTTGGAAACCCCATGAGCCGTATCACCGACCTCGCACGACCGGAAATACGTGCCCTGCACGCCTACGTGCCGGCGCGCTATCGTGATGGGCTTGTACGCCTGAATGCCAATGAGGCGCCATGGCAGAGCGCTGCCGATCACACGCAGCGTGGACTCAATCAGTATCCCGAAGCACGCCCTTCTGTGCTCACACAAACCTTGGCGCAACACTATGGCGTCGCGGCCGAGCAATTGTTTGTCACTCGCGGTACCAGCGAAGCCATCGATCTGCTGATCAGGTGTTTCTGCCGGCCTGGCATAGACGAAGTCGTCATCTGTCCACCAACGTTTGGCATGTACGAGGTCTATGCAGACATACAAAATGCCGCGGTGCGCCGTATTTCGTTACTTGAGTCGGCAGAGTTTGCGCTACCCGTTGATCAGATTCTGTCCTACTGGCACGGCACGGCTCGACTGGTTTTCGTCACGACACCCAACAACCCCACCGGCCACTCGCTGGCGAGCGCGGATATCATTCGGCTTGTCGAAGGCCTGCAAGAGCGCGGTATCGTGGTGATTGATGCGGCGTACATAGAGTTCGCCGATCCATCGGCAATCATGGCGCTGCTACGCTACGACAACGTCGTGATCCTCCGAACGCTATCAAAAGCTTACGGTCTCGCTGGCGCACGTTGTGGCTCTCTCATTGCCAGCCCTGCTGTGGTCGAGCTTGCCAGTAAAGTCATGCCGCCTTATGCGGTACCCACACCCAGCACCGAATGCGCGCTGGCTGCGCTGG
Organism: Pseudomonadota bacterium; assembly: GCA_039033695.1. Taxonomy (GTDB): domain Bacteria; phylum Pseudomonadota; class Gammaproteobacteria; order Steroidobacterales; family Woeseiaceae; genus CALBPI01. Next base: position 29,861 of record JBCCCC010000001.1, on the reverse strand, counting down.
CCGAAGAGAGTTTCCAGGTCATGCCAGAACGGATCCGCGCGCTGTGTGCGGCGCGCGCGGAGTTGCACGCAGCGCTGGAACAATTGCCATTTGTCAGGCGAGTCTGGCCAAGCGATGCCAACTTCTTACTCGTCGAATTCAGCGCACCCCAGCAAGTGATGCAAGCCGCTGAACAGGCGGGCTTGTTGTTACGTGATTTCAGCCATCAGCCAGCCACCAAGGGCAGTTTGCGCATCACCATCGGCACGGAACAACAGAACGCTGCACTGCTCGCGACGCTGGAAACACTTGCTCGGCGCAGCGATGGCGACACCGGGAGCACTACCTCACAATGAATGCGCGAAAAATTCTGTTTATCGATCGCGACGGTACGTTGATCGAAGAGCCCGAAGACGAGCAAGTCGATGCGATCGAGAAGATCCGGCTTCTGCCCGGCGTCATTGCTGCCCTGCAACGGCTGTCACAGGCAGGATTCGAGTTCGTCATGGTCAGCAACCAGGATGGCCTGGGTACGGCATCTTTCCCGGTCGAAGACTTCGCACCGGCACATGATTTCATGCTGGAGTTATTCCTGAGCCAAGGCATTCGCTTCGCTGACACTTTCATCTGCCCGCATGTCGATGCTGATCAATGCGCCTGCCGCAAACCACGCACAGGCCTGCTAACGCGTTTCCTGGCTAGTGAAACCCTCGATCTCGAGCACTGCGCTGTGATCGGTGACAGGCAGACCGACATCGCGCTTGCTGAGAACATTGGCGTACGCGGGTTTTTGCTGACCGATGACTGCGACTGGGCGTCGGTCGCACGCGAGCTTATCGACCAGCCGCGTCGCGCTCGTGTTACGCGCAATACCAATGAAACTTCCATCAATGTCGCCGTCGAGTTGGACCGTAGCGAGCCACAGCGCATCGCTACGGGTATTGGCTTTTTCGATCACATGCTCGAGCAGATCGCAAAACATGGCGGCTTCGCGCTGCAACTTGACTGCGATGGTGATCTGGATGTCGACGACCATCATAGTATTGAGGATGTGGCGTTGGCGCTCGGCGCCGCCCTTCGTGACGCGCTAGGCGATAAGCGTGGCATGGGGCGGTATGGCTTTACCGTGCCGATGGACGAAACACTGGCATCGGTCGCGATCGATATTTCCGGACGCCCGGCCTGTCGCTTCGACGCGAACTTCGGGCGAGAGTTCGTCGGCGGCCTCGCCACTGAAATGGTGCCGCACTTCTTCCAATCGCTCGCGCAGTCGTTAGGCGCGGCGATCCATGTCAGCGTCGCTGGTGACAATGCGCACCACATGGTCGAGGCCTGCTTCAAAGGCGTGGGCCGCGCACTGCGACCAGCGCTCGCGCGCGAGGGCAATGACCTGCCCTCGACAAAAGGTGTGCTGTGAGTACAGGAGTAGTCATCGTTGACTCAGGCGGCGCGAACATTGCATCGCTGCGCTGTGCGTTGGCGCGCCTTGATTGCGATCCCTTGCTCAGCGCAGACCCAGAGATCATCAGCAATGCGTCGCACGTAATTCTACCCGGCGTCGGTGCCGCGGCCGATGCGATGGAACGGCTTGACAGGTTGGCACTAACGCCGGTTATCCCGTCACTCACTCAACCCGTGCTCGGCATTTGTCTCGGCATGCAGTTGCTCGCGCAGCACTCCGCAGAGGACGATACAACCTGTCTCGGCATCACCGGCGATGACGCCAGCCTGTTGACGACCACCGATGACTTGCCTGTACCCCATATGGGATGGAACCAGATTCACACGCTTGGCCGTTCTGCGTTGCTGCGCGGCATCGAAGCGGGTGCCTTCTTTTATTTCGTGCATAGCTATGCGCTGCCCATCAGCGATAGCTCGATTGCCCGTTGTCACTACGGCCAGGATTTTGCCGCCATCATGCAGCGCGACAATTTCTTTGGAACCCAATTTCATCCCGAGCGATCCGCGCGAACCGGGGCGCGTTTGCTCGCCAACTTTATTGAGCTTTGAACATGCGAATCATTCCCGCGCTGGATATCCGCGATGGCAAGTGCGTGCGTCTACTGTACGGCGACTACGACCAGCAAACCGACTACGATGTCGACCCGGTTGCACAAGCACAACGTTATGCTGCGTTGGATCTGGACGAGCTACATATCGTCGATCTCGATGGCGCAAAAGCTGGCCGACCCGTCAATGCCAATCTGATTCGGCGCATGATCAAGGCCAGCGGCGCGCAAGTGCAGGCGGGCGGCGGCATTCGAACCGAGGCTGATGCGGCACAACTTTTCGACAACGGTGTCGCGCGAATCGTGATTGGCAGTATGGCCGTCAAACAGCCAGAACGCATTGAGCAGTGGTTTGCGACATTCGGTGGTGAACGCCTGGTGCTCGCGCTCGATATTCGAGCTGGAGATGACGGTGTTAACCGTGTCTGTACTGATGCCTGGATGACGACAACGAACACGACACTTGAGCAGATGATCCAGCACTATCTGCCATTTGGCTTACAGCACGTCCTATGCACTGATATTCAGCGCGATGGCGCGATGGCCGGGCCTGCCACTGACCTCTATGCAGACACGCTCTCGCGTTTTCCTGCACTCTGCTTGCAAGCCTCGGGTGGCGTGTCAAACATCTCGAACCTCGAGCAGCTGCGCGCGGCTGGCGTACCAGCAGCGATCACTGGCAAAGCGCTATTGGAAGGCGCGATAACGGACGAGGAGATTCGCTCATTTTAACGCGACGCATCATCCCCTGCCTCGACGTGCGCGACGGCAAAGTTGTTAAAGGCGTTCAGTTTGCCAATCACCGGATCGTCGGTGACATTCTGGCGCTCGCCCAACGTTACGCCGAGGAAGGTGCGGACGAGCTCGTTTTCTATGACATCACGGCAAGCCCTGATGGTCGCTCGGTAGATCGTCAATGGGTCAGCGATGTCACCCGCGTTCTCGACATACCGTTCTGCGTTGCCGGCGGCATTCGCACATTGACCGACGCGGAGGAAGTACTCAATCGGGGCGCCGACAAAGTATCGATTAACTCTCCGGCGTTGGAAAGGCCGGATTTGATCAACGAGTTGTCTGCGCGTTTCGGCGCCCAGTGCGTCGTGGTCGGTATCGACTCAATGCAGGAAGGCGCAGACTGGGCCGTCTACCAATACACCGGCAACCCGGATAAATCGAAAGGCGCTGGTCGTCGGACAATCGACTGGGTGATCGAAGCCCAGCAACGTGGCGCCGGCGAGATCGTACTCAACTGCATGAATCGTGATGGCGTACGCCAAGGCTACGACACGGCGCAATTGCAAGCGGTCCGTGCGCATTGCAAAGTGCCGTTGATTGCGTCCGGCGGTGCGGGCGAAGCATCACACTTTGCGCAGGTCTTCAAAGATGCAGCGGTTGATGGCGCGCTGGCCGCAAGCGTCTTTCATAGCGGCGAGCTACCTGTACCGGTATTGAAGCGCTATCTGATCGATGCGGGTGTCGCTATCCGACCACCGGAATGAACGGCGCGTCCAATCCTGGCAGTCCACCACAGGCAATATGATGGAATTTCTAACAACACTCGAACAAGTTATCGATGCGCGCCTCGCCGCCGGCGACGACGACAACAGTTACACGGCGAGCTTGGCGCGCGCAGGCATGAGCCGAATCGCACAAAAGATTGGCGAAGAAGGCGTCGAACTAGCGCTTGCGGCGGCAACGGACCGTGATCAGGACGAGCTGCTGGGAGAAGCCGCAGACTTGTTCTACCACGTCCTTGTCATGCTGCGCGTGAAATCGCTCTCGGTTGCCGACGTCACCAAGGTGCTCGAAGCACGACACGCTGGCGCGCGTTGAGCCGCTAAACTCACGTGCTGGCAATGAATGCGGCAATCGATTCGGCCAGCTCTGACGGCGCATCCTCCTGCAGAAAATGACCTGCGTTCTGGACGATACGATGAGGTTGATTGGCCGCGCCGGGGATGCGCCTTTGGATGACTTCGTGCCCCCCTCGAGTGACCGGATCGCGGTCACTGAATAGCGTCAGCACTGGCTTGGCGAAGGCCTCCAACGACTGCCAAGCCTGCCGGTTGGCGATCGCACCGGGGTCATCCGGCGTTGTAGGCACCAGCAATGGAAATGCGCGTGTCCCGGCTTTGTAGGCTCGGGTCGGAAACGGCGCATCATAAGCAGCCCGCTCCGCATCCGAGAACTCACGCACGCTGCCCTTCTCGACAATTTTGCCAATCGGAAAATAAGGTGACCAGCGGGCGAAACGCTGCCATTGGCGGAACGCTTTGGGCATCGTTCTGTCGCCTTCCGGCAAGCCCGTATTCGCGATCACCAGACGGGCAAACCGATGCGGGTTTACGGCGGCAACGCGCAAGCCAATGAGCCCGCCCCAATCCTGACAAAACAGGTTGATGCGCTCCAGATGCAAGGCATCGATGAAGGACAGCATCCAGTTCACGTGCCTGGCATAGCTGTAGTCGCCGATCGCGCCCGGTTTATCGGATTTGCCGAAACCAATCAGGTCGGGTGCGATGACGCGATAACCCTGCTCAACCAGCGGCCCCACCATGTGCCGATACAGATAGGACCAACTCGGTTCACCATGCAGCAGCAATACGGTTGCCGACGGCGCATGCGGCGATTCGTCCACATAGTGCATTCGTAACTCGCCAAGGTGCTCGTCGTGAACATCAACGTAGTTGGGGTGGAACGCGTAGTCCGGCAGCGCACTGAAGCGCGATACATCGGTTCTGTAGATTTTGGTTCCGGCAACAGTTCTGAGCTTAGGCATGAGAGGGTGGCTCCTCGCGATAGAATCCGGTTTGATAACTGACGGCCAGTAAAAGTCCATCGTCACGATACGCACGACACTCCTGATTCAGGAATCCATGCCGTATGGTTTGGCAGTCGACGTCCAGGGTGATAAAGCCATCGCCCGCCGTTGCCAATTCGGCATCGCTAGCATAGATGTGCGTCGACATGGCAACCGTCGATGAAAACGGAAGTCGCTCACCACAAAAGAACGTTCGCGGCATTGGCGTGTCCAGCATAGCGGTAAGTGCTTTTGCGTCCAGCGCACGACCATCTGACTCGCGTACATAGGTGACCGAATGCGGTGACTCATTGACCGCAAACGGGCGCCCTTTGGCGAGATAGATCTCATAGTGATCGAACCAGGACGGGCTCACTGGCTGGCGTTGCAGTCGAAAACTGTCTTTCTGTGGTCGGTACGAGGGGCTGCGGCGCTCGAATCCGATCTCGCTGTCGCGCCGCTGACCGGCCACCAGCGTTGCCGCCGCAAGTACACGATGCTCTCGCGAGGATGCCAGTACCGCAACATGCCAGAAGTCCACACTCCGGCGCCGCTCAACCAGTGTGGTCTCGACGATAACCTCTGGCCCCTTAATCGCTGCATGGAACTGGATATTCTGGGTGACAAGCTCACCCCGACACGCTTGTTCGGCTTGCCAGGCAGCAACTGTAACGGCGGCGGTCCAACCACCGAACGCGTGGTCACCATTCCAGAAGCGTTCATCGACCGCCACCTGATAGCGGCCATCACTGCGGACGTTAACTGTTGTTGCCGCATCGAGCACAAATGTCATTGAGTATCCTTTTGGCGAAACTGCGATCAGCTGTTCAGCAGCAACTCGGGCGCCGGGTCACGCAGATTATAGGTAGAGGCCATTGCCCGACCGTAGGCGCCGGTATTGGCAATCAATAACACATCACCCTCCTGAGATGGTGGTAACAATCTATCGCTTGCCAGCTTGTCGCCCGTCTCGCAAATGGGACCTACAATGCTTACCAGTTCGCTGGCAACGCGATCCAGCCGGGTCAGATTCACGACTTCGTGGTAGGCGCCGTAGAGTGCCGGTCTGATCAGAGAGTTCATACCGGTAGCTATACCCACATATTGCATATCGCCCTTGCCCTTAGTCTGCGTGACGCGCGCTAGCAGAACGCCTGCTTTGGCTACCAGATAGCGCCCGGGCTCGAGCCAAAGGTCGTAATCGGGGAACTGCGCACGCAGCGCCGCCAGAGAGTCATCAAGCGCGGCAAGGTCCAGCTCAGGATCACCTGGCTTCTCGGCAACACCCAGACCACCTCCAAGATCCAATACACGTACGTGCGGAAAGCGCTGCGCAGCATCAGCAAGGACTTCGGCAACCTGGCGCCACGTATCGCTCTGGGTGATACCGCTGCCGGAGTGGGCATGCACACCCACAACGCGGCAGTTTAATGCGTCTGCCACCTCAGCAAACGCCTCCAACTCAAACAACGGTACGCCAAACTTCGAATGCATCCCGGCTGTCCGAACATGCTCATGATGGCCACGACCTTGACCTGGGTCTACACGAATGAAGATGTCACGGTCCTTAAAGACATCTGGCCAGGCACGCAGTGGGAACAAGTTATCTAGTGTCACTGTTGCGCCTGTCTCAAAGCCACGCTCATAATCCTCTCTGGGCGCGAAGTTTGGCGTAAACAACAACCGGTCACGATTGATGTCCGGAAACAAACTAAGCACTCGGTCAAGCTCGCCGGGTGAGACGCATTCGAACCCAAGCCCTGCCGCATGGACCTGTTTCAGAATCTCAATATTGGAATTGGCCTTCATCGCAAAGAACACACGATCGATATGCGCCAGCGACTTCAGCCCATCAATCGCACTGGCGATTGTCGCGCCATCGTACACATAACGCGATGAATGGCCCTGCATGCTTTCCAGCAGTTCCTCGCGCCGCAGACGCCACCACGGTGGCGCAGTGACCGGTTGCTCATCGTCACCAGACTGCAATGACTCCCAGGTATCTCCAATACTCGTATCGCCAGGCGACTGCCTGATGATCGATGGATGCAACTTCTGAATCAGTCGATAACCCTGAGCGTCGTCGACCACAAACGTCAGATTCAGGTCATTCGCCGCTTGCGATACGAGGTGAATGCGCTGCTCCTCAAACAGCTCCAAGGCAGGGCCTAGTTTATGCAAAATTGTGCGTATCTTGCGGCCCACGAGGCTGACCGATGCGCAATCATGAATCACCCTGACGACACATATCTTGCTGAGCTCATCGACCAACTGCTGCAGTGCAGTCTCGTGCAGTGGCTCACCGTCGTCATCGATGGATACTGTGACATTGCTTTCTGATGTCGAAACCAGGTCAATGGACACACGGTGGCCCGCGAATACTGCGAAAACACGTGCAAGAAAACCGACCTCTTGCCACATCGTGACACCATCGAGCGATAGCAACGTCAAATTCTGGCGCATCGAAATCGCTTTGACTGTCGGCTCGGGCTCGCCGGTCACCGCAGCGACCAACGTACCGGGCAATTCGGGGCGCGGCGTACAGCGAATAAACATAGGAATGTTGTGCCGGCGTATCGGGCCGATACAACGCGGGTGCAAAACCAGGCCGCCCGTCGACGCAATCTCTTGTGCCTCCGAGTAGTGTAAGCGAGTCAGCAATCGTGCCGACGGCACCAGACGCGGGTCGGCGCTGAACATACCAGGCACATCGGTCCAGATTTCGAGACGACGCGCCGACAAGCCGGCGGCGAAATAGGCTGCCGAGGTATCCGAGCCTCCTCGACCGAGCAAGACGGTCTCGCCGTTGTCATCGCTGGCGATGAAGCCCTGGGTCAAATTTACGGCGCTCATCGACAGTTGACGTACCAAGTCGGCGTTAGCGTCGTCACGGCAAACCGCATTCAGGAAGCGGCGCTTTTCGCGCGCTTCAGGTTGTGATCGCAACAGGGTTCTTGCATCGTGCCACACCACATCGAGCCCCTGGTTGCGCAGCCAGACAGCACTTAGCGAGGTTGCCATCAACTCGCCCATCGCCATCACGCGCGCAGCCACTCTGGGCGTCAGCTCGCGCACCAGACGCACCCCGGCAACCAATTGGCGAAGCTCTTCGATGTAGGCGCCAATCGCTGCGGTCGCATCTACACCGAAGTCTGCAGCCAACGCCTCGTGCGTCTCGACGATGGCATCCACGATGCCGTCTTCGAGACCTTGCTCCGCGCTGGCAAGCAGGGCTTGCAGTTGATCCGACACGCCGCGCAAAGCCGAATGCACCACGAGCAGCTGGAACCCGTCTTGCTGGCGTCGGCGCAGCCGCGCAAGAATACTGAGCCAGTTACTGTAGGTCGCCACACTCGAGCCGCCAAACTTCAAGACCACCCAATTGCCGTCTGGCGAAGGCTGCGAAAGTGTCGTCGACGATAAATCGAAACTTGCTTCGCGGGTCATGTCAGTCAAACGCATCTGTCACGGCACCGCGTGAGGCGGAGGTTACTTGCCGTGCATATTTAGCGAGCAAGCCTCGGGTTTCGCGTGGTGCTGGTGGTTGCCATTGTGCGCGCCGCTGCGCGATGACATCGTCGCCGACCATCAGATCGATCCGCTTGGCCTGTGCATCAATTCGTATCGGGTCGCCATTCTCAATCAGTGCAATAGTGCCACCCGATACTGCCTCCGGCGTGACATGACCAACCACGAACCCGTGGCTGCCGCCTGAGAAACGGCCATCCGTGATCAGTGCCACCTTGTCGCCAAGCCCTTTGCCCATGATGGCGCCGGTCGGACTCAGCATCTCACGCATACCCGGACCACCCTTTGGTCCCTCGTAGCGAATAACCACGACGTCACCCGCGACGACGTCGCCATCGAGTATCGCCTGTAGCGCGGATTCTTCGGAATCGTAGACTTTCGCATTACCCTCGAATGCCAAGCCTTCTTTGCCAGTGATCTTGGCCACAGCGCCTTCGCTCGCAATATTCCCGTAGAGCACGACCAAATGGCTATCAGCCTTGATAGGTGATGACAGCGGCATAACGATTTTTTGATCGGCAGGATAATCGGCGACATCAGCAAGGTCCTCCGCGAGCGTGTTGCCGGTAACAGTGAGGCAATCGCCATGCAGAAAACCGGCTTCCAGCAATGTCTTCATCAACGGCCTGATGCCGCCAATCGCTACCAGCTCCGACATGGAATAGTAACCGCTCGGCTTCAGATCGGCGAGCACCGGGACGTTGGCGCCGATCCGCGTGAAGTCATCAAGTGTCAACGACACATTCGCCGCATGCGCTATTGCCAACAAGTGCAATACGGCGTTCGTTGAGCCACCGAGCGCGATCACGACCGTGATTGCGTTCTCGAATGCCTGGCGCGTCATGATGTCCAGAGGCTTGATATCGGCCGCCAGCAAGCGAACGACCGCTTCCCCGGCAAGCTCACAATCCAGTGTCTTGTCCGTCGACACCGCTTCCTGCGCTGAACTGCCCGGTAAGCTCATACCCAGCGCTTCAATCGCCGATGCCATTGTGTTTGCCGTATACATGCCGCCGCATGCTCCGGGGCCCGGGATCGCCGTACGTTCAACATCGAGTAACTCAGCTTCAGAGATCTTGCCGCCGGCCAATCCACCGACCGCCTCAAACACCGACACGATGTCGCGCCGATTTACGCCTGGTTTGATTGTCCCGCCATACACGAACACAGACGGACGGTTTAGCCGTGCCATCGCAATCATGCACCCTGGCATGTTCTTGTCGCAGCCGCCAATAGTGACCAAGCCGTCAAAGCCCTGGCCTCCAGTCACCGCCTCAATCGAGTCAGCGATGACCTCTCTGGAAACCAGTGAATAGCGCATGCCCGGCGTGCCCATCGAGATGCCATCAGATACTGAGATGGTGTTGAATTGCACTGGCTTGCCGCCGGCGCGGCTGACGCCAGTCTGAACATGATCCGCCAACGCATTAATGTGCATATTGCACGGCGTCACCATGCTCCATGTCGAGGCAATACCAACCTGGGACTTCAGAAAGTCAGCATCATCAAATCCAACTGCGCGAAGCATGGCGCGGCTGGGTGCCTGTGAAGGTCCGTCAACGATCGTGCGCGAGTAGCGGCGCTGATTCTTGTCTTTTGTCATGTTGTTCTACTGGTCCATCACGGCGCCGGTCGCCGCGCCGTCAAATTCACTCGGTTGCTGACGCTGCGGAAACGTCGAGTATACGCACTGTGGCGCTGCGATTAACACCCGGCCAATCGCCCTCGCCCGCGATACTCAGGCGCAACGACTCGACGGGCTCTGCAAGGTCGTCCGACACGAGCAACAAATACAACGTGGTAACGGATTGGCCCGACTCGAACCTGACCGATGCATCACTATTCATGATGTAATCCTCGCCAGGTGTTGCGCCCAAGTCCTCGATCAATATGGGTATCTGGAACTCGCCAGCCCTCGCGTTGAAGCGCCAAACGGTCAACCTTACGGCAGCGGCATCCTCACGGACTGTCAACTCGTCCAATGCAAACCCGGCAGTGTCCGGCGGAAGCTCTGATGCGATCCGCTGTCGATCGTCGTCGTTGAGCTGCAGCGATACCTCAGCCAGCGTTCTATCGTCCTCGGTATTCACCAACGTGTAGCGAACGTCGTTGTCTGGCTCAACCTGCTCGTCAGGCAGATTCTCGACTGTGACGTCAGCTGAAGTCTGACCCGCCTCAAAGCGGACAATCTCTGGCACCACACGCAAGCTGCCAGCCAACAATAACCCTAATGACTCGGCAACGGGCTGACGCACCAGAGAAACTGTTAATGGTTGTGCCGCATCGCTGCGCGTCAGCCGAATGATCGACGCACCAGCATCCTCAATAAGTCGCAGCTCTGCAATGCTGCTGCGCGCTGCGGCGCCAGGCGCCGGCAAAGCCAGCGTAATTGCAGCCGGTGGCAGGTTCGGAATGAAGCGCACATCGGTCACCTCGAAGGGAATGTCCGGTGGTGGAGTTGCGCGCGCGTCGTTCTCGACGGCTTGGGGTGCGGACCGGCTAGATTGCCCCAGTGCCGTTGATGGCGTGGGCGACTCAGGCTGTTCAACAGAAAACCGGGGCGACCACAACGCGAGACCAGCCAGCAAAGTCAATCCAACGACACCCGCGATTGGCCACCGCCATGCTGCCAGCGCGCGTGAGTCGGCCGTCTCGCTAACGAGCCCCATCTCTTCGAGGAACGCATCAACACTCGGGGTGCGATCAGCCTGCGGTAGCGCGAGCGCACGCTCCAGTGCCCGCCATTGCTTTGCATCGAGTGTGTCAATGCGCGCTGGACGCCATTGGTTCTCGAGCGCTTCTCGCGCACTCTTGTCGCGAAACACGCGTTGCCCGCTGAACAGACGATAAGCCATGCTGGCCAGCGAGTAGACATCGTCAATCGGCCGCGCTGCCTGACCTGCCAGAACCTGCGGGCTGGCGTAGGCAGGCGTCGCGGCTTGCAGGAAGCTCGAATCAAAACTGACGGCCTTGCCCGCCAGGTCACCACGAGCGCGTGAGATACCAAAATCGAGCAGCTTCACGCCGCCGCCCGGCAACACCATGACGTTGCCTGGCTTTACATCGGCATGGGTCACGCCAAGCTTGTGCGCATGTGCTAACGCTTGCCCGACTGCGGCGATAATCTCCAGCGCCTGGCCTGCGGGCATAGGCTTGCCGGGCTGCTCATTCAGGATGTCACTAAGTGATCGGCCATCCAACCATTCCATGACCAAGAAAACCTGATCGTCGCAACGGTCCAAATCCAGAAAACGCACGATGTTCGGGTGATTCAGGTAACGGCCCTTGGCCGCTTCCTGCTGCAACGCACGCATCGCACTCCCGTGACCGGCATAGTCCGGCGCCAGAACTTTTATCGCAACATTCGGTTGGCCACCTTCCGCCTCGGCGAGGCGTCGGTCGATAGCCTTGTAGACAACGCCCATGCTGCCGCCCGACGCGCGTCCAACGATTTCAAACCGATCTCGCAGCAGGCTGCCAACGGCTATTGGACGTGGCGTGGACTTAGCCTTTGATGCTGTCACGTGCTGCCGGTCCTGACCCTGTCCAAACGTGTCCGTCTCTTCGCCGGAATAGGTGAACTCTGTTGGCGTGGTCGGCAGATCCTCATTGGTTGCTTTGTCGATATCACGCGTCAGCAACCTGTGTATCTGCTCGGGTACCAAGCCGCGCCGGGCATAGTCGTCCACCAGACCGCGCACAGCCTGCGCGATGGCCGGTTTCTCATACAGGATGTTGAGCATGTCATCACGAAACTCAGCGATACTTCGCTCGCCGCTGATCAGCTGCTCCATCGCTAGCAACAACGCCTGCGGCGGCTCGCCGATAGCCGGATCAACGTCGTTCATAGCACCTTACCGGGGTTCATCAGATTAAGCGGATCAATGGCCGCCTTTATTGTTCGCATCAGCGTCAACGCGGTTTCGCCGACCTGATCCCCGAGAATATCGCGTTTCAGCATGCCGATGCCATGCTCCGCACTAATTGATCCATCATGGGCGATGACCAGACGGTGGACCGTCTCATTGATCGCGGGGCGCAGGCCTTCGAATACGCTTGCGTCGATCGAAGCAGGCTGGCTCACATTGAAATGCAAATTGCCATCACCGATGTGGCCAAAACACACGAGCCGTAAGTCAGCATGGATCGCCAGAAGCTGCGCTTCGGCCGACGCATAGAACATGACCATAGCATCCAGCGGTATCGAGACGTCGTGCTTGATACTTGCGCCCTCGTAGCGCTGCGCCTCGGACAGGTTGTGACGCAGCGCCCATAGTGCGCTGGCCTGTGCCGCCCCTTGCGCAACCCGTGCATCGCGAACGCGGCCAGCCGCCATTTGCCCAGCCACAAATGCTTGCACAGCAGGCTCGCTGACCTCCCCGTCGCTGCCATTAACCTCCAACAACACATGCCACGCGCTGTCCGATGCGCCAGGGGCCTGACTATCTTCGATATGCCGCAGCACAAAAGACAACGCGCGACCTGACACGACCTCAAATGCTGCCAGTGTGTTGTCAAAATGCGCTCGGGCTTCGGCATAGAGATCGAGAACATGCTCCAGTTGGTCGAGCGCGAGCCAGAACACCTGGCGCGATGTGGGCTGCGCGTAGAGCCTGAGACTGGCCGCAGTGATAACGCCTAGCGTCCCTTCTGCGCCGATGAATAACTGCTTGAGGTCATAACCCGCCGTGTTCTTGCGCACAGTCTTCAACCCGTCGATGATCTCGCCCGACGGCAACACAACCTCCAGCCCCAGCACCTGCTCACGTGCACAGCCATAACGCAAGACATTGACACCTCCCGCATTGGTCGACAAATTGCCGCCGATCTGGCAGCTACCTGAAGATGAGAGATCCAGCGCCAACAGCCTTCCTGCCTCCGCAGCCGCGTCTTGTGCGTTGGCCAGCGTGCAGCCTGCCTCCAGCGTCATCGAGTAATCAATCGCATTAATCGAGCGGATCGCGTGCATTCGATCTAGCGCCAGCAACACATCGCCAGAACGGCTCACTGCACCGCCACACAAGCCGGTGTTGCCGCCCTGCGGCACAATGGCAACCTTTGCATCCCTGCACAAACGTACGACGGCTGCGACATCAGCGGTGGAACTCGGCCTGACGACACAGCGAGCTTGACCTTGCCAACGCCCGCGCCACTCCGTCATATATGCGGCCATGCGATCTGCCTGGGTGATTACATGCTTCGAGCCGAGCGCGTCGACAAGCGCTGTGACCAGTGCGCTCATGATTCGTCACCGGCCAACGCAAACCAAGTGGCCAGGTCGATATTACTGCCACAGAACACGATACCCACGCGCTTGCCTCGCAGACGCTCGCGCAGCGGGCCTCGTGCGGCCGCGAGCCCGGCAGCGCAAGCGGGTTCAACGGCCATCGTGAGCGTGTGATAAATCTCATACATTGCCGCACGCAGTGCGCTATCGGTCACCGTTACAATGTCGTCAAGATATCGTTGGCAGTGCGCAAAGCTAATGGGCAACGCCATGGGCGCGCCTAAGCTGTCGGCAATCGTGGTCACCGCATCGAGCGTGGCGGGTTTACCTGCCGCAATACTCTGTTGCATGGAGTTTGCTCCAACAGGCTCAACCCCAAAAACCTCGCAGCTTGGTTGCGTTAGCTTGACCGCCGCGCTCACGCCTGCTGCCAGTCCACCACCGCCAACGGGCACAATAACGGCGTCAAGTGACGGCGCGTCGAGCATCAATTCGCGGCCCACGCCCGCTGTTGCGCGCGCCGTCAACTCACCCTCAAACGGATGCACAAACACACGCTTCTCATCGTTCTCAATCTCAGCGACCCGCTCAAAAGCCTGATGCACATCATCGGCACGCTCGACGCGCGCACCAAACGCCTCGCAACGTTGTACCCGAACGTCCGGCGCGCTCGCCGTCATGACGAGCTTGGCGTCAACGCCACAACTTGCTGCGGCAAACGCCGTTGCAATCGCATGGTTGCCGGCGCTTACGGCGGTCACGCCGCGACTGCGTTGCGCTGGCGACATAGCCCGCACATTGGCAAGCGCACCGCGAGCCTTGAATGAGCCTGTGATTTGCCATAATTCGAGCTTGCCGACCAGGCTGATGCCTGCATCCGAATCTGCCAGCGCCGCAAGCTCGACGGTGGGTGTGGCGCGCAGCGAAGGTGTCAATTCGCATCGCAACTGATCAATTGAATCCAGGCAGAGGCTTGTGCCCATGCTACGTCCCCGGCGAGCGCACAGACGCCAACCGACGGGCAAACGCGCAACGCATGATAGGTTAATGTTTTTTGACGATTAGCCGTTAAGCTGTAATAGCGCTTGCAACGCTGTAGCCAGTTGATTACCGTTGACCAATGATAACGTAATCATTGTGTTTTATCGGAATAAATCAGTAGATTCTGCGTCGTTTCTCAAGTAACTGCTGACCCAATTGTGCAAGGCGGAAATCGCTCGAATGTCGCTTGACCGACTATCAGATTCAGGAATCATAAAAATTGCCGGGAGTTCGGCGCACCTTGATGCGCTCGCCGACATGGCCTCCGGTATTGGCTTGCGCGAGCGCGGCAGCCTGGTTGCGCTCGAACGCCAGCTGAACGCTGCCTGGGGTCTTGGCTCCAATACAATACTCAGTTGGTCGTATCACCCCAAAGGCATCTGCCTACTCGTCGTTCCTCACTATGCACTTGCCGAGTATACGGCGACGCCTGCAGGCGGCGACATGCCATGGCGTCCGTCTGAACGTTTCATCACCGAGCTGATTTCCGGGCCGGCCAATCTGTCGCTGGAACAGCTCGGCAAGGTCGCTCGCTTGCTCGGCGTCGAGCCAACCATTCTCGAGATGAAAGACCGGCTGTCCGACTCGGATAAAGAAACCCAGCTCATTGAAGCCATGGTGAAGCGCTATGGCGTCAACCATGTCGAGAATCGCGCGGTAGCACTGTTCGACATTGTCGGCTTTAGCCTGCTAAGCCCGTTTGAACAGATGACCCAACTCAACAGCCTGTCCTACTCACTCAATGCAGCGCACAGCAAACTACTCGACCGTGAAATAGGCATCAACTTTGCACGCTCGACGTCAGGTGATGGCTTTTACATTTGGAACCGTGATCGTGGCGAGCTGCCAAACGTAAACCTCTATCACTTCATGCAGCTCGTATTGGCCGACAATGCGATTGCCCGCAGCAAGGCAGTCGCGCGGTCGGTGCCACTGTTGCGTACGGCGTTTCATATTGGCAGCTGTTATGAGTTTCACCAGGCAGATGGGCTCAACCCAAGCACCTATGACTACATTGTCGGTGACGTCACGGTCGAGCTTGCGCGCATGATCGAGCGCGCCTTGCCCGGACAGATCTATGTTGGCGCTTTCAAAGACCAGCCGTCCGAGGAAATCGATGCCACCGATGCTATCCAGTTTGTGGACTATACCCAACGAAACATGAGTCGACTGCGTGGCCTCGAGCTGTCCGGAGACAAGGTTACGTCAATCAAATGTTACTTGACCGGTGAGCGCTGCGGTGATGGTCGCTTTTCAATTCGCAAGCTGATCATTAATGACAAGCATGGCCTTACCCGGCACGTCTACAATGCCAAAGTGAATATTCACCGGCACAACGCGGAGCCCATCTTGTTGGGGATTGAAGACAAGACGTTGCGCGCCAAGGACGTCTCGGCGCGAACCGCGGAGCTAGTGTACGTGCCCCAGCAGCAGTACTTGTGAGGCGTTGAGGCGGGCAACATGAAAGATGGTCGGGGCGAGAGGATTCGAACCTCCGACCCCCACAACCCCATTGTGGTGCGCTACCAGGCTGCGCCACGCCCCGACCGAAATTAGTTTCGAGAAATAATCTCTAAGATATTGTTATTTAACGTCTTAGTATCTTTAAGACTTCGTCCAGTTCGATCCGCATTTGGCGAATCAACTGCTGACTCTGGCTCACGTCGCTCTTGGCTTCCTCGCCCGTCAATTGCTGACGCGCACCACCAATAGTAAAGCCCTGGTCATAAAGCAAGCTGCGGATCTGACGAATTACCAGGACGTCCTGGCGCTGATAGTAACGTCGATTGCCCCGACGCTTCACCGGCTTTAGTTGCGGAAACTCCTGCTCCCAATACCGCAATACGTGCGGCTTGACAGCACAGAGTTCGCTGACTTCGCCAATCGTGAAATACCGCTTACCGGGAATTGCAGGGAGTTGATCGTTATTTCCCGGTTCCAGCATATGCCTCTACTCTTGCCTTGAGTTTTTGCCCAGGCCTGAAAGTCACCACACGACGCGCCGAAATCGGAATCTCTTCCCCCGTCTTGGGGTTCCGGCCGGGTCGCTCGTTCTTATCACGCAGATCGAAATTGCCGAACCCAGACAGCTTAATCTGTTCACCGACAGCTAACGAAGAACGCAGTTCTTCGAAAAACAAATCGACCAGCTCGCGCGCTTCGCGTTTGTTCAGCCCTAGCTCGTTGAACAGTGAATCGGCCATTTCCGCTTTGGTGAGTGCCATCGCGATTATTCTCTTAATTTTGCGCCGTGAATTTGAAGCAAACTGTCGATCACTTTGTGTACAACCCGGTCTGCATCTTCGTCCAATAGAGTGCGCGAAGAATCCAGTAAAATCAAGCCTAAAGCGATACTTTTTAGCCCCGGTTCTATACCTTTACCCTGATAGACATCGAACACGCGTACGGCCTTCAGTAGTGCACCACCTGCGCTGCGAGCGGTTGCGACGATATCCCCTGCGGCAACCGATTCATCAACCAGCACTGCCACGTCTCGGCGAACCTGCGGAAAGCGCGAGATCGGCGCAGATTCCGACAGTTTGGCCGAAAATGCGGCATCGGCGTCAACTTCAAACACGAAGCACGGCGCATCGATTTCAAATCGCGTAGCGACACTTGGGTGCAACGCGCCGATGAATCCAATGGGTTCACCGTTGCGCAAAACGCTGGCTGCCTGCCCTGGGTGCAGACTCTCGGTGACAAATGACTCATACGTAAACTCATCGTCGGCGTTCGATAACGCCAACATGCGCTGCAAATCTGACTTTATGTCAAAAAAGTCAATAGCACGGCCTGGCTCGCCCCATTGCTCAGGATAGAATCGACCAACCGCGACCGCTGCAAATTTGCCGGGCTCGCCATCGTCCGAAAACACGTGCCCAAACTCGAACATCCTGACGCTATCGCGCTGACGCGCAAGGTTGTGTGCCGCAGCTTTCAGAAGGCCGCATAGCAACGTGCCACGCATCACCGACAATTCTCTCGAAATCGGGTTCACCAGTTCTGGCCCGGCCGGCGCAAGACCTAGTGCCGCATGATCATCGGGATCGACAAAGCTGTAGCTGATGGATTCGCTGTAGCCGATGGCACTCATCGCGTCGCGCAGGCGTTCCTCACTGATACGGCTCTCAGTGCTTGGCACCAACGCCGTCTGTGAGTAGGCCTTGATTGTCGGTATACGGTCATACCCGTACACGCGCGCAACCTCCTCGATAAGGTCTTCCTCAATCGAAATATCAAAGCGGAAGCTCGGCGGCTCAACCGACCAGCCGTCCTCAGTCACATCAAATTCGAAACCAAGACGGGCAAAGACCTCGCTCACCGAGGTGTGATCGACGGCAACGCCAAGGACTTTTTCCAGCCGCGCTACGCGCAAGGTAACCGGCGTGCGCGCAGGCACATGTTCCGGTGCAGAAACGACTTGAATTGGCGCGCAACGACCGCCGGCAATGGCGACGAGCAGCGCCGCGGCCCGCTCCTGTGCCCTGACCTGGCCAGCGGGATCGACCCCTCGCTCGAAGCGTAAAGAGGCGTCGGTATGCATGCCATAGCGTCGGGCTTTACCAGCCATACCCGCAGGTGCAAAGAACGCGGCTTCAAACACAATGTTGCGGGTGCCGTCTGTCACCGACGTGGACTCGCCGCCCATGATACCAGCTAGACCAATCGCACCACTCTCATCGGTGATTAGCAAGGTATCTGAATCAGGCGTGATCGACTTACCATCCAACAACGTCAGTGATTCGTCGCCCGATGCGAACCGCACGTCAATATTGCCGGCAAGCTTGTCCAGGTCATAGCCATGCAATGGCTGACCATACTCCAGCATCACGTAGTTCGTAATGTCGACCACCGGGTGAATCGCCCGGACGCCGCTGCGTCGCAGTCGCTCAATCATCCACAACGGCGTTTCGGCGTCGGGGTTGATGCCCTCAATCACGCGCGAGGTAAAGACCGGCGCCGCCTCAGGTGCAGCAACAGCGGCCCTGAAAGGATGATCCGCATCCGCGTCACACGCGGCGACGACAGGCTCGTCGAACGGCAACCGCGTGAAGGTCGCAACTTCCCGAGCCACACCCAACAATGAGAAACAGTCGCCTCGATTTGGCGTAAGGTCGATATCGACAACGGTATCCGGAATAGCCAACACTTGCGCGACCGGCGTCCCAGGTTGCAAGTCCACCGCCAGTTCCATAATGCCATCGTGATCGTTGCCCAACCCAAGTTCGGCAGTCGAACACAGCATGCCGTGCGACTCGACACCGCGCAGCTTGGACTTGCGGATCTTAAGCCCGCCAGGGAGCTTGCAGCCAATCTGAGCGACTGCAACACGCAGCTCGGCTCGCACGTTCGGCGCACCGCAAACGATCTGCAGGGTCTCGTGGCCATCATCGACCTGGCAGACGCGCAACTTGTCGGCGTCAGGATGTGGTTCAACCGTAATCACACGACCGACCACCAGTTTGTCAATCGCCTCGAGAGACTCGGTGCCATCAACTTCAAGGCCCGCCAGCGTTAGACGCTCAAGTAGCAATGCCAGCTCCACACTGTCGCCGAGCATCTCTTCCAGCCAACGCTTCGAGAACTTCATTGGTCGACGACCATTGACGCAAGCTCAGCAGGTTCGCTGATTCGGCAAATCATTGGAATTGCTCCAGAAACTTGAGATCGTTTTCAAACAGGGTGCGAAGGTCGCCAATGCCATAGCGCAGCATCGCCAATCGTTCGATACCGATGCCAAACGCATAGCCGCCGTATGCCTCGGGATCAACACCCACATTTCGCAGCACGTTGGGGTGCACCATCCCGCAGCCTAGAATCTCGAGCCAGCTACCATCTTCCATCATGACATCAACCTCGGCAGAGGGCTCTGTGAATGGGAAATACGATGGGCGAAAGCGCAGTTGCGCATCACGCTCAAAAAACTGTTGTACGAACTCATTGAGCACAGACTTGAGATTCGCAAAGCTGATATCGCGATCTATCACCAGACCTTCCACCTGGTTGAACATGGGTGTGTGCGTCTGATCAGAATCACAACGATAAACCCGCCCCGGACAGATGACACGTATCGGCACACCCTCTTCATTGATGGTACGGATTTGCGTTGGTGACGTATGCGTGCGCAACAAACGTCCATCGCCGAAATAGAATGTATCGTGCATGGCACGCGCAGGATGATTGTCAGGAATATTCAGTGCCGTGAAATTATGGAAATCGTCTTCAATCTCCGGCCCCTGACGAACACCGAACCCAGCACCAACGAAAATCGCCTCGATCCTGCGCCGCGCAAGTGTTACGGGATGCAACGACCCCGCGCGCTGCCCTCTACCAGGTAGCGTGACATCTATCGACTCGCCAGCAAGGCGTGCATCGAGTTGCGCACGCGCAAGACCCGCACCGCGCGACTCGATTGCCGCGGCCAGCGTGCCCTTAATGGCGTTAATCTGATGACCCGCGGCGGGACGTTCTTCGGGCGAAAGACGACCAAGGCCCTTCAACAAACCGGTTAAACGACCCTTCTTACCGAGCAACTCTACACGCACAGTGTCCAGTGCAGCAGGCGAGTCGGCTGCTTCGATCGCAGCCATTGCATCACGTTGAAACGTGTCCAGATCGTCCACGGATAGCATCCCGATCAAAGACCTGCGGCCATGACTGACCGCAGGCAATGCTTATTCGATCACTTGCAGGCAGCGCAGAAGCTACGCAGGCAAATGTGCCTTTGCTTGCTCAGCGAGTGCCGCGAACGACTCCGGCTGATGCACAGCAAGATCCGCCAGTACTTTGCGATCGATATCGATCTCGGCACGGCTCAGGCCATTCATGAAACGGCTGTAGGACAAACCGTTGATGCGCGCAGCCGCGTTGATGCGCGAAATCCAGAGACGTCGGAATTCACGTTTGCGCACGCGTCGGTCACGATACGCATACTGACCAGCCTTGATGACGGCCTGTTTGGCAACCCGGAAAACTTTGCGGCGGGCGCCGTAGTAGCCTTTCGCTTTACCGAGAACTTTCTTGTGCCGCGCACGAGCGACGACACCACGTTTTACTCTTGCCATGGTAGTGCGCTCCTCAACTGAACGGCAGCATGCGCCGAACGGCTTTTACATCCGCATCAGCGACCTGCAAGGTATTGCCAAGCTGGCGTTTACGCTTGCTGCTCTTTTTGGTGAGAATATGGTTCAGGTGCGACTGAGCGCGCTTGAAACCACCTTTTCCGGTGCGACGGAACCGCTTCGCAGCGCCGCGATTGGTCTTCATCTTAGACATTGCTGTCTCCTTATTTTTTGGCCAGTTCATGTCTCACGAGACAGGGCTGGCGAAACGCCACAACGACGTTTACTTGTTGTCATGGCATGTATATTCATGCCGTCATTATCTTGGCCGCTATTGCAGCCAGTCTTGCCTTGTCGTTGCCGCCAAGGCCAGCGTTACCTATTTGGTCACGCTCAAATCTGTTCGCGCCTTCGGCACATGGCTCACATCCGGCGAGCTAGTGCTTTTTGGGTGCAATCACCATCACCATCTGCCGCCCTTCCATCAACGGCATCTGCTCGACCGAGCCATACTCTTCAAGGTCAGTGCGAACCCGTTTCAACAGCTCAGCCCCGAGCTCTTGATGCGCCATTTCACGGCCTCGGAACCGCAAAGTAACCTTAGTCTTGTCACCTTTCTCGAGAAACTGGATAAGCTTCTTTAGCTTGACGTTGTAGTCGCCCTCTTCAGTACCTGGGCGAAACTTGATCTCTTTGACCTGCGACTGCTTCTGCTTGCGCTTCGCAGACTGGTTTTTCTTGCTCTGCTCAAAGATGAACTTGCCGTAGTCCATGATTCGGCACACTGGTGGTTCCGCGTTAGGCGATACCTCAACGAGATCCAACCGTTCAGCTTTTGCCAGTCCCAGCGCTTCGGTCAGCGACATCACGCCAGCCTGTTCGCCGTCTTCACGAATCACTCTTACTTCAGACGCTTGAATATCATCGTTGCGCCTAGCCCGTTTTGCAGATGCGATATGCAGACCCTCCTGATGGCCTTGTTACAATCCTGTGCAAGGTGCACCTTGTGGTGCGACACCCTTCACACAGCCCGCAATTGTAATGCCGACAAGCGCCCCAAAACAAGGGCGCAAGTGCATAAAATTAAAGGATTTCAGCATTTTCCGACTGATCGCCGGCAGATCCGTGGTGTTAACGCAACAAACCCTATCAGTCGTCGCAGGACTGGTGGGCGATGGTGGTTTCGAACCACCGACCTCCACGATGTCAACGTGGCGCTCTACCCCTGAGCTAATCGCCCCGATCCCGGTGCCCGCCTGTGCTTGAATTCAAACGGGGCGGCGAGCTTAACCGAAAATCGCGGCCAGACCAAGCCCGCAGACGTTGCAGCCACCCGGACTATGCGGATTGTCGTGTTTGCAAGCCCAGACCGTGCCGGCGCAGCTGGTCTATTTCGTCCCGAACCGAAGCTGCCTGCTCGAATTCCAGCTCACGCGCATGCTTGAACATGGCCTGCTCGAGCTTCTTGATCCGCTTTAACACGGCCTCGGGTGTCATTGCCTGCATCGCAGCCAAGTCCTCTTTGAGACCTCTCTTGCCGCGACCGCGTCGCTGACCATTACCCGTATCGCCAGCCTGCATAATGTCGGCAACGGCTTTGAGAATCGTCTTTGGCTCAATGCCATGTTCTTCATTGTATGCGAGCTGCGTTTGCCGTCTGCGCTCGGTCTCGTCCAGCGCCCGCCGCATGGAGCCCGTCACACTGTCTGCGTAGAGAATGGCTTTTCCGTTCACGTTACGCGCTGCGCGACCAATGGTCTGGATCAGCGAGCCTTCCGAACGCAAAAACCCCTCCTTGTCTGCATCGAGTATGGCGACCAATGAAACCTCGGGCATATCGAGCCCCTCACGCAGCAAGTTGATACCCACCAGCACATCGAACTCCCCGAGCCGAAGATCACGGATGATCTCTGTGCGCTCGACCGTATCAATATCCGAATGCAGATAACGTACATCGACGCCATGCTCGCGAAGATAGTCGGTCAAGTCCTCAGCCATGCGCTTGGTCAGCGTCGTGATCAACACGCGCTCGCCGGCATCAACCCGCAAGCGGATTTCCGACAATACGTCATCGACCTGGTGCGTAACGGGGCGAATATCGACTACCGGATCGATCAGCCCTGTTGGACGAACCAACTGCTCAACCGTGTTGTCCGCGTGTTCCTTCTCGTAACGACCGGGCGTTGCCGACACATATATCGTTTGTGGCGCCAGTGATTCGAACTCGTCAAACCTCAACGGGCGATTGTCCAGGGCAGATGGCAACCGGAAACCGAACTCAACCAGCGTCTCCTTGCGGGCACGATCGCCTTTGTACATCGCGCCCAACTGCGGAATGGTGACGTGACTCTCGTCCACCACGAGTAACGCGTCAGGAGGCAAGTAGTCAAACAGGCACGGCGGCGGCTCGCCAACCCCCCTGCCCGACAAGTATCGCGAGTAGTTCTCGATACCGTTGCAATAGCCAAGCTCCTGAATCATCTCGATGTCAAACATCGTGCGTTGCTCAAGTCGCTGCGCCTCGAGCAGTTTGCCAATATCTCTGAGTACAGCCAGCCGTTCCCGAAGCTCAACCTTGATGTGGTCGAGTGCGCCTAGCAGGCGATCGCGTGGCGTGACGTAATGTGATTTCGGGAACACCGTGAGGCGCGGGACCGCGCGGGTCACTTCTCCGGTCAGCGGATCGAACCAGGACAGCGCTTCAATTTCATCGTCGAACAGCTCAATGCGCACGGCATCGCGCTCAGACTCGGCTGGGAAAATGTCAATGATCTCGCCGCGAACGCGATAGGTACCCTGGCTAAGCTCTACTTCATTACGCTTGTACTGCATTTCTGCAAGCCGCCGCAGGATGCTGCGCTGATCAATACGCTCTCCACGCGAGAGGTGCAGTACCATGCTGAAATAGGCTTCCGGATCACCGAGGCCGTAGATCGCAGATACGGTCGCGACAATGATTGCGTCGGGGCGCTCGATTAACGCCTTCGTCGCGGACAATCGCATTTGCTCAATATGCTGGTTGATGGATGCGTCCTTCTCGATAAACGTATCCGATGAGGGAACATACGCCTCCGGCTGGTAGTAATCGTAGTAGGACACGAAGTACTCGACAGCATTGTTTGGGAAAAACTCTCGCATCTCGCCGTACAGCTGTGCTGCAAGCGTCTTGTTTGGCGCCAGTACGATCGTCGGCCGTTGCAGCGTTTGCACAACATTGGCGATGGTAAACGTCTTGCCGGAACCGGTGACCCCGAGCAACGTCTGCCGCGCAAGACCATCTCTCAGGCCATCGACCAGGCCTGCGATCGCGGTCGGCTGGTCGCCCGCGGGCTTGTAGTCCGCCTGCAGCATGAACTGTGTCTTATCCACATCACTCATGATTGATAACTCCAGATGTCCTGCGCATCGTGCGCTCCCCGGGTCAGCAGCTACCCCGCTTATCCGTGTCGCCGCGCAGCCGATTAGAATACCAGCTCACCGCCGACAGCGGCAGCTAATGCAGGCCCATTACTTACGCGAAAGTTGAGCCGGATTTGCTTGACTTGTCGTGTACCGTTGGCCAGAATGCGCGGCTTCCGGTGTTTAACCGGGTATTCCTCGGTAGCTCAGTTGGTAGAGCGGTCGACTGTTAATCGATTGGTCGCTGGTTCGAGTCCGGCCCGAGGAGCCAAATACCAAAAAAGCCCGTTTTTACGGGCTTTTTTTTGCGCTGGATTTACCCATACGCGCTAAGCCATCGCGGCCATTGCCACTAACTGCGAGACGCGAGATAGTTAGCAAACCGCTCGCCGAGTTCCGGATGCGCCAGCGCGAGCTCGACAGTCGCCTGCAGATACCCCAGTTTGCTGCCGCAATCATAACGGGTACCGGAAAAAGGCATCGCATGGACGGGTTGCTCTTGTAGCAGTGTGGCAATGCCGTCGGTCAACTGAATTTCGCCACCAGCGCCGCGCCCCGTCTGCTCAAGCTTGTCGAAAATTTCAGGTTCGAGCAGATAACGCCCCACAACGGCCAGCGTTGATGGCGCTTCGTCAGGCGTCGGCTTCTCAACCATGTAGCGAATCTGCCCGCCCTCCTCTGGATTCGCGTCGCCAATATCCACAATACCGTAACTCGCGGTTTGTGATCGTGGCACCGTCTCCACGCCGAGCACGCTGCCCCCATGCTCGGCACGATAGGCTGCCATCTCGGCCAGGCAGCCAGAGTCGCCGGCAATCAAGTCATCTGCCAAGTGCACGAAAAACGGCTCATCGCCCACCGCGGGACGCGCGCACAGAACCGCATGACCAAGACCCAGCGGCTCACCCTGGCGAATGTATACACACGACACACCTGTCGGCACGATATCGCGAACGCTGCGCAACAGCGCCTCCTTGCCCGACTCGCTGAGCGCCCGCTCGAGTTCGGGATCGGTGTCGAAGTGATCCTCGATAGCGCGCTTCGACGAACCGGTGACAAATACCAGACGAGTCGCGCCCGCGGCTACCGCCTCCTCGACGGCGTACTGAATCAGCGGTTTGTCGACGACCGGGAGCATTTCCTTAGGGCTCGCTTTGGTCGCGGGCAAGAATCGGGTTCCGCGCCCGGCGACGGGAAACACGGCAGTTCGAACGTTTTGTGACATCAGGCGCTCCATCAGGGTGCCAGCCACACAGCGTGGCCGGCACCCACCGAACTATAACGCATGGGCACAACCGGGATCATGACCAAACGCACAGCAACAGCGTGCTGCGCTCGCGCGTCGTCTGGGGACGGCGCGCGCCCGACAGCAGCCGGTGCTACTTCGCTGGCTTCTCCGCCGCTTTGACACTCACTACAATGTTCTTCGCGTTGAGCGCAACGGTGCGCTCACCAATGCCCGTCACCTGCGTCAACGCCTCAGCCGTCTTGAACGGACCATTTGCATTGCGATAAGCAACGATGGCGCGCGCCTTGGTAATGCCAACGCCGTCGAGCTCGGCTGCGATGGTCTCTGCATTTGCGGTATTAATGTTGACCGGGCCTGCCCATGCACCACTGCTCATGACGGCTAGCGCAGCGGCCAGGCACATCCCGACAACTCGATTTGTTTGCTTCATTGGATTAACTCCCGAGAATCGCCGGCAACGTTACCGACAGCACCATGTTCACGGGAATTGCTGTACATTGCCGCTGGCAAATCAGCCAGGTTGGCCTTGTTTTGGCGATTGGCGGAGCGCTACTCAGTAGTTAACGTTGCCGTCCGGGTCGAGCAGTGTGTCGAATCGAACATTCTCAATAGGACGCAAAGACTCCCATGTCCGACAGCCTGGGCATTGCCACAACAATTGCCTGCTCGAAAACCCGCACTGCCCACAGCGATACCGTGGCGAGGTAGCCGCGAGTTTCGACAGCGCTTCGCGAACCCGCTCAATCGCCATGCCGCGCCGCGCAGGGTCCGCCTCGTTGACAATGGCCTGGGTGTCGACAAACCCAGAGAGCACTTCGTCTCGCTCGATCATTTCGACGACGCAGGAGTCAATAAAGGGCGATCGTATATCCGGCCATTGCAACGCAGCCCGCGCAATCTCAAGACGTGCCGCTGACCGCTCGCTCGCGATGTCTTCCAACGCCGCATCCAGGCCCTGGATGTCATCCTGATAAAGACGTTGCAGGCGTGGCAGCAGCTCAATCAGGTACGCGCCGTCCTGGGCAAGGACGCGCCCGAACAATTTGCGCGCCAATGCCTTGTCGCCATCCTCCAACGCGATTTCGCCACGCAGAATGGCGCCTCGCGTGAGGCGCTGGCGCTTTGCCTGCGACAAGCGAACGTTCTCGCGCGCTTGCGCGATGTCGCCCGCGTCCAATGCCTGTTGCGCCAGTTCGCAATAGTAGTTACTCAGGCGCGGCGCGATATCCGGTTGCTTGGCCGCCTCGAGCTGCCGTGCCGCGATGACTGCATTCTTCCACTCGTGCTCCTGCTCGTAGATCTTGCACAATCGCTGCAGGGATTCGATGCGATAACTGGAACCATCGGCCAGTTTGGCGAACAGATTCTCCGCGCGATCCAACAGGCCGGCATGCAGATAATCTCGTGCCAGCGCATACAACGCCTGATCGCGCTGCTCCCCGGCAAGATCCGGCCTGGCGATGATGTTCTGATGCACGCGAATAGCCCGATCGACCTCGCCGCGTCGGCGAAAAAGGCTGCCCAGCGCGAAGTGCGTCTCGATCGTCTGATCATCAACGCGAACCAAACGAATAAAGTGCTCGAGCGCCTGATCGTTCTGATCATTCAGCAGAAAGTTGAGCCCTTTCAGGTACTCGGAATTGAGCGGCGCAGGCGCGCTACCCGCAGCATCGTCGTCACCGCCAAAGCGCCCAAACAGAAAGCCAGCTGCTGCCAGCAGCAGGAACAGCCCCGCCAGTAAGAGAATTTGCTCCAGAGGATCAGTCAGCATCTTGCAGCGGCAGGCTGCGCAGACTGCTGATCTCGGTCTCGGCGTTCTTCAACGCCTTACGCAGACGCCGGCGCTCGGCCATGAACTTCAGCACAAAAAGTGACGCGCATAGCAGACCGACGATTGCGCCCACAATAACGCTGCCAATCACGACAACCGACTGTGGTGAGTCGAGTACGGTGAACATCAAGTCTACTCGGACAATCTCGGTGTTCAGCGATGCAAAGATCGCCGCGAAGATGACGATGCCAATCAGCAGGACGATCGTCAGAATCCGACGAATCATGAGCAGTTAGCGTGAGTTGTAGCCATGTCCGTCAGGCAGTACTCAGCTCTTTATTGCCAGATGACGGCTGGCGTTGACGCGATCCCGCAGGTCTTTGCCCGGCTTGAAATGGGGTACGTGCTTACCCGATAGCGCGACCGCAGCACCGGTCTTCGGGTTACGACCCAATCGAGGTGGGCGAAAGTGCAACGAAAAGCTGCCGAAACCGCGGATCTCGATGCGCTCGCCTTGCGCCAGCGAGTCACTCATGAGTTCCAACAGGTGCTTAACCGCCAGTTCGACGTCTTTGGCAGGCAAATGCCGTTGTTTTCGCGCAATCAATTCGATGAGCTCGGATTTTGTCATTGGCTGCGCGCTCCCAGTCGCGTAAATCGCCCTGACGGCCCGGCCTTATACCGAACCGCCAGGGTTTGATCAGGTTCTAGTCGGAAGAACCAGACATTTTCTCTTTCAGCAGGTCTCCCAACGTCGTACCACTACTGCTCGAAGTGGACTCTGACTGGTAGCTCTGCAACGCCTCAGCTTCCTCGTGGAACTCCTTGGCTTTAATAGATAATGCTACGTTCCGGTTCTTGCGGTCAACGCCCGTAAAGCGGGCCTCGATCTCTTCACCTACGCGAAGCATCGTGCGCGCATCCTCGACACGTTCACGCGACAGCTCTGATGCACGCAACGACCCGAACAGTCCGTCGCCGAGGTCAACGATCGCGCCGCGCGCATCAACCTCCGAAATAGTACCTTTGACGATACTGCCTTTCGGGTTATCCGCCATCCATGCCGCCAGTGGGTCACGATCGAGCTGCTTGATACCCAGCGAGATACGCTCACGTTCGGAATCAATTGCGAGCACGGTGGCTTCAACTTCCTGGCCTTTCTGGTAGTTACGCACGGCGTCATCACCATCGTCATCCCATGAAAGGTCCGACAGATGCACAAGGCCGTCGATACCGCCGTCAAGTCCGATAAAGATGCCAAAGTCAGTAATTGACTTGATCTGGCCCTTCACGAGATCGCCGCGGTTGAAGGTCGTGCCGAACTCTGCCCAAGGATTCGACTTGCACTGCTTGATACCAAGCGAGATTCGACGACGCTCCTCGTCGATCTCCAGCACCATGACTTCGACTTCTTCGCCGAGGTGCACGACTTTGTGCGGGTTGACGTTCTTGTTCGTCCAATCCATCTCAGACACGTGAACCAAGCCTTCGACGCCCTCTTCGATCTCCACAAAGCAACCGTAATCAGCAATATTGGTAACTTTGCCGAACAAGCGCGTGTTTGGCGGGTATCGACGAGAAATCGCCTGCCATGGGTCAGCACCAAGCTGTTTGATGCCCAAAGAAACGCGCTGACGTTCGCGGTCAAACTTGAGGATCTTGACATCGATCTCTTCGCCAACTGATACAACCTCAGATGGGTGTTTGACGCGCTTCCATGCCATGTCGGTAATGTGCAGCAAACCATCGATGCCGCCCAGATCAACAAACGCACCGTAATCCGTCAGGTTCTTAACAATACCCTTGATGGTATTGCCTTCCTGCAGACTCTTGAGCAGTTCTTCTCGTTCTGCACTGTATTCATCTTCTACAACCGCGCGACGCGATACAACGACGTTGTTGCGCTGCTGGTCAAGCTTGATGACCTTAAACTCCAGCACCTTGCCTTCCAGGTAAGACGGATCGCGTACAGGACGCACATCAACCAGTGAACCTGGCAAGAATGCCCGAACGTTGTCGATCTCGACGGTGAAGCCGCCCTTGACGCGACCATTAATCACGCCATTAACAATCTCGGTATTCTCAAATGCTTTCTCAAGTCGCGTCCAGGTGCGGGCGCGCTTGGCTTTCTCACGCGATAAACGCGTTTCGCCGAAACCGTCTTCAACCGCATCCAACGCAACCTCAACAACGTCACCAACGGCAACTTCTAGCTCGCCGCTTTCGTTGTGGAACTGCTCTACGGGAATTACTGCTTCGGACTTCAAACCGGCGTTTACGATGACGACATCGCTATTCACCGCCATGACGGTGCCGTTCAGAATGGTGCCAGGTGCAATTTGCTGGCTAGCCAGACTCTCTTCAAATAATTGTGCAAAACTTTCAGACATGTTGTTAAACCATCACTGCCATCTCGGCAGCACCTCATAAGTATTCGTACGTCGCATCCTGCTGGTACGGTCAACCACAAAAAAGCCTCACCGTCCTGGCGAAGCGTAAAAAAACGATCGGCAAAAGCCGCCCCCGACTGCGTTACAAGAGCAACAGGCTGGCCCGGCTAAATGACGCCCAATCCCAACCTTGCATTCTTTTCGGCAAGTATCCGCTCGACCACGGCATCAATCGACATTCCCGTCGAATCAATCCGAATCGCATCGCTCGCTGGCCTTAACGGCGACAGACTGCGACTCGCGTCGCGCTGATCGCGCTGCTCAATATCCCGCAAAAGGGCCGGCAGACTAACATCAATATTGTTGTCTTTCAACTGCTTATAGCGCCTCTCTGCGCGCTCCGCCG